>CALWTP010000057.1 GCA_944384495.1 uncultured Clostridia bacterium
ATCTACCAGTAGTATCCGAGGAGCCATTGATACTGGTTGGAACGACAAACCTAAGACGATACTATGAGATCGTAGAGCCAGGGTCATCAGTGCTAGACAACGAGAACCTCGCGCCAGGATACACCTATACATCGGGTCGCCTAAACCCAGAGATGTTCTCAGGGAGCGATGGATGTGACTATATTGAGATCACATACAAGGTGATCAAGCGAGCTGGAGACATGACGACAAATTACAAATTCTACACCGGCCTTCAGTTTATGGATGCAAGCAATACACCATACTAAACCGAAGCAAACAGAACTTAAACTAAACATACACCATCAATATCTTATTGAATAAAAACATAGTGTTTTCTAAAAAAAATGATGATTTTGAAGAAAAATCTATATCGCGAAACAAGAAGAATTTGCAATCGGACGGTGCGATTTGTTCTACTGCTTTCCAACAGCATATCGAAATGAAAAATGACAGCCATTTGTTTTGACTGTCTTTTTTGTTAAAATAAATGTCACAAATGGAATTAATCATGTAATATACTGCTACTGGGAGCTTTGCACACAAGGAGAAAACTTGAACGGAACAACTATCACAATCATTGGCATTTTATTCATATTTTTAATGACGACACTTGGCTCAGCAATTGTTTTTTTGTTCAAAAAGAACATTAGTGAAAAAATAAACAGTTTATTTTTAGGTTTTGCATCGGGACTGATGATAGCAGCGTCGATTTGGTCACTGTTGATTCCAGCACTGGATCAATCTACGAATTTTGGCAAGTGGAGTTTTGTTCCATCGGCGATAGGTATTATTTTGGGAGCTTTATTTTTGGTGCTGATAGACAAAATTATAGCTTATTTTATCAATAAAAAAAATAAAACGAACAATTATCATCTATCTAAAAGCGGGAAATTGTTTTTAGCTGTGACACTGCACAATATACCCGAGGGACTGGCGGTTGGGTTGGCATTTGGGAATGCTTTTGTATTGAGTGAAATTTCAGCTTTTTACTCGGCTTTATGGCTGGCAATTGGAATAGGTATACAAAACTTCCCCGAAGGTGCTGCTTTAAGCTTGCCTTTAAGAGAGGAATGTAAATCGAAGAAAAAGGCTTTTTTATATGGTTTTTTAAGTGGCGTAGTTGAACCTATTATGGCGGTGATTGGGATTTTTTTATCCAGCCTCTTGTCAAGCATTATGCCATGGCTGTTGGCATTTTCTGCTGGAGCCATGCTCTTTGTGGTTGCGGAGGAATTATTGCCAGAAGCAAAATTTAAAAGTGGCTCCAATATCAGCACTTGGGGATTTGTCGCGGGTTTCGTGCTGATGATGATCCTTGATGTGGCACTAGGATAGAATTAAAAAAATAATTTTGTAAAGACTAAGTTTATGTATTTCAACTATCACGCAAAAATTAAGAGATTGATTTTGGAAGGACAGCTGGAGAGATATCAATTTTTCGACGAATATCACGGTATAAAACCCGCCCTTGTCCTTTATTTTAAAAACAATCCACCAATGCCTATCAGAAGTTATATGTGGGAGAGATATATCCCGTACCTAATGGAGTTGTCAGATAAAATCGAAGAATGAAAAGTCAAGAAAATTAATCGCTTTTTTGATTGACATTCAATAAAAATCATTGTATAATCAAAAAATAGGAGGAAAACTATGGCAACAAAAAAATCATCAACCACCAAAAGCAAATCTTCAAGCTCTTCATCAAGCTCATCTTCAAGAAAAAGCAGTGTTTGGGGATTAAACAAAATATCTTTTTGGGTGATCGTTGCAGTTACAATTCTTTATGCAGTTTCTTTGGTTTTATCTGCTATTGACGCAAATAAACTCAATACAGCTGTAATGGTTTTGCAGGGGATTGCTACAGCGATTATGATTATCATCGTTGCGATACTTGCTTGGCGATATGTAAGACCAAAACCAGTCGTATGGAAAGTTTTATATATAATCTGCCTTTTGATAGTTGTCGCAGGAATAATCGTTCCACTTTGTTTAGGATAGAGGATTAGATTAAAAGAAAAGATGCTGGTGGCATCTTTTTTTATGTTAACATTTTAAATTATTTTATTTTTTTATTTTTATATTTTGGCTTATTTATTAATGTTAAAACTGCTATGATTAGCATATTTTTAACTAATTTTATGTTCTGAAGCTTATTATCTTGCAAAATTTATTAAATTGGCCAGTCTATGAAAACATAATCGACATTTTTGCTTGTGATAAAATCACAAAAGCCTCTATTGTGAATGGTATGAACAGCGATAGACTTGGATGTGTTAAAATCAAACTCAGTGAACACCCACCAGTCATTGATATATAATACATAACATTCAACATCGGCACAATCTTCAAAATATTTCAAAACTTCAAAGCTTTTGAGGTGTAATTTATAGTTTGTATACCAAAACCTTTCGAATTTTATATCATCATTTTCCTTTATACTATTATAGTTTTCCGGACTATATACTTGAATGATAAATCTGTTAAAATCAATTTCATTTTGAGTTAATAAAATTGTCAAATCTTCCAATAAAGCTTCAGTATTTGCTTCTTTTGTATCAAAAATAATATAAATTTGAGGATTATTTTTTAACTCTTGCATTAAAAATTCCATAGTTATTCCATGGTATTTATTTTGTATCAGACCTGCCGAAAATTGTTCGAGCGAGGGTCGGTTATAAAAATCATAGCCATCAACATTTTCCAAAAAGTGACTGCATATAATTTCATTATTGCTTGTATAAAGAAAGTCAAGTTCTATATAATTATAGCCATTTTGCACATAATAATTAAATCCTTCTTGGCAGTTAAGATATGCCTGACCATCCATGGCTCCGCCACCATGAACAACATAAGAAAACTCATTTGTTGTATTTTTGTTTTCTGTCAAAATTACAAAGTTTTGCATTAACAATATAAAATTGATTAAAAAGCAAAACAGAGAAAAGAGTTTGATGCTCTTGGTAGATTTGAAAATTGTAAAAGTAAATAAGCCAAAGCCTATTATTTGAAAAACAAGAGCAGGATAGAATAAAGTAAAGTCAAAAAAATATTTTCCAACCTCAAACAGAGCAATGAGCAAAAATAATATTGACAGAAGACAAAATTTTTTCATTAAATACTAATCCTTGTTAATTTTTAACATAATTTTTTATAAAAATCAAGTTTTACACTTGAAAAAATGATGCTAGAGTGTTATAATCTTTATCGAAAAGAGTTGTGGAGAATCAAATGAATAAAGAGAAACAAGTTCCATTAAATAGGTTTATTTTACCGCTATTATTTATATTATTTGCAATTATTTTAGAAATTGTCAATTTTTTATATCTAGGATTTCGAAGTTCGAGCGGAAACATAATGATTCTTCCTACATATTTTTTATTTGATTTGGCAGTAATTTTAATGATCGCTGGATTTATTTATGTGGTTTACAATAAGACAGCCTCAATAGTTTTCTTCTTTTTTTTCTTATTTATCCAATTTGCTATGAACATGGTAAACTCCACAATGTATTTCATTTTCGGAGACATTCTCTCTTATGATCTGTTAAGATTGGGAGCTGAAGCCACAACAGCGCTTTCTATGGATTTGATCGATTGGAGTGGGGTGTTTTTAAACATAATGGTTTTTGCGGTTATGGTGGCTTGCTCGGTTTTGATTATAAAATTTAACAAAAAAACCATAAAAATAAAATATTTTTCGTCATTTACCTTGGTTTTAGCTTTTTTTATACTAGTTGAAGCATTTGGGATATCCTTATATCAAATACAACAGACCACGCTTACCCACGCCACTTCAGCCCAGACAGAAGTTGAAACAAGCGATGAATACTTATGGAAAAATTTTCAATTTAAAACGGAAGCTTTAAAAAAGTTTGGACATTATGGATTTTACACCAAAAGTTTTATGCATTATATATTTCAGGAGGATTTGAGTGATAGTGAAATAAGATCCCTTCAAAATTTCATTGACGAGGGGCATGTATATGGGGATCCGTCTGCACCTTTGCAAGGGGATAATCTTATAGTAATTTTATGTGAAAGTTTGGAATGGTACGGCATTGATCCATATAATACTCCAAATCTGTACAATCTTATATACGGCGATAATGTTGTGATTTTTGATCAATTTTATGCCAGAAATAGGACCAATTATAGTGAGGCAATAGGATTACTAGGGAGTGTGCCAAAGGATACTTTGGTTTCAACATCGGCAAAAGCAGGATATAACTTTGAGTATTCTCTGCCGAAATTATTCAAAGCCTCTTCACAAGGAGAGGAAATAATCACAAATTATTTACATCCTAATTTTGAAAGTTTTTATGACAGGACAAGTTCGCATGGCAGTGATAAGATAGGATTTGATAATCTCTATACCATTGAGGATTATACTGGTCCATATATCTTTACAACATTTCAAGAGTGGATACCTGAAATATCTTTTGTTCAAAATCAAATTGATCATATTATTCCAGATGAGGGACGTTTTTTGACATATTATACCACTTTGACAACGCATGGTCCTTATGATTCATATGTACAAAATTTTGAGTCATATTATCAAACTTTTGACGAAAATTTTGAAAAATTTTCATCTTGGTTTACAGCAAATACAGAATATGTTCTACCTACCGATGAGGATGATTTTAAATTGTTTAAAATTTATAAATCGGCAATGATCGACCTTGACCTCATTGTGGGGGAAATCATATCTTCACTCGAAGAAAAAGGAAGGGACGAAGATACTTCAATTTTATTCTATTCTGACCACAATGCCTATTTTTCAGATCTTTGCTATAAGATAAGAGGCACGGAGAAAACTGATTATTCAAACACATACAACTATAATATTCCAATGTTTATGTATAGTAAAAAATTAACAAACGGGCAAAGCTTCACCATAAGTGATTTTTGCAGTACCTATGATATTCTTCCAACAATATGTGATTTATATGGACTGGATTCCAATTCAAACCTATTTCAAGGCTATTCAATTTTCTCTGAGAATATCAAAGATACAGTTTTTGTTTCAAATTTAAGTGGAATATTTACCAAAAATTGTTATAGTACAAATATCAGTGATGTTATCATTGCTGATGGCGCAACTGTCACCGAAGAGGAAATCAATCATTTTAAAGAAATTGCAAACAGATTTTATCAAAAGCAGGCCAAAATCGAGAAAATTTATAGATATGGCATTAATTCAAATATGCACTATATAGATTCAAAATTATAAGTCTTACCTGCAATTAAAAAATAAAATGATATGCTTGTTTATAATTTTAACAAAACACAAATAAAGATTTTTGAGAATATACTAGAGTATGTTTTCAAAAATTTTTTTATCCAAAGAAAAACTAAACAAAAATATAAAATTTATGAAGAAAATAACGCCAGGAAAAATTTGTGCAATGATCAAAGCCAATGCCTATGGTCATGGTTTAAGAGAAATTCTGCCATTGCTTGCTTGTGAAATTGATTATTTTGGAGTTTCAAACGAGGAGGAAGCACTGCTGGCGAGAGAGATAACAGATAAGACGATCATCGTTTTTGGGATGTGTGATGATTATAAACTGTGCATGGAAAGAGAAATATCTTTTGCCGTATTTTCGCTGGAGCATGTTAAACAAATAGTAAAACTTGCAAAAAAAACTCATCTTTATCCTAAAATGCACCTCTGCGTCAATTCTGGCATGAACAGATATGGGCTACAAACGATGAGAGAATATCTCAAAATTATTGAATATCTTAAGACAAATAATATCACATTGGAAGGACTTTATACTCACTTTTCGTCGCTAACGACAGACAGAAATTACACCAAAAAGCAAAGAGAAATTTTTGCCACTTACATAAATAAACTGCCAAAATATTGGAACACTATTATACATATTGGTGGAGGGAAAGCTATATTTGAAGATTTGAGGGCGGATGTCTATCGAATGGGCATCGAGCTTTATGGATATGAAGTGGAGGGAGTTGAGCCAATTCTGACTGTTGAAAGCCAAATAGTCAGCCTGCAAAATGTCAACAAAGGAGAGCATGTGGGATATCTGTGTGGTTTTAGTGCTTGTAAAGATATGGTTGTGGCAACAATACCACTGGGATATGCAGACGGATTTCCGCGTCAAATTTCAAACCAGTATTATGTTTTTATAAACGGAAAAAAAGCGCGCAGTTGTGGAAATATCTGTATGGACACATTTATGGTGGATGTGAGCGATATCCATTGCCAACTGGGGGATAAAGTGTGCTTAATGCAAGATGCCCATCAATTGGCAAAATTAATAAACAGCACCGAATACGAAGTGTTGACAAATTTAAACAAATTTAGAGGTGATCGAATAGTGGTGGACTAAACCAACAAAGAACTTCTTTTAGAGTACCCCTTTACATTTTGTCTGATTTATGGTATAAT
>CALWTP010000058.1 GCA_944384495.1 uncultured Clostridia bacterium
ACCACCACCCTTTTTATGAGCAAAAAGTTGAGCATTAAACTTAAACATTTTTTACCTCCAATTTTGCAAATTTGTCTTCGTCAATGATTATCGATTTAAAAGATTGATAGCAAGTTTCAAGCAAAAATTGTACTTTTTCACTATTAACGTCCCTATTTTCAACCATAAGTTCAAAAAAACCATCTGAAATCTTATCTTTGAGGACTTTGAATTTCCCAACATCTCGAATTCCAACAACAGCAAGCTGAGCAACTGTGGAGAGTTGAGCACAAAGTAGATCACTACCATAATCCGCCTTGCCCGTATGCCCTTCAACCTTAAAACCAATAAATTGACCACTTTTTTTATAAAAAGTAATTTTTGTCATATTTAACCTTATTTCTTTATAGTCAAAATTTTCAATTGAGTAAATGGTTGTCTATGGCCTTGTTTTTTTCTTTCATTCTTTTTTGGCTTATATTTGAACACTACGATTTTGTCGCCTTTTCCATGAGCCACAACTTCTGCTTCGCACTGTGCACCTTGAACAAAAGGATTGCCAGCCATCACTTTTCCATCATCGCTTATAAGCATAACTCCAAGTTTAACTTTATCGCCAACAGCATTTGAAAGTTTTTCAACGCTGATAATGTCGCCTTCGCTAACCTTGTACTGCTTACCGCCACTTTGAACAATAGCAAACATAAATTTTACCTCCTCTAACCAAACTCGTTGCTTATGGGGTGCTATTAAAATAGACTTCAAAAACCCTTTGCATACGGATACGAGTAATAATATACCATAGATATGCTTTTTTGTCAAGAAAATAAAGCAAAAGAATGTTGTAATATTGAAATTTATTATGATATCATCCTGTTCATTTCGATTTATTTTTAATGTGTGCTCATTTGGTTGACTGGAACATAAAAACTAAGGTCTTTAAGCTAAATAAAAAATACTTTGCCAAATTAAAGAATTTGCAAATTGCTACTTTACACAAAAATATCACACTGGTTTTCAGTGTGATATTTTATTTTATAAATTAATCTTCTTTCTTTTCGTCCTCTTTCTTAGCTGTTTTTGCCTTGTAACTCTTTTCTCTTTTATCCAGTTTAACCTTGGATACAATGAAGTAAATCACAACACCAGCAAGTAATGCAACTGAAATTCCGATTAATACTCCGCCTAATACTTCTGTAACATTGACAGGATCAGTGTCATCGGTTGTGACTGTGAAGGATACTGAAGATGAACCAGTAATTCCAGCATCGTCTGTAACTGTGATTGACAGTGTATAGTTTCCTGCTGATTCGAAGGTGTGTTCATAGATATACGCGCCTTCTGCTGCATTAGGATCATTTTTGAGTGGCCAAGACTGCTCTGTATCAGTGTTGGTCAAAGTAACAACCATAGTAGCTAAAAGAGTATCCTTATCTGTGGAATTATCATTGACTTCAATTCCTGCCATATTGAGAACTAGTTTGTCACCCAGCTGATAGGTTGATCTTACAAAGTCATCTGTAAGGTCAATTGTTGGCGCCTCAACATCTCCGTTTGAAATCGTGTATTCAAGAGTTTTTGTATCTCCAATTTTTTGGCCTAAATGATCGGCAGCCTGAATTGAATATTTGATTGTATAACGACCGTTGTCTCTTAACAATAAACTAATTGTTGACCCTACAATTCTGAAGTTTCTATTGCTTGGATCATCGTCAAAATGCCTCTCCCACTCCTCAAGAGTGATTGTCGCTAATGTGGTTGTTGTACTGCCACTTGTCCTTGAAATTTGTACGGTTGATTCGGCAAGATCAACACGGTTACCCTTGTCAAAGCCAGATACTGAAACATTTGGTTTCACAATGGTTATAGGCGTTGGTTTTTCTGTATTGATTGTTGGGTATTTTGTTATCGCATAAGCATCATCGTCAACTGAAACAGTTATAATTACATCTTTTACAGTGATTGTTTGAACGTCACTTGTCAAAACAAAGAGTTTCACGGTATCTGCCAATATTGATACATCTAGTGCTTCTCCCCCAACACCTGTAATGCTTGTATTTGCATACATTATATATTTATCAGTAACGTTCTGTCCAGGATTTTCTTCTTCGCTTTGGCCATAATATGGGTTTTCATCTAAATAGATAAAGTATTCTTTATCTGGAGCATCTACATATTTTAATCTACCTTGAGCATCAATATATAGTTTTCCCTCTGTTGCTGTGTCTGTAACTTCGCTCATGGCATACCTTATTAAATATACCTCATATTGAAGTTTATATGTTCCTGTAGATTTGCCTATAAACTCATATTGGGTTAGGTCATATGTGTTGTTGCTTGCAGTTGTTACTATCGGTGTGTAATAGGTTGAAGTATTTGCATCGTCATCACTAAGCCCAATATATCCATATTCTGTGGAATCAGTAACTGCAATTGAAGGGGTTGTCAGTTTATAACTCTCATCAATCTCGACCTCGATAGGCTCTGAAGTAATGTTGTCGATAACTGGATCTTCAATAACTACTCCACCGCTTACATTATATGTGAAATATGTGGAAACAGAATGATCTGCACTGTCACTTACTGTAATTACTGCTTGATATTTTCCGCTGGTTGAAGCATTGAATATACCGCCGTCAACCTCAAAAATTCCTCTATAAGTATCCAGTCTTGTTGTCATGTTTGTGCTTTGCATAACCTGTCTGGATGTTTCAGCTCCGCTTTCGTCCTCTGATATTTTATAAACCACAACACTTGCACTCATATATTCCACCCTTTGATCGGTGAAGTATAGAGTTGGAAGTGATATTGACTGTGGAGCATTGTATGATTGGTCTGCGTCTGGCGCGCCAACAACTTTATATAGAACTGGAGAATCAGAGTCGGTTGTATCGGCAATTCCTATTTTTCTATTATAGAATCCAACATTTCCACTGTCATCTATAGCGTAGCAAAGTATTTCAATATACCTTGCATCTGCCGGCTTGTCTCTTAGGTCAATGGTATACGAGTCTAGAGTTTTGTCATAATACCAATTTTCACTTACTACTAAGCCTTGTTCGTCTCTTGTGGTATACCATTTGTTATTATCGCTTGCATTCCACCTTAATGGCATGTAAGAGATTGTCTTAGTTGTTTCTCCACCTACAACTGGAGATACACCATCTTGTGCCAAATATCTGTATGCTGTCACCACCTCAAGTCTTCCATCAACAGTATCGCTCGCCCCCGCAACGTCAAATTCAACAATCTCATTCGAGAGATAGATGTTTTGAAGGTCTGTGTCAAATGTAATTGTAGGCACAGCCTCATCTGTAGATGATGAGAGAGTAATTGGATAATACTTAGGTGTCTCGGCATTCGTTCCGTCACTAGCAAAATAATAGAAGTTGTAAGATCCTGCATTAAAAGTTGCATAACTGTCTGCAACTGGTTTAATGAAAGCATATCCTGCCTCAATAAATTGATCAATTACTGCCGGATCATTTATGTCTGGGTTCTCTCCTGCAATAAGGTTTCCATCCACATCCTTTCCAGTAGTCGTTACAAGCAAATATTTGCCTTGCATCCAATCTTTTACTGCAGTACCATCAGTATAATCAAGTCCTGCCATAGCCATTTGCTTTCTGATTTCATAGTTGTCATCAGCTATTTGTTTATAAACTGCATCGGTTCCCGTGTTCCCGTTTGCGGTAGGAGCAAATATAAGGTTGTATGCATTGTATTTTTGTTCTGTTATATTAAATCGGACTGTAGTATTAAGCCTTATCTCTCGTCGCAAAGTCAGGTCTTGTGCCTGCACCATATTGTCACTGCCTCCGATTGCATACATAATTATATTTCTTGCAACTGTCTGAGAGGCAAGCTTATATTCGCTTTCGCTTGAATAACTTCCGTCGCTTTGAACAGTATCGGTTCCCGCATCTTACATATAAACTCTTGCAGATTGATTATCACGCACATTGTCAAGATAGAAAGAGTCCTCAACTGTATTGCCATAAAAGTCTCTTATGGTATAGACAATTTGATATGATCCTTCTTCAACAGCCTTAAATGTATGCTTCTCACTGTCATACACCTCGCTTGTCACTGGATCGTCATAACGTCCATTTACCATTTTATTTACAGAAACTTCGTAGTAAGCTTCCACCGCTTCACTTGATGGAGAATTGGTTGCAGATGTCGTCACTGTGACTGCTGGCAAAGAAACTTCAACTCCTACCACTGCACTGTTTGGCACAGATGTGGCCCAATCTGAAACTAAGCTATAACCGCTGGTTTCTTTGCTGCTGTTTGTGTAATAATATCCATTTCTTACTGTAAATGTCCTGCTTGTAGAGGTGATAAAAGTTCTGCCATTCTCATTGAGTTGATAGAAGGTATAGGTTAATTTGTATTCCTGGTTGTTCAGCTCTGTTGCATTTTGAACAAGAGTGTCGCCATCAATATAATAATCGCCGGCCTCACCTTGAATGCTTACGATATCGTTGCCATTTGTTAAACTGATATAAACAAAACAATTCTTGCTGTTTTCAATACTTGGAATTCCACTGCCATTTGCATCCAAAATATAGTATTGGGAATCTGCTGATGTTAATATTTCTTCACCATCTTCGTCCACAACACTTGGAAGCGGAATTTTGATATCTTTGTTTTTATTCTCGCCTTCAAGACTTGCACTTAAAACTGTATCATAAACAGAAGGAATTAAATTTGAATCATTTCCCTTAAACTCAAAATTTGCTTCATCTGCCTCACATATTACTGAATAGTCATATGTGTACGTTGTGCCATTCTCAACAACGGTATATGTTATTTTATAGCTTCCGATGCGATCTGCGATAAAAGTTTGGTTTTGAAGTGCCGATGAATCAGCCACACCACTAATCGTCTTTACGAGGTCGCCATTTGCATAAAATACTTCAACTTTTGAAGTCGTGATATTGCTTGTCAAACTGGTACCAATAACATGTTCTCCAGCTGTTGGACTTTGATACACACCAACAGGCACAGTGAACTCGTCACCTTTTGTGACTATTGAGGAATTTGAATTTCCTGTTGTATCTTTATTGATTTCAATTCGGTATGTGTTTGATAAAGCACTCTCGCCCTCAAAGTTTTCCGCAAGTGCGACAGCCGCATTTGCTGGGAAGAATGCACTGCATAAGATGACAGCAAACCCGAGTGCTGCACTCTTTAATATTCCCTTAAATTTTGATTTAGACTTTGTCATAAATAAACCTCTCTATTATGTCATAAATTTAGTAACAACTAATTGTAAACTATTTTTGCCCTCAAGTCAACAAAAGTGCATGATTAAACAAAATTATTTTGTTTTTTCTGTTTCAAAAGTATTCTGTCAAAAAAACACTACTTTTGTCGAAGACATTTATTGTTTTTTTTGAAAAAGCCATAATTGACGCTAAAGAATACTCCAATCTATAATCTAGCAAAAAAAATTAAAGAAAGTTTGCACATTTTTATAGCCTAGTTAGTAGTATGTTAATGTGAAAGGAATTCCTTTCAAAATACATAAGTAAAATTTAGGAGGAACAAATGAACTTTTTTAACGGCTCTTGTGGCGGTGGCTTCAATGGCTGCAACAGCGGATGTGACTGCTGTTCACTGATTCTTTGGATAATTCTTCTTCAATGCCTTTGTGGAAATGGCAATGGCTGTGGAATAGACAGCTGTACATTAATTATCCTTTTGCTTCTTTGTGGATGCTGTGGCAATAACTGCGGTGGTTGCAAATAATTGATTAAACCAGCCAATTGTAAAGTAGAAAGTAGTCGGACTACTTTCTATTTTTTATTAATGTTTTTTAAAAAAACACTTTACAAAGTTATGAAAATATGTATAATTAAAATTGACTGTGTTCAGTCGGGAGGAATTTTATGCGTTTTGATAAAAACTGCGAAATAATTTGGCATGATAGGAAACGTTATTTTGGACTACCAATATCATTCACAAGGTATTATATAGTCAAAAAAGAAGGCGAATGGGTTAAATTGTTTAGACATAAGGGATTTTTAAGTTCTGTGATAGATGAAGTAAATATATATAGGTGCTTTGACATCACCTTGATCGCATCTCTTACAGATAAAATCTTTAAAACTGGCTCTTTAGAAGTTGCAACAGGCGATGACAGCACTCCAACATTTTATATTAAGCACATCGCAAATCCTTATAAAGTGCGAGATCTTATATCTTCTCTTATTGAAATTGAAAGACGTAAACGCCGAGTTGGCATCACCGAATTTCAATCCCCAGAGGGTTAATAAAACAATATTTTTGCCCTTTGTTCCATATGAGCCGATTAAAAAAAGGTGGAGGGGTAATTCCATTGGTTTTTATTATTGCACTTTTCTATGTATAGCATAAAAACTATGCAAATTTGATGAAAATATTTTAAAAAAAGCATTTACAACGGCTTAAAAATATTGTAAACTAAAAGTTGAAATAAATGTACTAGATAATGGAGTATCGACATGAAATTTGATAAAAACTGTGAAGTAATTTGGAGAGATCGTAAAAGGCGTTTTGGACTTCCTTTATCTTTTTACAGATATTACATCGTGAAGAAAGAGGGCGAATGGGTTAAATTTTTTAGACATAAAGGCTTCTTCAGTGCAATTATAGACGATATCAATGTATATAGATGCTTTGATGTTACCTTGATAGTATCACTTCCCGACAAAATTTTCGGAACT
The DNA here is from genome assembly GCA_944384495.1 of uncultured Clostridia bacterium. Taxonomy (GTDB): domain Bacteria; phylum Bacillota; class Clostridia; order Christensenellales; family UBA1242; genus Caccovivens. The sequence goes on from CALWTP010000058.1 coordinate 6,693, forward strand.
GGTACCATTGAAATTGCAAGCAACGATGCTCATGTTCCACAATTTCACCTTCGCCATATAAAAAATCCTTATAAGGTAAGGGATATGATTTCTTCGCTCATTGAAATTGAAAGGAAGAAGAAAAATATCGGTATTACAGAATTTCAGATGCCAGATAGATAAAGAATTATTTATTTATAGAAAGACAAAACCGCTCACATTTAGGAGCGGTTTTTTTGTGAAAATATCGCAAAAATATAAAATGGTCAGAAAAATCAAATAAAAACATCATATTTATGTTGAATTTTGTATCATTTATTAATATTTTAACAATTACTTGATTTTTCACATTTCTCAATATAGGATTCAAAATATTTAGGCAAGGGAGCACTAAAAGTCATCTCCCGATTGTCTCTTGGATGCTTAAATGATATTTTGTAAGCATGCAAAAGTTGCCCGGCCAAATTTTTGTCGCCATGTCCATAGACATCATCACCGACAATAGGATGTCCAAGCATTTGACAGTGCACTCGTATTTGATGCGTCCTGCCCGTTTGCAGAGCAAACTCGACAAGGGTTTTATTTTTATATCTCTTGACAACTTTATAGTCGGTTATTGCTTCCTTTCCTTTATTTGAAACCGCCATTTTCTTTCGGTTGCTCTTACTTCGCTCAAGGTATGTTTGCACTCTCCCCTCGTCCTTACCAAACACTCCTTCGCAAAGAGCTAAATAATATCTATGGCAAGTTTTATTCTGTATTTGTTGTTCAAGACTGTTATGAGCAAAATCATTCTTTGCTACAAGCAAAAGTCCAGAGGTATTTTTATCAAGCCTATGCACAATCCCCGGTCTAAGGATGCCATTGATACCGCTTAAATCCTTGATCTTTGCAAGCAGCCCATTGACAAGTGTACCCGATTTAGTTGAAAGGCATGGATGAACGACAAGTCCTTGTGGCTTATTGATCACCGCAAGATCGCTATCTTGGTATACGATTTCAAAATCAATATCTTCTGGCTCAACCATAAGCGGTTTGTTTTCCTCAAAATGATATTTCACCTCATCATTTTGCTTCACCTTTTCTCCTGCTTTGACTTTTTTCCCGTTCAACAAAATATCGCCATTTTCTATTAAAGTTTTTATATGTGAGCGGGTTAGTGATGGCATAAAGGATAAAAAGACATTATCTAGTCTTTTATTGAGATCCTCTTCTTTAATTAAAAATTGACCATCCTTCATTTTTATCCTTTTTACACTAAAATATAATAAAACCTATAAATTTTCATTGATTTATGGTTTTATATGGAACTATTCGTTTTGAAAATTTTGATTTGTAATATAAACTACGTGATGTTAAAATTTTACTGTCATAAAATTTTATTAAATTCTATCGAATTTGCGCGCTCCGCTCGCCATCACCTGTATGTATAACCATCAGCCTCACTCTTGCAAGCAAGTTCGGCTTCCGATAATATAAATTATTTTTGTAATTCACTCACAAAAATATATCATAGAAAGTTTTTGTATTATATATGGACATAGATGCTTTAGCATACATTTCTAATTGCAAATCATAGCGTGTTTGCTAAAATATATGGGCAAATGATTTATGGAGAACGAATAGCAGAATTAGGTGCAGTTCTAAGTCATTTGTGCGAGTTTAAAAATCTTAGAATCATAAAGAAAAGATTCTGTCTATTTGAAAATTCGCGGATGCCATTTTTTACATTTTAATAAAACAAAATTGAATACAATCTTCTCTATAAAAGGCTGCCTTAGTTTTTGTTGATTTAAAATATTTCACATTATTAACATTCGCATTTTTAATACTATAGTTATGTTTATATAACCAATTATATCAGAAAAGCACATATTTAAGGTTGTCAAAATATGTTTCTATTGTTTACAAAAAGTGGATGTTTATTCATATCAATCCTTTATGAACAAACCTTGTTCTCTTTTTGAATTAGATTTCGTGCTCTTTGATATTTTTCTATTGTCTCTAATAAATACCGCTCTCGCCCTCTAGCATCAAGCTTCATAAATTTTTCTTCATCCATCAATCTTTTTAGTGGATTGTAAACATAATCTTCTTCATTAACGATCTCTTTAACTTTATCATAAAATGCTTGATCATTATTACTAATAATTTTAATATTTGCTCCATTATATGTATTTCTTAGATTCTTATTTATCATCCTGTTTTTTGCTCTCATGGCTAATGTTTTTAAAATGTCATTTTTCATTTATTACTCCTTTATATATGCTCTCCTGGAAAACATGATTATTATAACACATTAGGCGCTAAATAAAAAATGGTATTTTCGTACTATTTAGTACTATATTGTCGAATTTTGTAAAAATTGACCATGCAAACAAATTTTTAAATAGAAAAGGTCTTGCCTATAAATAGTGCAAAGCCTTAAACTATTAAAAAAGACGGACATCGTTGTCCGCCTTTCAAAATTAAAATTCTTCATTTAAAAGCTGGAAATACGCTTTAGGATGATCACATACTGGACAAACATCTGGAGCAGAATCTCCTACATGAATATGTCCACAATTTCTGCAAATCCACACTTTTTTATCTGTCTTGTTAAATACCGCCCCATTCTTTACAAGCTCAGAAAGCTTGTTGTATCTTTCTTCATGACGCTTTTCAATTTTTGCTACTTCTGCGAATTTATATGCGATTTTATCAAAGCCTTCCGCTTTTGCCTCTTCTGCCATGCGTTTATACATATCTGTCCATTCCCCGTGTTCTCCTGCAGCTGCATCAATTAAATTTGCTAGAGTTCCCGGTACGCTGCCTCCATGCAATTCTTTAAACCACATTTTTGCATGCTCTTTTTCATTATTAGCCGTTTCTTCAAACACGCTAGCAATTTGCTCATAGCCATCTTTCTTTGCTTGAGAAGCATAGTATGTATATTTATTTCTCGCCTGACTTTCGCCAGCAAATGCTTCCATTAAATTTTGCTCTGTTTTTGTTCCTTTTAA
>CALWTP010000059.1 GCA_944384495.1 uncultured Clostridia bacterium
CTTCCATTTATTTTACCTCCATTTTCGATTTGTGAGCACGAATATGATCTAAAAATCGCGCTTCAATAGTCTTATCTTTTTTACATTTCTTCTCATAGTCTTGTCCCAGCATAAAGGCAGTATGCTCATTGATGTGCAAGTTGTCATCGTCAATTTCGCTCACCTGCCTGTCTTCTCCTTCCAGCATGGCAAGATTTTCTTTATCTGCCTTTCTGATGTGCAGATCTGTGATGTCTTGAGCATTTTCCCAAATACCCATACCAAGCATTTCAAGTATCTTGCTCTTCATGCGATTTGACAGTGTTCCATCCTCGTTTTGCAGGATGCCGTTATCAAGTAGCGACATGATGATATCTCTTCGCTGAGAGATGCTTTGCATGCCATCGGTCAGGTTTTCAAGTTCAATATCTTCACTTGTTATATCACTTGAAGAGAAATAAAACATCTCAATTTCTCCGTTCTCACCAATGATTTTTGCCACCCTTGGAAAAGAGGCATATTGTTTATATAGCCTTAAAATCATACTCGCAAGATCTTTGACTGCCTGTTTTATGCTTTCAATTGGCGCATTTAGTTTTGCCTCGTCCTGTGAAATCATCAGCTCAAGAGCAACACCGCTGATATTTGATGAGATTGAGCTGGAGGAGACAAGATCGCTCACTCCGCTGATCTTATTGAATTCTTCCAGCAAAAATTTTTCCTCTTCGTCAAGGCCGGTTGGTATATTCTCGCCTTCCAAATATTTTGGCTCATTTGCGCCCTGCCTGTACACCAAAATCTTCCCAGGACACAGCCCTTCATCTTCCAAATTATCAAGATCAACTGAACCATCTTCCACACTCAAAACACCAAGCGATAATCTGTTTAAAAACTCATGCTTGCGATTTTTGACCGCGTTATATGCTCTTTGAATTGGTATAAGTCTCTCAACAACACTGTTACCCCAAAAACAACCCGGTTCTTCAATGCTGGTCTGTCTGATAAATGGAAAATCGCGCTCGCCATCTTCACCACATTGGTATGGTAAATCGCCATCAAACACAAGCCGCTCATCAGCAACGATGGTAAGCCTGCCATTTGGATAATCAGCATTTGGTCGTACATAACGCTCAATCACGACCACGCTGTCCTCTTTTTCACTTTCTATAATCTTTGGCATGGTGCCACTAAACCCAAGTCCTCCAATACCTTCACTGACATTATCAAGCGAATATGTATTGACTTTTCTGCCCGGCACATCTATGCCATACATCTGTTTGACCTGAGTTGTTGTATATGCCTTTGCATGGATTAGGCTCTGACATGCTTTCAAACTATCACAGACTGGGCTGTCAGGATATATTTCAAATGGACTTACCACGCTTATTTCAACATCACCGCTTTTGATCTTTCCGCCTCGATCGTCAAGTCCGATAATCTGTCCAATTTCACCATTCCATGACACCTTATAGAAAACCGTTCCACAAACTTCCGACCATTTTATTGCCTGATTTACAAGACTATCGAGTTTAAGCTTGTTTTTGATATATTTATAGATTTTCTTTGAAGCTTTTGCCGTTTGTTTGTCCTTTTCGTCACTTGTCGATGGCAAAACATTGATATCTGGCTTGATTTTGGATAATTTTGCGTATCTGATGTCGAATATTGGTGCAATATGATTGAAAACTTCTCGCTCCTGCCAAAAATATTGCCTCTCAGCCTCCTCAAGCTCTCCGCCATAGCCTATATTGCAATATTGGTTTCCCATAAGGAAATTCATATTGATTTGCCAAATAAGATCAAAACTCTTTCGTTTTTCTGCTCTCGATTTGAAATCATTTAAAACTTCTTCAACTATTTTATCTTTTTTCATTGTTTTTTCATCCTTTTATTTAATTTAAATGGGCTGGTAATCGATCTAGGCTTTTGCATTTTTGCCATAATCTCATACATTTGTCTTAGACACTCCTCACAAAAACATAAGTCTTTTTTGAGTAAACCTTTAGTGGAAAAGCTGTATTTTGCCAGATTATTACATCCAGAAAAATCACACTTAACCAAATGTTTTATTTCATTAATCTCCACCTTCTTCCTCCTTTAAAAGCCTTAAAAGTCGCTCTTTCTCCAATTTGAGCTCTTCATCACTCATAAGTGCAACTTGCTCTTGATAGGTTTTGTAATACCTCTCAAGCAATACTTTTACTGCTGAAATGTCAGGGCTGTAATGCTTTTTGGTGACTTTTTTCTTCGAAAGAACTTCCTCTCCATTTTCATTGACCGTGTATTCCTCCACGCACTCATCAGCATTGTATCCAAGAGCTTTTTTGAGTAGTGCCTTTTTTATCTTGTCTTCTTCATTCATTGTTTGCTCCTTAGGAAAGTGTACTTTTTTTAAGCTCTGGCATATTGTAAAAGATGACACGTGGCAAAAACAATATTTACTGCCAAAAATTTTTAAAAATGTAACAATTTATCCTGCTAATTGCTAAACTGATATTGTAGAGGTCATACAAATGAAAAATTTGCTAGAGTTTAAAAATGTCAATTATTTTTATCAGACCAAGGAAAGTGAGATCAAGGCGCTTGACGGTGTGAGTTTTGATGTAAAAGAAAAAGATTTTACATCTCTAGTCGGCCCGAGTGGCTGTGGAAAGACCACTATTTTATCCTTGACGGCTGGACTGCTTTTTCCATCAAGCGGAGAAATACTGATAGATGGCAAAAAAGTGGAAAAAAATGACGGACGAATTGGATATATGTTTCAACGAGATCATCTTTTTGAATGGCGAACAATATGGCAAAATATAACTTTAGGACTTGAACTGCAAAAGCAAAAAAAAGACCCTCAAAAACTTGAATTTGCAAACGAATTGTTAAAGAAATACGACCTCTACAACTTTAAAAACAAAAAGCCTCGACAGCTTAGCGGTGGCATGAGACAACGTGTGGCTTTGATTCGAACGCTTGTCTTGCAACCGTCTTTGCTTCTCTTAGATGAGCCATTTTCCGCACTCGACTTTCAAACCAGACTCAAGGTATGCGATGATGTATATGACATTATCAAAAGCGAGCAAAAAACCGCTCTACTAGTAACACACGACATATCTGAAGCACTCAGCATGTCAAACAAGATTGTTATCTTATCCAAAAGACCGGCAAAAGTGAAAGAAGTGATGGAAATAAATTTCAGTGGAGAAACTCCGCTATCTAAGAGAGAGGATGACGATTTTGGCAAATATTTTGAAATGATTTGGAGAAATCTGGTCTAATGAAAAAAACTAAACAAATAAATTACTCCAAAGCCCGAAAATTGTATTTAAAAAACTTAAGAAAAGACAAAATTATCGTTTTAATCGGGCAATTTGCCCTGCTCGCCATCTTTATAGGGCTGTGGCAACTGCTCGCTGATACTGGAGCGATAGATCCATTCTTTTTTTCAAGCCCTTCAAGAATTGTAGCAACAATTATCGATTTGGGGAAAACTGGAAACTTATGGATTCATATTTGGACTTCGCTTTATGAAACCATCATCGGCTTTATCATTGCGACAGTAATAGGATCGCTGATTGCCATCGCATTATGGTGGAGCGAAAGACTAAGGAAAATAATGGAACCTTATTTAATCATTTTAAATAGCTTGCCAAAAATTGCCTTAGGACCAATGATAATCTTTTGGGTTGGCTCAGGAACAGGTGCAACTATTGTAATGTGTATTCTTATCTGTGTGATACTGACCACCATATCCATGCTCAACGCATTCATCTCATGTGATAATGATAAGATATTGCTCATGAAATCAATGCACGCAAATAAGTTTCAAATTTTATTCAAACTGATATTGCCAAACTCCCTCCCTGCCTTTATATCAGTTTTAAAAATCAATGTTGGCATGAGCTGGGTTGGCACTATAATGGGAGAATATCTTTCAAGCAAGGCAGGGCTTGGATATCTGATCAACTATGGAAGTCAAATCTTAAAACTGGACATTGTCATGGCAAGTATCACCCTACTTTGTATTCTTGCGGCTGGAATGTATTTTCTTGTAAGTCCTCTTGAGAAAAAATTTAAAAGATAAACCTTTGCCAAAATTTTTAGAAGAGAATTTTAAATCTAGAAGTAATATAATTCCAAGTACACTTGCAAAAGGATAAAGATAGGACACGATAAACCCAAATCCCAAAAAACTTATAAGAAATGGTAATATAACACTTATGAAATAAATCAAATATTCATTTTTGCACAGCCCTCGCATAGAAGAAGAAATCGAAAAAACAAGTGAAAAAAGTGTTGTATTACAACCAATCAATAATACAATATCCAGCAAAAATCGATCTTTCCCTTTAAAAAGACTCCTTAGTGGCATCTGCTCGCCAAAGGCATAAGGGTTTTGAAGTAATACAAGATTTGCAATAAGCAAAATAAGACAAAGCACAAGTGAAGCAATGGCGGAAGCTTGTGCTTTCTGTCTTTTTGAAAGAGTGGTGCCTAAAGAGGCGATCATAATTGCACCAGTTGCAATATTTAGTGCCACATATAGAAGGGAATAAAAAGGCGCCACTATTACATTTTCTCCTTGAAACAACGGCAAAGAAAAGTCAAGCATTTTGAAAAGCAGACTCAAAAATATCAAAAGTGAAATCGGCAAAGCAAATAGGTTTATTTTATTTAAAAATCCAATTCCCTTTTTGCAGATTAAAAAAGATAGAGTAAAAATGATGATAAAAATAAGTATTTTGATGAAAAAATTGTCGAATATCTCTAAATTATGATTTACCGCAAACATTGCCGAGGCAAAACAAAGAGAGCTTATCAGGTTTACAATGAAGGCTAGACGACTTGTATTAAGCCTCTCAACCGCCCTCTCGCCCAAAGTCAAAAGCATTTTAAAAATAAAATAGAAGGCAAATATTAAAAGCAAGTTTAATAAAAGTGACCAGTAGCCAAACCTTGCAAAAAACACCATGATTTCTTTGCCACTTATAAAACCCGAGCCAAAAACAACCCCTACCATTGAAAAAACCGCTAGTACAACGTTCATAAATTATAATATTATATAAAAATTTCATTAATTCATAAACACAAAACTTCTTTAAAAATCACATACTGAATTAGGAGGCAAATATATGATCATAAACACTCAATACAGACTCGGCTCTTTTGTCGACCTATGTCACTGTCCTTGCAATAACCCATGTGGAAACTGGATAACAAGTTGCCCTTGCAATCCTTGCCCTCCATGCGGTAACTGCAATCCACCTTTTATGCCATGTGGAAACATTTGCAATCCACCTTGCCCATGTGACTGTTTCAATATTTCAATTCCCAAAAATGCCACATTCTTTATGGCTGGCTATCTTTTGAGTAGATGTATAAATCGATAACAATTTCTCCAATTGATTTGCCAAATTTATAAAACATGATATAATTCCTTATAAAGGAAGTTTTATGAAAAGATTTTTCGGCGAATTTATTGACGATAAACAAATAAAAATTTCAAATGATGAATTTGAGCACCTGAAAAGAGTTTTAAGAATGAAAGAAGGTGACAAAGTTATCGCCAGTGTCAATGACGAATACGATTATTATTGCAAAATAGAAAAAATGGAGAAAAATTTCGCGCTCCTTGCAGTTGAAGACAAAAAACTCTGTCCTGCCCTGCCTAAAAAACAGATCACTCTTTTTCAAATGATGCCAAAAAAAGAATATTTTGATAACATCCTTGCAAAATCAATTGAACTTGGAGTAAGCGAGCTTTTCTTTTTTGACAGCGAGTACTGCATGGTCAAAACATTGAATCTTGTTAGGGTGCAAAAACAAATCATGACTGCCTGCAAACAGTGCACAAGGTCAAAAATGCCAGATGCTCATAAAGTCATCAAATTTGAAGATATGCTTAAAAAACTTAACGAATATGACATTGTGATATTTGCAAATGAAAAGGAGTCAAAGCCTTTAAAAGCAGAACTATTTGAAAATAAGAGCAAAATTGCAATAATTATTGGCAACGAAGCTGGCTTTAGCGCAAAAGAGGCGGAAAAAATCATTCAAAGTGGAGGATATTCGGTCAGTCTTGGAAGTAGAATACTCCGCTGTGATACAGCAACAATTGCACTTTTAAGTATAGTAAACTTCTTAACAAAAAATTAAAACCACCTTGATACGAAAAAAATCTTCTGTTTGACTGGGGTGCACCCCAGACTGCAGAAGATTTTTATAATACAATTTATAAATTTTAAAATTTTTCGTAAAATTTTAATAAGTTCTATCATATTTGCCTGTTTTTCGCATCATCGTCATTGTTCATCATCTTTTTCGCTCAAATATTTCTTAAGCCAAATTTTCTATTATCAATTTTTTTTTGACACAAAAATTGAAAATTCGCTTAAAAAAAATTTATAAAAATTGAGCAAAAAATAGGAATTTAATACTTTTATTGGTTTAATATCTTAAAATTACTTCATCTTTTTTAAATAATTATTGTATTTTGTGTAGGCTCCGTCACCGATTTCCTCGGCAAGTGATTGGAGCTTTTGTTTTGTCTGTTTGTCAAGACTTTTTGGAGTCTCCGCTTTGACCGTCACAAGAAGATCTCCATAGCTGTCTCTATTTAGTCTCTTCATACCTTTATTCTTGATTCGCATAACCGTTCCACTTGCAGTAAGCTCTGGAATGGTCAATAGATATTTGTCGTTGACAAGTGGAATTTCCACCTTTCCTCCAAGGAGCAGTGTGGTAAAAGGCAGATATAGATCCAAATATAGATCATCGCCCTTTCGCTCCAAAATCTTATGAGGGGAAACTGAAACTTTAATATTTAAATCACCGTTGATGCCGTTACGCGTCGGAGCATTGCCCTCTCCTCGCATACGCAAGGTCTGCCCGTTATCCATTCCGGCTGGGAACTTGATTCTGATCGTTCTGTTGACTTTTTGATAACCCTTTCCATTGCAGTCAGGACACTTCTCTTTAATGATTTTCCCAGTCGCATTACATTTTGGACAGCCTGCCTCACGAATTGTCGTACCAAAGAGTGTATTTTGTTGAAAACGCACTCGTCCAGTACCGTTACACTCTGGGCAGATGGTAAAATCTTTACCATTTTTTGCGCCGCTACCTTGGCAGGAGGCACACTTTTCAAGCTTGCCTATTGTTATATTTTTTTCAACACCAAAAGCAGCCTCTTCGAATGAAAGGTTTATTGATAAATTAATATCACTCCCTTTTTCACGCGCATTTGCACCCGATCTTCCTCCACCAAACGCAGAAAATATGTCGGAGAAAATATCGGAAAATCCGCCTCCGCCACCAAAAAAGTCCTCAAAACCACCTGCTCCATTGCTTCCCGAGAAGGGATTTCCTTCCGCCGAGCCAAACTGATCATAGTTTGATCTCTTTTTTGGGTCGCCAAGCACAGAATAGGCTTCATTTATCTCTTTAAATTTTTCTGCCGCCTCTGGAGTTTTGTTAAGGTCTGGATGGTATTTTTTTGCAAGCCTACGATAAGCTGACTTGATCTCATCCTCGCTCGCACTCTTGTCAACTCCGAGAATTGAATAATAATCTTTGTTTGCCATATTCGTCCTTTTTATTTTCATTTAAACAAGATACCGCATTTGCAATATCTAAGAAATTTTCTTCAAAAGTTTTTTATATTAATTATTCAGAATTTACCTTGAAAATAAACGGTTTGTCGCTCTCAAGCCCTGATGATTGTTGTGTTTTTTTCAACATATTCAATTCAATATCCAACCACTTGCAATAAACGCATCTATTTTTTGCCATATCTTATTATCTCGCTTTCAAAAAAGCGCTCCTGAAATTCTGTCAGTGCTCTTATTTGCTCGTCTGAATAATTTTTGTTCTTATTCATAACTACAAGCTTGTCATCGTCATCATTAGTTCTATGAATAATTGCCTTGACCTTCCCAGTAAATGTCTCTAGCGGCTCGAATTCACCTAAAACATAGGCGTCAAGCTCTTCGCCATCGCCTGAAATCGTCCCAGGGATATAACCATAGTTTACAGTATAGACAAAACCGTGCTTGGGATGTTTGCTCCC
>CALWTP010000060.1 GCA_944384495.1 uncultured Clostridia bacterium
CAATAAATTCATCAAAATGTTCTTTTTTTGAAAAGGAAAAGTCTGTGTAATCGTCAATCTTTTGCCCAATTCCAAAATTACTTTTGGAAACCAAATAAACTCCGATCGAGTGCACAATCTCACCGCTTTCGTCTCGGTAGCCACTCATGCCTATAGCTATGACATCTGTGTAGCTTGTATAATGCAAAAGTGCATTGGCATAATGAACGGCGCCATTGACAGCATATCTTTTTATATTTCGGAAATCTGGAGTGTTTTTAGATGTCTTATTGGCAACTTTCCCCTCATCATTGAATTTGACAAGGGTGTCTTTATACCCCTTATACTCTATCAGGATGGGATAATAGTTCATATTTTTATCGTGTAATAAGAGTTTTACATCTGGTCTATTTCCACCCATGCCACCACTTTTTGAATAGTAGTTGTTTAGTGCCCTGTCTATTTCACTATTTAAAGATTCCTGTTCCAATTTATAATCTAGGTTATATTTCCTCAGCCATCCATTACCTCGATCCATAATCTGTGGCTCTACAGACTTTACTTGTGCCATTTTAAACTCCTTTGCCTGCATTTTTCTCATTTGATGTATTATAACATAAAATTTATGATATTCATAAAAAAAACAGTTGTTTACCACAAAAATCTGAATTCTTACTCTGGAATGGTTATATTTAGTTAATTATTTTTTTTCTAAAATTATAATCGGTTTTTGTATATGCAATAAAATTTTATTTCACCCACTTATGTTTGAGCAAATATAGAATTGTTTATTCTTATAATTTAGGCAAAAAAATATGCAAATATAGTCATTTGCATAAATTTTTGTTTCTATTTCACTTCATTAATAATTCTTGGCAGAAATTTCAAAGTAGCTTTTTGGATGATTGCATACTGGACATATTTCTGGAGCTTTTGTGCCAACAACAATATGTCCACAGTTGCGACATTCCCAAATCTTGACTTCAGATTTTTCAAAGACTTGAGATAGCTCAACATTGTTTAAAAGTGCTCTATATCTCTCCTCGTGACGTTTTTCAATATCCGCAACCATTCTAAATTTTATGGCCAGATCTTTAAAGCCTTCTTTTTCTGCCGTTTCAGCAAAGCCAGCATACATATCAGTCCACTCATAGTTTTCGCCCTCAGCAGCAGATTGCAAGTTTTGTGCAGTATCGCCAATGCCATTCAGCTCCTTAAACCACATTTCTGCATGCTCTTTTTCGTTGTCAGCAGTTTTTAAGAAGATCTCTGCAATTTGTTCATATCCTTCTTTTTTGGCAATAGATGCAAAATATGTATATTTGTTTCTTGCTTGACTTTCACCAGCAAAAGCTGTTTGTAGGTTTTTCTCGGTTGCAGTTCCTGCGTATCTATTGTTTATATCGTTGACAATCTCTAGGCTGTCGCCTGTCGCTCCGCATACTGGGCATACAGCCTCTGTTCCAACTGGAACCTCAAAAATTTCTCCGCATACTTTACATTTATATTTCATAATTTTCTCCTTTTTTTCTTCATCTTGCTCATTGCAAGGTATTTTTTGTAATATTTTTTCTGCAATCTCAACAGGAAAATCTTCCGTTGGAGGATTTTTGATCAAACTTTTGAGTAAATCGTGAGTATTTTTGCTTTGAGGAAGCATATATCCAGCCTCCCTTATCAGGTCTTCAGCCATAAGCCTGTTGGAACGAGCAAATGCTTGCATTAATTTATAAAACCCATCTTTGTCTGAATTTTCCTGCAGGTTTTTGGCAATTTTTTCTGCTTTTGCCTTGTTTTTTATCACTCTATTTAGACATGCCACGACTTTTTCACTCTTTTTTTGCTGTGGCGGTAAATTTACAGGTACCATCGAAATGGCACCACTTGGGCAGGCTTTGGCACACATTCCACACCCTGTGCATTTGGTCGTATCTATGACGCTGTTTTCGGTATCAGTTGCACCATACGGGCACACATATAAACAAAGACAATCCTTTGTACAAAGCCTTAAATTTCTTACTGCGACATATTTACCCATTATTTCGTCCCTCCATTTTTTCGAATTTCCAACTTGGAACCTTGCAAACTGGGCATATTTGTGGTGGATTTTCTCCTATAAAGACAAATCCACAGATTGAACAAACCCAAACCTGAGCATTTTCAAACATTTTTTCACCAAGTTTGTTGTACGTATCAAGCAGACTTTTGAGCATATTTGTCACTTTTTCGCCCCAAACCCTGACTCGCTGTGCACCACGGTCTCCAGCATTTGTTGAAGCCTTTTCGATATCTGGAAATCCCTCTTCCAAATCTTCAACGATAAGATGATATAGCTCATCCACATTTTTGCTTGTTTGCGCTGGAGCAATCTCGTCAAAACAATTTGCAAGATCTTTAAAAAGGTTCATCTCCTCTTCTTTATACTGCTTTTCACAGCCTCTTGCCAAATTGGAACACAGTGCAGAAAGCTCTGAAACGGTAAGTTTATAATCCTCACCATTGTTCTCGATTATTTCTTTTTTAGCATTTAAATTGGTGTTGGCTTTATTGTTTTTTGAAGGCTTTTCATTGTCTTCAACAAGCTCAAACATTGATTTTGGTGCTCCACATAAAGGACATGTCCAGTCGTCTGGCAGATCCTTAAAGGCAACTTTTTCTTTTGAGTCATCATAAATATAGCCACATATTTTACATCTATATTTCATCGTTCCTCCCATTGTAAGTCTACAAGAAAAATCACAAAATTGTCAACTGATTTGATGATTTAATGAGTAAGATCATTATTGCGAGCTCACCGATATAATCCAACATCAAGACTCTTTCAGAGGAAGATTATTTTAAACCGTTTGCGGTCTCTCAAGTTGACAAAGATTGCTCAGATGAACACAAAGCGTAAAAAAAAATAATTATTTTTGAAGTTTTTTATAGAGAAATACTAATATTCATGATTTTGTTCTCTTGTGTTACCTTTGTTGTGTCGTTCAGTTTCCTTTGTTTTTATTTAACCAGTATCAGGTTTTGTTCTATCGTGTCTAGTTAAAAATCTTTACTTTTTTGTTGTATTATGATAAAATAAGCCAAAAGGTGTCGTTATGCGAAACATACAAATCGTTCCACTCTCTAAAATGGAAAAGATGAGAAGATACTTTAATGAATATTTAACCGAACTGTCCGAGTTTGATCCTGATATCAAATTTGATGACAATGGCAAACCAATTTATAATTGGTTTGATTGCTATTGGACAGATAAGGATAGATTTCCTTTATACTTGTTGGTGGATAATCAAATCGCTGGACTTGCATTAATTCGAGAACTTGGCAATATGCTATATAATTTTGCAGAGTTTTACGTCTGTCCTGAATTTCGAAAAGATGGCAATGCTATGTGGTTTGCCGGTGAAATTACCAAGTTGTTTGATGGGCAATTCGACTTTGCAACCAGGTTTACAAATCCTAGAGCGATAAAATTTTGGAGCAAATTTGCCTTACAATTTGAAAATAATTCTTTTTACGATGATAAAATTTGGAGAAACTGGACCATTAGAAAAAACAGCTTCAAAACCCATGAATTGAATTTGGCACCGATATATTTTGACCTTATAAGAAGTGGGGAGAAAATTTTGGAAGGTCGCCTCAATAATGAAAAGAAAAGGGCTTTTAATATTGGCGATACAATAACCTTCTTTAAGGAACCAGAAAAAAAGGAAACCATGCAGGCCATTATCCTCGATAAATATTTTTTTCAAGACTTTGAAGAAATGGCAAACACTCTTGACAAAAAAGACTTAGGTTTTGCCAAATACACGAAAGAAGAGATGATAGACACATACAGGACAATCTATAAACGTCAAGACGAGGAAAAATATGGCATTGTCGTCTTTAAAATTAAAGTTCTGTAATGTTTATTCATACTTTTAGCGTTCATTTTGATTTTTTAAGGAGAAAATATGAATTTTAACTGTTTAATTCCAGAATTGAGAGTGTTCGACTTAACAAAATCCATTGATTTTTATACAAAAACTTTAGGCTTTAAAATTGAATACTCAAGGTCTGACTTTGCAATGATAGCTTTGGATAAATGCCAAATTATGTTGCAACAGCTCTCACTCCCTTCAGGTCCAGACTCTTGGAACGTCACGGACGATATGACTTGTCCACTCGGACGAGGAATTAATTTTCAAATAATTCTCCCTGATATATCTGAAATTTATTTTTCTCTTAAAAAACAAAAAATTGAAATTTTTAAAGATTTGATGGTAAATGATTATCAAGAAAATGATATCAATAATCATGTTCTTGAATTTTTAGTACAAGACCCAGATGGATACCTACTAAGATTTCAGCAAGACATAGAGGATTGGCATTTCGGCGATGATAAAACAGCCGACAGATTATTTGATTTGGTCCTTGGCAGAAAAAAAACGGCAACATCTTCTTTATTTTTAAATGATGACATAGACGGTAAAGGGTTCTCTATCTTGACAAATTGGGATAAAACAAGAAAGGCTATTGTTTTAACGACTGCAAGCTTTATTACAACTTTCAATAAGGTCAAGCCCGAAATTGCTCAAAAAGAAGGAAATAAATCTTTAGAAGATTGGAGAGAAATTCACAAAAACTTTTTTTCAAAAGAATTAGAAAAACACAATTTACAATTTAATGAAAACATTAAAATTGTTTGCGAAGAATTTGAAGTTGTAAAGATATTAAACTGATAGCAAAAAATTATAGACAAAAAATAAAGCAGAAAAATAAAAAAGATTATTATGAAAATTTTAATAAAAAAGTGTAAAAAAGAGTGCAAAACCAGTTGTGCATGAAGCAAACATCAAATAAAAGTAGCCATATTTTGAAGTTAAACCTTGAAGAAAGCTTCTAAATATGGCTATTTTTTGTA
>CALWTP010000061.1 GCA_944384495.1 uncultured Clostridia bacterium
AAATCAGCATTTTGAATTGTTTCTTTTGCTTGGGTACTCGTCATTGCTGGAGAAAGTATATGTATATTGTCAAATTTTATTCCCACTTTATTAAAATGCTCAATAAAGGCAGGTACATATTTTGTTCTGACCTTTTCCATTTTTTCTGGATCGCTTGGAATGTAAACAATATTTTTATGCCCTTTCAGTTCTTTTTTGAACATCTCTCCAAGTCCATGCCCAAAAGCATTCTCGCGATTAAATCCGCTACAATAATATCTGACCATAAATTCTCTCCGTTTTGCTATATTTCTGTATCATATTATAACATGCGCAGTACTGTTTGTCAATTGAAAGGTAAATCTAAAAGCTTTAGCTAAGTTTCTCTCAATAAATTAAAAACATTATAAATTGATATATTTTTTTGAAAAATCTGAATTTAGGCAACAAATTCTTGCATCTCTCTCTTTTTAATTTTTAGTCCGTTTTAACCCTACGGGTTATTTATAGGCTCTTTTATAAAGACAAATTTATTAAAACACAATTTTTTTGTCATTACAACTTTTGGATTTTCTAATTCATTTGAAATTATTTTGGCGGCATTAGCATATATACTATTTCAAATGTTTTAAAACCTTTATTTCATTTGCAATGTTTAGATTGATCATTTCAAAATTTGGCAATTTCTTATCGGTTAATTGGTAAACGCCAATAACATAGTCATCTGCTAAATCCTTTTGTAGTTTTTTAATATTTGTAATATCTTCTTTGCAGTAATAATCTTTTGTAGTAAATCCTATATTGTTGTAAAGAATGATCGCTTCTTTATTGTGAGATTTGCTTGTGTAATAGGTGAGATAATCTACATTTTGATATAATACTTTTGCTGTTTCTATAGCAAGAGATAAAATTTGTCTGCCATAGCCTTGTCGTCTTTCGTTTGGCAGTACACCATACCAATTGAGCAAAACATGATTTGGCAAATTTTCAAGTGTGTAAAATCCTACTATTCCAACAGGCTTTTCTTCATGATATGCGATAAAATTTTGCGGATTATTGGTTTTAATGCCACTATCCACTTGATCGGGAGAGATTTCGTTTGGGAAAATTGTTGCCTGTAAGTCTTTGGCGAGCGGAGCATTGTTTCTATTAACTTTTTTGAGTTCAATTGTGATATCTTTTTGATAAATGTCATTTTTCATATCATTAGTATAGCATGCAAATGTTTATTATTCAAATAAAATATCTTAAAAAAGAATATTATTTTGTTGCGATTTCTAAAATTGCGGGAATTCAAATTGAGGCGTGTGCCGAGAATGACTACTCAAAATATGGCATTGTTTCAAGTAAGTGTATAGATGGTAAAATTTTCGAGGAACTTTTGACTGAAAAATATAAGGATTTGGGTCTTCAAGTCAAACGCAAAAACCAACAAACTTGATGGGCAACGCAAAAACTGCCTTTGTATGCCGTCAATCGACATAGGACAGTATGATACTTGTTTTCACGACTGCAAATATTGCTATGCAAAAAAATCTCACCAAAAGTCAATGAGAGATAAACTTGTCGTCACTATTTATGAAAGAAAAACTGAACTTGAATTTGAGTATAAGTAATGCTATGAAAAGCTGCTCAAAGAAAAACAAGCCAGACGAAAAAGAAATAAAGATTTTGAGATGTAAAGTTTGACATCAATTTTGACATCAAATAACACATTTTTAGATAGTTTTAGAAAGAATTTGACCGAAAGTTAGGATTTTAACTTTCGGTCTTTTTTATTGGTTAAATTTAATAGAAAAATATTTGATGTCAAAAAACGCATTAAATAAAGCGATGTTATAATATTTTTGCGTGAACTACAAAAATATTATATCATAGGAGGTATTTCTAATCAAAGGTATAGCCTCTTTGAACCCCGGGACTATCCCGGGGTTTTCTTAAACAAAAACCTCCTGTGATCAATTTATACCAGGAGGTCTTTTTTTTAACTGTCTACTTTATTGGGAACTGTTCAAACAATTAGAAACTTTTATTTTTTAGTAGATAGTTTTATTTTTAATCTTATTATATTCATCAAAGAGTTTTAAGCACTCATCTCTGTCAATGCAAACAAGATAGTCTTTTAATTTATCCCTACCTCCTAGAAGAGAGTTGAACTTGTTGTCACGGAAGCCGATTTTTTCATTGTCTTCAATTGTGCAACCATAGTAGACTTTATCAATATTTGCCCAAAGGCAAGCACAAAGACACATGTGGCAAGGTTCACCAGTTGCATAAAGAGTGCATCCGCTTAAATTAAAAGTATTAAGGTTCTTACTTGCCGAACGAATTGCCTGAATTTCACTATGGCAAGTAGCGTCGTTGTTTAAAACAACCTGATTATGCCCTCTACCAACAATCTTGCCGCCCTTAACAATAATTGCTCCAAAAGGTCCACCATAACCATTGTTTATACCCTCTAACGCTTCTTTTATGGCCTCCTTCATATATTTGTGCATAAACATCTCCTTTTTTTATTAAATAGGTTTAAATAGATTATTTTTGTTGTTAATAATCTCTTAATATCCCTCAGTTAAATGCAAAGAATTTTCTTCTAGAGGAACAACTAAGCCAGGTTTTTTCTTTGGTTATACCACATATCGTATAGAATGCATGTTCCTATATAAAGCTCTTTGTAGGGGCGGATCTCTTTGTCTTGAACTTCTTTATTGTTTACCATAATAAAAAAACGATGCTCAAGAGATTTATCTATTGCTGAAATATTTACCACATCATCCATAATAACGGCGATGCAAAACCCCCGATAAAATCGGAGTTTTAGTGGTAGGATAGAGTGGATTGGGAATTATCGACTAAGTATGCCTTAAATTCGCTTCACTCATAAATCGGTGAAGAAAATAAAAAGAGCAGACTCCTCCGTCCACTCATTACCTTTGGGAGAGATGAGTGGCCTCGTACCACCGACCCCCACCTTATCAGGGTGGTGCTCTAACCGGCTGAGCTACATCTCTATACGCCTCCGAATTCCTGTTGGAAATTGTAGTTTGCATCTAAAAGACATTTAAGAGGGAAATTTTATTTTTGTCTTTCAGATTGCATTATGTATTATACTTATTTTATTTACCTTTGTCAACATTTTTTTATAAACTTTGCCATTTTATTTTTATTCTTATTCGTTTATATTATTATATATAAAATTTATAAAAACTTTCTTAGGCTCGCATTTGTTTATTTCATGATTTTGCCATCACATGCAATTGCTTTTATACAATTTATCGCATGAATACAACTTTTTGACAATATCCTCAATCTTCACAGCAGACGGTAAATCACAGCAGGCGCAAACATTTTATTGCCATGCAGACGGACAATTTCTATATCTTTTAAACCAATCCCATTCTTTTAAAATTTTGTCACTATTTGAACAAAACACCTCAATACTATTCTTGTTGACATTAAAAACAATATTACCATTCATTGGCTTAAATGTATTGTTTCCCTCGTCCATCATAGTCGTCACATATACTTTATCCGTATAAATTGCCACCCTATCAATAAAATCTTGACTTGGAAATTGATTTAAAACATTATCTGTATACTCATCACTTCCAGCACAACAACAAACAACCACATATTGAGGCTGAATAACGTCCAGCAACTTTGTCGTAGATGATGTTGGCGAGCCGTGATGCCCGGCCTTAAACAGGACGCATTTAGGCAACGGATTATTTATATTGTTATAATAATCCACCAAATACTCCTCGCCATCTTCTTCAAGATCGCCAGTAAATAAATAGTGATTTGCTCCCTGATTTATCATTAGGCACACAGAATAATTATTTTCATCACTGCTTGTATTTTCATAATAATAATTATATAAAATTTCCATCTCTACACCCTGCGAGATTTCATAAGTACGGCTTGCACCATTTATTTTATTGTAACACTCAAGCGCAGTATAGTGGGTGGTTCCTTGCGAAACAAGCTCTTCCCTTAAGGCATAGTAATTGCCAAGCACCTGTGTCTGTTTACTCCCCGTTTTATTGGTTAGAGGAAAATCTATAATCATATCTATATCATAGTATCGTAGCAATCCTTCATAGGTATTATTCCCAACAAGACCCGCTATATGGTCTTGGTCAGAATGAGTCGCTATGACATATTCAATCTTTCCGTCCTCGATATATTGATCAAGGTAGGCAGTTAAAGAGGGTATACTATTATACCTTGAACCGGCATCTATCAAAATATCTGTTTCTCCGCTTTTAATATAAATACTATCACCGGTGTATTGATTTCCAAGTTCCAAAAAATGTATACTGAGTTCTCCGTTTGTAAAACTAGGCATTTTGTCAGAAGTTGGCTTTTGATAAAACACATATATCAAAAATCCGCCACCAAACGATAGAGCAATAAGAATAATTAATAGAAGTACACTAAATATGGTTTTCGTCTTCACTGTGCACCTCCTCAATTATCACCTGCCTATAACGTATTACTCCTCTATAGCGAAAATTGTCAACTGTATACTTGATAAAATAACTGCCAGGAGTTTGATAGTCTATATTGTCCTCTACCACAATTTTATCTGAAATGTCTTTGCCAAAAGCTATAGCAGCGGCACCTTCATCAACGTAACTGTCTCCCACAGTCAAAACAACAACCTCTTGTCCTAAGATTTCAAATCTATCATTTTTGCAAATTGCATAACACGAAAAATACCCTGCCACCATAAAAATGGCTAAGATTAGAATGACAAGAATCATTTTCAAAGAAAATTTTTTGTTTATCTTTGGTTTTTTGCTCGCCATAGAACTCCTTTTAATAAATTTGTGAAGTTTCTTGATCTAATTAATGTTCAAAGTCTCTTGAAAGCACATCTTTCATTTTATAATCAATAAACTGTTTGGTATCCTTTTCGTTGAAATCATAAAATTGTGCAAGCTTGTAGAATGCTGACTTAAACGCAGTTGCAGAAATAGGAGCAATATCAAAACATTTTTTTAAATATTGATGAGGGTTTTTGAGAATACTTTCCTCCTGTGTATGGCAAATCATGGTGTTTGCATTGTTAATAATTTTATTTTGTCGAGGAATGTAGTAATTTTTATCCGCATAGGATTTCAAAAACTCATGTAGAGATTTTGAAGAAGAATAATGAAAAAGCGAATAATTTGTTTGATTTGCTTTGATTGCTTTTAAAAATTCGTCACATGTTTTTTCATCATCCAGAGCCTTTAATCCACATCTTTCAATTAAATTTAGTGTATTTTCTATGTAAGGGTTTTTCTTTATGGACGACTCATCATCAGGAACAATAAGCACATCGTAAATTGGCTTCTCTATCAAGCTTTGACAGGCGTTTCTTTCCTTTATTAAATCATCATATGCCTTGCGTTTTAATCCTTTAAGCGGGTTTTCGTTTATTTTTTTCTCCTCGACAACCTCTTGAAGCTCACAAAAATAATCCTTGTTTAAAAATTTTTGCAAGTTTTCAAATATCTCTTGATCGGAGTGAGAGCTTTCCAAAATTTTCTTTATCGCATTAAGATTTGTTTGCATGCGTTTAAAACAACTGTCGCTATAATAATTTTTGGATAGCACATTTTGAGCTTGATCTTCATTGTAGTTTATGTATTTATCAACAAGTTTTGCTACTAAATCTCTATACCGTTTGTTCTCACTCAACAGATATATATTCAAAGGATTTGAAAAAGAAAACATTAAATTGGCCCTATCTTGTGCAATTTGATCAGCAGTCAAAAGACAATATCGGGCTCGACTTGTGCTCTGTTTTTGTTTTGCAGAATCCCAACAAGGATCGGCATGAAAAATACCATCGATATTGTATTTATCATCTTTTATGCGAACTAAAACACCCATGTGTGCATCTACTACTTTTAATTCATTGTTAAAGACATCCATAATACTAGGCAAAACCTTAACGCTTGGTTCATCACAAAATGTACGAGCCGTTAAAGCCGTCAATAAAGATCCATAGCCACCACAAATGATTTTATCACCAAGTAATACTGGCACCCAATTGCTGGTCCTCTCATGCTTAATATCATCGCCCATATTGTAAATAAACCTTGAGACAAATTCATATATAAATATAAACTTTTCAAATGGTGACAGCTTTTCAACTATGCCGTTCTGGTTTGGCAGTTTTAAATCATTGATGCTTGTGGCAAATTCTTCAACAATGTCAGAAGCTATCATATGCTCCTTTAAAGAATACTTGTTGGTTTCCTTATATTCGCCTAACTTAAAACTTACCTCTTTGCCTGTCAAAAACTTGTCAATTTTAATAAGCTCAGCTTTTTGTTTTTTATCAAGAAAGAAGCCAGTCTTATTTGAAAAAGTGATTTCCAAGTCAAATTCTGGATGCTTTTTCTTGTTAAAATCAATACAATCCAGAAGCTTTATAATGGCTTTCAAATTGAATTCGTAATCCTTTTGATCATAAAAATTTAAAATGATTTTTTTGCTTTCAGGATAGCCATCCAAAAATTTAACATAATTTATGACCTCTGCAATGTTTCTGGCAGAATTTATCTCTATAACTTGTTCCATGGATATATTATAGCAGAAAAACAGCCAATTTCAATATTTTTTTTAATAAAGAGATAAATAATAAAATTTCACTGCTCACCCCTAATGCCAAAAAGTCATATAAATAATTATTAGAAAAAAGGAGGCTTTATGGCAAACGAAGATTTTTACATAGGAGCAAATGATGAGCATGGAGTAAACCCGCCCACCCCCGGCAAGCGCACTCCAGTTCTTCCAGGACTAAATCGTCAGATATATGAAAATGAATTCAACCGCGGAGCAAAAAATAAGTTTATTGAAGCTTGCATGCGCCAAGATTTTTCAGTATTTGATGTTAAAAGTGAACTCCAAGATATTTCGATATCTCAACGAGTAAGGCGAATTAATATGCAGAATCTAACCCTGCTCGTCACATTTGCATACAATGCATTTGGAGATAGTCTGAATTCTGCCTCAGGACTTGAAGTATATTATTCACCTTTAAATCCTCAAGCAAGCGAAAGCCAGGCACTTGCAAATGATCTTTATGATCGGCTTATTGAGGGTACTGCACAGATTGGTCGTGGTGTAAAAACCATTGATGTGGGCGTTTTATCAAGTGTAAACTGTCCATCTGCACTGATAGAAGCAGGATTTATGACAAATCTTCGCGAAGCAATGCTTATGATTAATCCTCTTTTTCAAACCGAAGTAGGCGAAGAGGCTTGTCACGGGGTATGTGATTATTTAGGTGTATCATACATTCCTCGCAATGACCTTTCTGTTTATCCACTGTTGCGTCAAGGAGACCGTGGAAATTTTGTATATCTGTTGCAATTCATTTTAAGCGAGCAGTATGGTTATAATTTATCTATTGATGGTATCTTTGGGGCGAATACTTTATCAGCAGTACGAGATTTCCAAGCAGAAAATGCTCTAACTGTCGATGGACTTGTAGGCCAGAACACTTGGAAAGCCCTTCTAACTCTTCCTCCTTACCCTCTTCTTCGAGAAGGTAGCCGTGGCGCATATGTGCAACTTCTTCAATCGCTTTTGGAAAGCAATTTGATTCCTACTTCTGGCATTGATGGTATTTTTGGAAATAATACTCTTTCAGCGGTGCGCACTTTTCAACAAGAAAAAGGCTTGGTTGTTGACGGAATAGTGGGAAATAATACCTGGACGGCACTGACAGATTTCTAAAAAGTTCACCAATTGTTTTAACAAGCCAGTTGAGTGGCTTTTGTAATACTGCTGGAGTTTTGTAATACTGCTGGAAGGCCTCGCCACAAAGGTTTGTGGCGACATCTCGCAATGCGGTCATTTCCGCATGTGAATAAAATTTTATCGCCTTAAAAGGCGAGAAAATTTGGCCTTCCAGCAGTCTTTTTGTAAAAACTTGTCTAAATATTTGACAAAAGCATATGTAATCAAATAAAATATATAGCATGAAAAATGATGATAATAAGTCAAAATTTCAAGAATGGTTCAATCGTGGACTAAAATATCTCGCGACTGAAAAATATATTTGTGCAAATATATATGCAGACGAAGAGGCATATACTTGTGAGCTTGTTGGCACGAATAAAATAATAAAGGATGAAGAGGGATGGAATTTTGATGAAAACAAGGTGTATCAAAGACAGAATCCTTACATAATTTGTGGCTGTGACCACAGCAAAGATGATGTTCTGCAATATTTTAAAAAGTTGCTAACGCGCCAACTTAAGAACAAACAAATAAAAGATATGTTAAAGGACAAAGTTCTAACTTATGGAATGATTGATGGCGAATTACACTTTATGAGTGAAATTGATGAAAACTGCGAAAATGGGATATAAATGATCGCAGTTTTTTTAGCTGTGCTATTTTTTATAAAATAAATTGTTGAAAAATTATTGAATATATGTTATAATCAAAACATCTAAAGATGTTTAATAAATTTATATTGATTTTTGCGTTCTTTGATAGATTGTAAAAAAATTTTATTTTGAGGGTATGCAAATGAAGAAAAAAATCAAAACAGAAAAAGAAAAATGGCATTTTTTTAAGCAGATTTCTTATGCAATCGTTCCATTTTTGATTTTTGTCGCAGTTCTTGCTGTGTCATATTTTGGTAATCAACTTGTTTATGAGCTTCGTGGTGTTCCAGGTTCAAACTACCCTGAAATTCCACTTGACAGTGAAGTGCCACTAATTTCATGGTTTGTTTACTTTTATTTTCTTACATTCCCTTTGGGACTTATTACCTTCTTCTATGTGGCATATAAGGATAAAAAGGCCCTGTATAATATTTTCTTAACTCTTTGTATTTCTTTTGCTATCTCTGGCATTATTTATTTCTTTGGACAAACAGAATTTACAAAACCTGATTTTACTCCTGTCACATTTACAGATAAGTTTGTTGTTTGGACTTGGGGTTCAACCAACCCTGTCAATTGTTTCCCATCCCAACACTGCTTTATGGCATTTGCTATGATTATTGCAGTTTGTTCAAGCAAAGGGCTTAACATTTTCTATCGCCTTTTCACGTTTGCCATTTCTGTCATGATTATTTTGTCTACTGTTTTTATAAGACAACACTTTATTTTAGATATTGTTGCCTCTTTTGATATCATGTTTATTGTTTTTGGACTTGTTTACTATTATAAATTCGGCGATAAAATGGTTAAAAGATATGAGGATAAAAAATTAAAAAAACAGCTTGAAAAGATATCAAAAAATGCTGGAAAATAGGAATATTTGAATTTGGTCGGTGTTTTATAGCCCCGAGAAAGAGGATTGCTTATCGCAATCCTCAGTGTGTCGACAATTTAACAGACTGTAGAAAAACAAGCGAGGCAAGGCTCGAAAATGCCCAAAGCCAGGAGTTTAGTACACCTAAATGACTGGTTTTGGGCTTTTTCAGTAAACACAGCAAGAAAAATTACAAATAATTTTTCGGTCGCGACGTTTGTCTACAGTCTGAGGATTGCTTATCGCAATCCTTTTTTTGCTCTTTGCAAAAAATTTTCGCAAAATTGCGAAAAACTTTCTCGGGGATTGTTGTCATTAAACATTTGACATTAGCAACAATTAAGTTTAAAATAAAGCATAGAAATAAAAGGATTTTGAATATGGTTACATTGATAATTCTGGATGGATTCGGATTAAATAGGAAAAAATTTGGTAATGCTATTGCAAGTGCAGGTACACCATATCTTGACAAACTTATCGCAAGATATCCTCACTCCTCGCTTAAGGCAAGTGGAAAAGCGGTCGGCCTGCCCGATGGACAGATGGGAAACAGTGAGGTTGGGCATTTAACTTTGGGTGCAGGGCGAGTGATATGGCAAGATCTATTGAGAATTGATAATGAAATAGAAAATGGTGAGTTTTTCAAAAATCCACGTCTTAATAAAGCGATTGACCATGCTTTACAAAACAACTCCGCACTCCATATTTTGGGCCTTCTTTCTGATGGCGGAGTACATTCTCATATCAGACATCTGTTTGCAATTATTGATTTGGCAAAATCAAAGGGTTTGCAAAAAGTATTTATACACCCTTTTCTTGATGGTCGCGACACCTATCAAAAGAGTGCTATAAAATACCTCGACATGCTTCAAGACAAGATTGCCACCACCTCCTACAAAATCGCTTCTCTCAGCGGAAGAATTTATGCGATGGATCGTGAAGAGCGCTATGAACGACTACAAAAGGCTTATGATGTGCTCGCTTTTGGCAAAAATTTTACTGTAAAAAGCTATAAAGAGGCAATAGAGGACAGTTATAAAGACGGAGTTTATGATGAATTTTTTGAGCCGGTTTTACTTGTAAAAGATGGATTTATAAAGGATAATGATAGTGTTATTTTCTTTAATTTCCGCTCAGACCGAGCACGAGAACTCACAACAGCTATAACAGACAAAAATTTCGATAAATTTTCTACAAAAAAGTTTAAAAATCTTCTTTTTTCGCCCATGGAGGAATATTCGAGCAACTTTCAAAGCCTTAATGTGTTATACCCTCCGATCGAAATTGAAGATAACCTCAGTGCTATTTTATCACAGAATAACCTTAGCCAATTTCATATCGCGGAGACCACCAAATATGCTCACGTGACATTCTTTTTTAACGGCGGAATAGAAAAACCATATAAAAATGAGGAAAGAAAATTGATTGAAAGTGTTGATACGCAAGACTTTTCCTATTACCCAAAGATGAGAGCAATTGAAATAACAGAAGCCACCCTTGACGCAATTGCGAGCGGGAAATATGATTTTATTCTTGTCAACTATTCAAATCCAGACATGATTGGTCATACTGGGAATTTTGAAGCAACCAAAACTGCTATAACCTGTGTGGATAAGCAGGCATATGCTCTCGCCCTTGCCACTCTTATGGCTGGTGGAGAATGTATCATCACTGCCGATCACGGTAATGCGGAGGAAATGATAGATAAGGAAGGTAAAAAAATAACCTCCCATACCTGCAATCCAGTTCCAGTCATATTAGTCAGTGAAAAAAATAAAAAAGCAAAACTTAAGAAAAATCAATCTATTGCAAATATCGCGCCTACAATTTTAAAGCTTTTAAATTTGCCAATCCCTGACTCCATGATGCCACCTTTATTTTAAAATAATAACGTAGCCCGGCAGAGGATACCGATGATTGATTAAAAACAAATGCAGAGCTATGCTTAAAAAATACCTAAAACCAGAAAATTTAGCAAATTCCAACAACTGGGTTTTAGGCATTTTTTTATAAAAATTGAAAAAATAATTATTTAAAATTTTAGACCTAGGCAGAGAAATCTATATATTGCTCAATTTAAATATTCTTGGCAATTGAAATTGACAACCTAAGTCCCAGTCAGAAATAAATTACAAAATAATTTTTGTTCAGAAATAAATTACAAAATAATTTTTGTCTGGAAATTATATTGTCTGGATTTTTAATAATTTGATCTTAACTCATTAATTATCACATTCTCTTTATTAACTCCGAGTTTACAGTCATATACTATAAACTCTACAATGACATTATAAAGCTCATGCTCGGCGACATAGGACATGATTTTTGATATTCCGGGTACCTTCCAAAGTCTTTCATCATCAAGAGAACAGTGCATATTGTATTGTGGGTTTTCATAGATGTTTCGCTGGGTTGCCTCACTGTCAGTTCTTGCCGACAGATCTACCATATCAACAATTCCTCGTGTTATCTTTATATCACCAACAAGAACGATATCCTCTTTATATTCGTTATACGATACGTCTAAAATAAATTCATCATCAAAATTTGGAAGGTGTTCGATTGCTTGCTCATAACTATTTACGAAAAAATATTTTCCCTTAGCCTTCTTCACAGTTCGCATAACATACTCTTTGGCAGGATATTTTTCCATAAATTTCTTGACACCTTCATAATCTTCAACAGAAAATACCTCTAAAGGAAAGTGGTTAAGTTTAAGCATCTTAATCGCCCTTATACTATCCTTTTTATCTGTAATTGTCATCATGTTTGCCTCCTATTACAATTAAAAGTATACATTTATTTTCCATTTGTATTACTTAGGCTTTTAAGTTCTTCAATAGCCTTTTCATAAGATTCTTTATCTTGAATAAAAGCTCTTTTAAGGCAACGGTCTTTTATGCTATAAATTCCGTCCACTCCAATCACCGCATTATCCACAAGATTGCAATCTGCAAAATAAAAAGATTCAGACAGCTTTGCATTGGACACTAAATCCTTTTTTGACGGTTGACAACTTCCACCGGGATGATTGTGGACAAGAATGATCCCATGTGCATTAAAGGTTTTGATAAATGTCTTAATATCTCGCAGTTTCATCGTTATCAAATCTGTTTTGCCTCGAAGCAGACACCTCGCTCCCACAACCTTTCCACGCTCATCAAGTCCTATCATATAGAATTCTTCACGAGATTTAAATCTGAGTAAGGCTTCTATAAAATCATATATTTCTCCCATATTCGAGATTCTTTGCTGTTTTGTTGCTTTTTCTTGTGTATAGCGGTCAAAGATATTCAAAAGCAAACTAAGCTTTCTGGCGGATGTTTCTCCCATTCCTTCAATCTTCACAAGATCGTGTACCGGAGCTTCTAAAACTGAAGGAATATTTTTATATTTCTCGAGTAATCTATGCGCTAACGGATTGACATCACCACGAGGAAAAATATAAAACAGTATAAATTCTAAAGCTTAAATATTGCTAAGATCATCAATGCCCGCTTTAAATACCGTATCTAACAGTCGCAATCTATGCCCCTTATGAATATTTTTATTAACTTCTCCCATATTGAAAATATTACAAAAAATTCGAAAAAAAGTCAAATTTTTATTAAATTAATTATATTTTTGAGATTTTTTTGCGATAAAAATACATTTTTAACCATTCAACACCTTTGATAAACTTTTTTGGCTCAAGACTTTTTTCGATCTCTAAGTATTGAAATATATTAAAATTATAATCTCTTTATTTTCAATTTAAGATATCACAAAAAAGCTTTGCAAGTTTTTGCAAAGCAGTTTTTGTAAATAAAATTCAATATTAATCAAAAGGATTTGACTGATTCAAAACAATTCTATTTCTTGCATAAACATCATAGTAAATGCTTTTGATGTCAAGTTTTTTGGAAAGAGCGACAGGTTCTTGAGCTGGAATTTTTTCCATACACTTTGTCGCATAGAATGGTGTCATGACATCCTTCATAATCTCTTTTCTGAATATTTTTGCAACAACTGTCCATTTTGGCAATTGTCGAAGCTCTTGTTTATCAAGCAGTGGTTTTCTTGTCCTTTGAACAGATGTTGAAATATTTTCGCCAGCATCTGTGTCTTTGGTTGAACGTGAACGATTTTCCTCTTCGTGGAAAACTGTTACCTCACCGCAGGCCTCTGAGAATGCTTGAATTGTGGACGGGTCTTCTGAGCCCAGGAATACCTCCATCTGGAAGTTTCCTCGAATGTTTTGCGCCTCATCCTGTCCATACTTAATGTCAAGCTGTTTATACGATTGCAGTACAATCTCAAAGAAGATATTTCTTGATCGCGAAACTGTAACCATGGTACCAAATTTTGGCACAGCTGGCATATTTCCAAACTCATCAAGGATAAAGTATACTGGTCTTTTTAATTGTCCTGTTTTCTTTGTCTTTGGATTATATGTTCTGTTTGCAACATCGACTAGAACCTTGTACAGCTGGCTGATACAAAGTACACCGAGTGGGTGCCTTTCAGTTTTATGGTCAGGAATTCGGATAAAGAATGCAGTTGGGCGCTCTGGAATGTCTTCAAAATCAATATCGGTTCCGCTTGTCATATAGAAAATACCCTCATCCCCTAAGATATTTCCAATTGATGAACCCAGAGTTGCAATAAACGATCTTTGGGTAACAGGACTTGCAAGACATACACTGCTCATCAGGTCCTTAACATTGCTTTCTACCGGATCTCTGCCCTCTCCGAATTTTGATAGTGTTTTAAGTGTACTTTCTCTGTCACCGGCAGGATCTCTGAGCATACATATCTTATAAAGATTAAATAAATTGAATTTTTCAAGTGTCATACCAAGTCTTGGATCTCGACTATCTTCAAGCATTCCTTGCATAATTCCCAGTACTAGATCTCGACAACCATCTGGCCAAGTTTTATCCTTGCAGTTTGGATCATCTGGTATTAATGCAAGTGCGATATTTTTCAAATTGGACTTTGCCTCGTCCTCAAGCTGAATACGTTTTGACTCAAGCTCATCTTTCAATATTTCATTGTTTGGAAACGCTTTACCTTCAAAGCCATACCATGTATCACCATAAGTCGCTCCGGCAAGCTGAGATGCATCAAATCTTTTAAAACCCATCTCCTCAGGAGTGCAATTGGTGTATTTTTTTACCTCTTTTGACAAATTGCCAGCCCTCTCATATATTCTGTATGCGATCTCCATAGGGTTCCAAAGTGAGGAGGCATAAGGATTATCAAGGTTTAAAACAACTATGTTATATCCTTCTTTCTTTAAAATCTCGGCATTGTCTGTATAAAGTTCCCCTTTTGGGTCTGTCATAACAAGACTAGGTTTTTGGCCACAGTGAGCCAAAATTCTCACCGTTGGATTTGCAAAGATCTGAGTTTTACCAGTACCCGTTGTACCTAAAACAAGTGCATGGGTCTCAGGTTTCATATTAATCTCAAATCGCCCTCCAACCTCTTTATTCCTAAACACAAATCCTGATTTTGAAAGTGTTGGCAATGCGTTCCAAGTCGTAGCAATAAGTTCTGGATCATTTTTCAGACGCTCTGGAGTGATGAATTTTGAATCAAAGTTGATGTCTGTTTCTTTTCCTTCGGCAGTAGTTCCGGTATTTTTATATGTTTTTGCAGCTTTGCGTGGGAATACTCCAATAATAAATCCAAGTCCTGCGCCAACTGCAAGGCCAATAAATGCATAAGAACTTGTCAATGAAGACACAAAGGATGTTTCTTCTTCAGAAGTAATCATTGCAATTACTGCGCCGGCTATAAACCCGATCGCTCCTAAAACGATCAATAGAATTAAAGCTAATTTTAATTTTTTCATAAATCCCCCTATTGTTTAATATCACTCGAGCCATATGTAATTTAAACTCAAAGTTTGTCTGTTTTACTTTTTCTTAAGTACCACCCCGTTATCACATATTAAATCTTTATCTTGATAAATTTCCATTCGAATTTTATTTCCAAAGGTATTACACTTGCATTTTAAAGTAAATACTTTTTCTGCCAGTTTAAACTCAACACTCTCGCC
>CALWTP010000062.1 GCA_944384495.1 uncultured Clostridia bacterium
AGGTTTTTAAGAATTTGGGGCTTGCGCAGTCACTTAGTCATATTGATAAACTCATCAAAGAGTTTGATGTTGACGAGGTTGTAATGGGACTTCCGCTCAATATGGATGGAAGCGAAGGCGAACGAGCTCTAATTCACAAAGAGATTGGGCAGAAAATCGCCAATTTTTCAGGTGTCACTGTGCATTATATTGATGAGCGCTTAACCTCGGCTGAAGCGGAAGAATTTTTGATCTCAAGCGGAGTCCGAAGGGAAAAGCGAAAGGAACTCATCGATAAAATTTCAGCACAAATTATTTTGCAAACATTTATGAATAATATTAAAAGGGGAAAATAAAATGGCAGACACAAAAACCACAGTTGAAAACAATGAACAGGAGGAGGTTAAACCTGTTGATCTTTTAGATGTACTACTTGACAAAGACAATAGGGATCCAATAGTGCTTATGGACGAAAGTGGCAAACAGCTTACTTTTGAACAAGTTGCGGTTATTCCATATGAAGTGAAAAAGGAAAAAAGGCTTTATTGCGTATTGAAACCTTTGGATAAAATTGAAAATATTGGAGAAGATGATGCAATCGTATTCTATGTAGATCAAGATGATAATGGAAACTCTATCCTTAGAGTCGAAGTAGATGAAGAGGTTGCGATTTCAGTATTTGACTTGTATTATGATCTTCTCGAAGAGGCACAAAAAGAAGAAAAGGCAGCTAAAGCAAAAGCTAAGAAAACAACAACGACTTCAACTGCAAAGAAATCTTCTACCAAGGTTGCAGGGAAAGCCACTTCAAAGCCATCAACACCTAAAAGTACACCTAAAAAGTAGGATTGTTCAAATAAATTTTTTGGATAGAACGGGAAGTTCTACCCATTTTCCTATGCCTGTACTTTGGTGTTAATATACAAATAGTTGAGTTGGATACCTAAATCCTAGTGTTTGTTATCTCTAGGGTTTGGGTATTTTTTTAATCATCAGCAAAGGGCTTGTTCTCTAAATTTTGACCCATTCTTGAAATTTGTAAATTTTCATTCATTATGAAGACCTACTTAACTCATATTACAAATAAAACGATGATCTTTTTAAACCTTTCGTTGATATGCAATAATTTGGTAATAAAAAAGCCGTTTTATGCTGTGACATTAAATTTAAAATTAATAAAAAAAACAATTTGATTTTTTAAATTTTGTTGATTTTGTTTGACAGATCTGGGTGGTCATTGAGTATAATATAAACAAGATAAACGACACAATAAAATATAACAGATTTGGCATACTAAACTGTATAGTTTTTGTTTTGCGTAGAGGCTTCAAAATTACTTATTTTATTAATGCATATCTGCATAGCAAACATAAAAGTTAATGGAGTAGGAGCAATTGTCAGCTATGGATGGTTGCAATAGCCAAATCAACAAAAAATATCCTGATGACAAATTCTTAGCATAAGGAGGGATAAAAGTGGAAAAGAGAAACCATTTCGCATCAAAAAATCTTTTCTTGCTTTTTCTTATCCTTGTTTTTGCATGTGGTTTTGCAATCGTTTATTATAATCTGTCAGATTCTTTAGATTATAATAATAAACATATTACACAGGCAGCCGACGATAATCCTTGGACTGATTATACTGAATCTTTCCGCGGGAGCGGTACATCAGATGATCCATATATCATTACTTCCGCAGAAAATTTGGCTTATTTAGCATCACGCGTGGCACGGGCGGGAGGCTCCAGACTTTTCGCGGATTTTTATGTGGATTTTATTATACAAAATATTATATCAAGAATAAAGGAATTGTACACAAGCGGATTTATTTATCAAGCGGAAGGATTATTTTAAAATATTATAAAATTGATTAAAAATGACAAACATAAAGAGCTCAAAAGCAAAAACAATATAATACAACAAAATTTTTAAAGAATCAGCAATAAAATTTAAATATGAAATGCAGAAATAAAAATCTTGTTAAAAATCAATTATTTGATTGACAAAGGCTATAGCAAATCTGTTATAATATATACAAGGATTGGTATGTGATCTGTGTGATATAGAAATTTTACATAAAATATCAAGAAATTTATGCTAAATTTACCTTATATGTGCCTGTCGCAAACATAAAATATGGCATGATTACATGTTTTTCCTTAGCAAATGAATTAAACTCGTGCTGGGTAATAAATTTTGACAAATTTCGACATACTAAGTTGACAAATAGAAAAGTCGATAGATATTATACTAAAAAAATGATAAATAAAGTCGCGAAAAGAGGGAAAAAATGATAAAAAAATATGGATTTACAATATTTTTTTGTTTTTTGTTTATGCTATGTGGCATCTTCTTATGTTTTAATTATAAGGTTGATAAAAATTTATTATCTTCCGCAACAGTAATAAGCAATAATTATCCTCCGTATGCACCAAACAAGGAAAATTGTTCGGACTTTGATGGCGATATGGGAATTGTTATACAAAATGTCTATGGATATAGCTCGCTAGGAGCCGATATAAGTGGTGTTTATGGTGGAGCCACAAAAAATACCGATACCGATTCTAGTGATATAATAGTAGCAGATAACCATCGAAACTTTTCGTTCAATAAAAATAGCAATAGTAATTTATATTCAATACATGAAGAATATAGTCCCATCCTTGGAGGAGTAGACGACAATCAAATTAATCTGGCATATTTAGGTTATATACAATTAAAGATTAATACTATTAACAATGTAGCAGATGGGCTAATTCTTGCCAATAATAAAGTGAGCGCTAAAGTTGATGGATATGCTATACATATATGGCAATATTATTTACATGATAATTCGACAGCCTACAGGGAGGATGTATCAGGAAATTTAAAAGGATTTAATAGTAAATTTCGTCCATCAGGTACGGCGGTTCCCTACGTTTGGTTTTTGAATATCTATTGGCCAGTTTATTATACATTAAATGCAAATGGTGGAAGCGGAGGAAATGTTTCTGTTATTTATGATACTTATGGTCAAAGCATGCAATTATATACTACTGGCAACATTTCTAGTATCTCAGTTCCTACAAGAACAGGATATAATTTTATGGGATATTACAACACATCAAGTTCCAGTGGTGGCACACAGGTCATTAACGCAAGTGGAGAGTGGACAGGAAAAATAAACAGAAACAATGCTCGACCTGGGACATTGTATGCCAGGTGGGAGGCAAAAAGTTTTTGGTTGGATATAAACGGCTTTTATCCCGATGGCTCACAAGGGGCAGTTACTTTTACTCAAGAATACAATGGTAATATTGAAGAAAATAGTACCAACGAACAATGGGCTATAGTCGAGTATGGCAGGCAGTTGATAATAAGAGATATTAAAATTGCAAACCCCGAGTCAAACCCCCATTTAGAGTGGAGGCCAGAAAATGTAACATTCTCTACATATGTGGATGGTGTGACAACCAAATATCTGACGAAATCGAATGGTGTGTATACCATAAGCACAAGCTTTACCTTTGCCCCCGCGCCCTCAGGTACATGGGATGCAACATTTAATATACAAACGACATACAAATTCTATACTCTGACATTAAATCCATGTGGAGGGACCATAAATAATCAGACAGTAAATCAGCAGTATCAGGTTCAATACAATTCAGCATATTCAACTGCATTACCCAATGGAGTATTACCGGACCCTGTCCGAGAGGGATATACCTTTAATGGCTGGTATACTGCCACAACTGGAGGAACACGAGTATCAGCGAGCGACATAATGCAAACAGCAGGGGCGACAATTTATGCCCAGTGGACAGCGAATGACTATACTTTCACATTCAATGAGCAGGGCGGGCAGACAAATTATGCTGATTCGACAGCTATTTTGGCAAATCAAAACGTCATAAGAGAAAATGCCACAAGTTTTACGATGAACGGAGTTACTGTAGATTATGACAGCGAAGAGCAAATATTGACATTAAACGGAACACCGTCGTCATTTGTAGTACATGTTTTTGCAAATTTAAACATGAATTTTAATGCAGATGATAAGTTTGTCGTCAAATATAAGCATATAAGTGGAAGTATGAAAAATCCTCGTTCTGGTTTTTTTGTATTGGAAGTGCGTAGGGACGATTTTGGACAATTGTCACCAAGGAAGAAGGTGGATTTTAGAATAAATGAAAACGGAGAGCAAACAGAGACACTGAGTTTAGAT
>CALWTP010000063.1 GCA_944384495.1 uncultured Clostridia bacterium
ATCAAAAAAATGCAATACCAGATTTGGAGACCCAAAAAATCTTGGCCCAACAGACTGCCGGTGAAAAAAGTGGGGGATGAAAATGTAGCGGAGAGCAAATAATTAAATGGAAATTAAAACTTGTATGATTTAAAAACAAAAAAAATAGCAGTATCCAGCAAGATTTGTTATTTTAATCAAACTTCCATGAATAAAATTCTTGACAGTAAATCATTTGAGCTATCGACAGAATCAAAGATATTTTTATTTATGAAAAGTTTTGGCTTCAAAGCATATTTGACAAATTGCACTCATAGTAGTAAAATACTATAAAGAGGAGAAATTATGTACTTAGAAAAATCAATTCTCGATGGCAAAATTAGACTTGCGGAATGTGCTTTAGAAGATGTTCAATATCTTTATGATAAGTTTTTTCCTAATTTCAGCCACACTTTTTTTACTGACGAAATCAAGGGGCATTATTCGTCTATGCAAGCTAAAGAAGCAAGCGAACAAACGATCAAGGTGCTAAAGAAGGGGATCATCACAAACAATGGTGCAATTTATCCTGTTTATGACTCAGCAAAGGGTAAAAGTGGTGAGTGGCTGGAAGCACATAAAGTCAATGACCATGTGATAACAAGTGCCTTTCTGCGATTAAATTGTATATCTCTAGAAAACTCAGTGCGATATACTTTGTATGACAATGGGCTGGAGTTTTATCCAAATCACGAATGTTTTGGATTGGTAGAGGCGGACAGTGTTGAGGATCTGATCAAAGCCTATGTGCAAATATACGATAAAAAGGGGAGCGACCATATTGTTGGACTTAGTAAAGTGCAGATAAATTCGATGTATAAAGTTGCAAGAAGTTTTAACCAAGATTTATTTCAGGCTCTAATAAAAAGCCCTAGCTTTGCGATCATGAAAAAACCATACGAGATTGAAGATGGCAAGGATTCAAGAAATTGCAAATATAACAAACTGTATCTCAATGAGCTGTTTGCCGCAAACGAGGACGAGCTTATTGGTTTAGATTATTATAAAAGATTAAGCGGAATATAAAAAGGTATATAAAAATGAGCCACTTAAAAGTGACTCATTTTTTTTGTTGGCAAAATTAAAATTTTCGGAAAATCGTTTTCATATCACGTTGGACTTTTTCGTCTTGTAATAACTCTTGAACGGCCTTATCAATTTGCATTTCCATCTCTTTGGATTGTTTTTGTCTAGGCGCACAATAAGCTATTATATCCGCGATAAATTCATCCCTTTTATTCATTTTCATTTTCATTCTCAAGACTATCAAATGCACGATCCATCTCACTTGAGCGGTCATCATGCTTTATTTTTTCAGCACAGGCAGCAAGATCGCTCGATATAAGCTCTCTTATGTTTGAAGTGATAGATGTATCTCTTTCTCTATATTTGAGATTAAATGCATTGTTGTGACAAATTCTTTTGTAATATGTTTGAAAGAAAGTTGTCACCTCTTCTGCTGTTTCAATACCAAGATCAGCGAAAAGCTGACCAACTTTTGCAACCATTTTTGAATATTCTTTCATATCCTTCAATAAAGTATGTTTTTCTCTAGCTCGAGGTGAAAGTGCTTGAGGTTTAATTTGATAGCGAGCCATAATCCCATCATAAATTTTAAAATAAGTGTTAAGATCAAAAAGGGTGGCAATCAGCTCATTTATTTTATCATCTAATGCATCCGATTTTATAATAGCTGTAATTTTTGCAAGCAGTTCTGGGTTGGCGTCAGGCGAAAAATATCCTGCATGATTAGTTTTTTGTGTCTCCTCTATAATTTGATTGATTGTTTGATCTCGATTTTTTTTGTCATTGTACCATTTGCTCATAAGTTCCTCCATTTAAGCTTAATTTATACCGTTTAAGTATACCATTTAAAATCAAAATGTCAAGGGGGTTTTGGAAATAAATTGAATGAAATTTTAAGATTTTTTTGTAGATATATAATATATGCGATAATTATAGAAAAATATACAATAAAATAAGGCTTAAACGATAAAAAATAATTTAAAATTTATTATTTAAATAAAATTAAAATTAATATTATTTTTTTTTATTAAAAAACTTATTTATCATAAATTTATATTATTCGTCATCCAAAAAAAATACCCCTAAAAACATCAATTTAATTCCTTTAAATTTCAGCCTTTAAGGGTATTTTCATAATATTAATTTGTTTAATTTATTTTTTCTCCAAGAAGAAAAATTTGATAATTTAATATTATTTTTTATATTAAAAATTAAAAAAGAAAATTATTTTTTGTAAAACCTTTATTTCCTAATGATTTTTGTAATATTTTCCATTTTTTATTGCCTTAATTTTATATGAAGCTCACGAAGTTGTTTTTCATCTGCTTCAATTGGCCCGCCCATGAGCAGATCTTGCGCTTTGCTGTTCATTGGGAAAGGCACTACATCTCGGATGTTTGTTATCCCTCTCATAAGCATAATCATACGTTCAAATCCAGGAGCGATACCTGCATGTGGAGGAACACCATATTGGAAAGCTGTGTAAAGCGCACCAAATCTTTTGATAATTTCCTCTTCACTGTATCCAACAATATTAAATAATTTTATCATTATATCCTTATTGATGTTTCGTACAGCACCAGATGCCATTTCATAGCCATTTGCGACAAGGTCATACTGATAAGCAACCACATCCAGCGGATTCACAGTGCTCAGGGTTTCGAGATCACACTTAGGCATATTGAAAGGATTATGGCAAAACTCTATTTTTCCCTCATCGTCAAGCTCAAACATAGGGAAGTCGACTATCCAGCAAAATTCAACTCGTGTCTTGTCGATAATATCAAGTTTTGCTCCAACCTCATTTCTTAAAATACCAGCAAGTTTATAGCATTTTTTTGCGTCAATATCTGCAATGACAAAGATGTCATCGCCAATTTTAGCATTGGTTTTTTTGATTAAATCCTGAGATTCTTGTTCTGTTATAAACTTAACAATAGGCCCTTTAAGAGTTCCGTCTTCCAGTACTCTGACCCAGGCCAGCCCTCCCGCACCTTCGTTTAACATTAAGTTTTGCAGTCTTTCATAGAAGGCACGCGATTGTCCCTTTGGATTTATTGCAAAGCCTTCAATTGTCTTATCTTTAAAGGCTCCAAAAGTGGTATCCTTAAACACATCTTCAAGACCAACCATTTCAATTGGGTTTCTTAAGTCTGGCTTATCTGAGCCATACTTCACCATCGCCTCTTTGTAAGGTATACGCCTAAATGGTCCCTTGTTGTATGGAAACAGGCTGAACTTGTCAAAGAGATGAGCAACCAGTTTTTCAACCGTGCCAAGCACGTCATCTTGGGTTGCGAAACTCATTTCCATATCGATTTGATAAAAGTCGCCAGCAAGTCTGTCTGCACGAGGGTCTTCATCTCTAAAACAAGGAGCAATTTGGAAATATTTATCCACGCCTCCGCACATCAAAAGCTGTTTAAACTGTTGCGGTGCTTGAGGGAGGGCATAAAATTTGCCTTTATGAACTCGGCTTGGAACAAGATAGTCTCTCGCACCTTCTGGACTTGGCACTGTAAGGATAGGGGTGTTTACCTCAGTAAATCCAAGGCCTCGCAAAAAAGATCGGGTGGCAAAAGCGACATCATCACGTAGCGCAAGCATATTTTGCATCTTTTCATTTCGAAGGTCGAGATATCTATATTTAAGCCTTAACTCCTCACTGACCTTCATACTATCCTCAATTTCAAAAGGCAGGACATTTTTAGCCTTTGATATGATCGTCAACTTTTCAACCGCGACCTCCACTTTCCCAGATTTTAAAGCGGGATTTATGGTATCATTTGCCCTAAGAACCACTTTGCCTTTTACAGAAATAACACTTTCTCTGGAAAGAGTGGCAAGCATGGTATCGTCATGCGTGGTGAGCTGGACTAAGTCTGTTTTATCTCTTAAATCGATAAAGACAATTCCGCCGTGATCACGGATAGTTTTTACCCAGCCGGCAAGCTCCACCGTTTGTCCAACAAGAGCCTCATCCACATTTTCAAGTAGCATTGTTCTATACATAATAAACTCCTTAATTCAATTTTTCCCTTAATATTTGCATAATTTCCTGAGCATTTGCCTTGCCTAGGCTTGCTTTCATAACCTGACCTACCAAAAAGTTTAAAATTTTAGGATCTTTTTCTCGCTTATACTGCTCGACAACTTCTGCTTTTTCTTTTAACACGTTGTCAAGTATTCCTAAAATAACACTTTGGTCAAGGTCGGACAATAATCCACGAGATTTTGCCTCGGTTTGAGCATCAAGATCAGTTCCCCAGATGATGGACAAAAGCTCTTTTGCATTATTTCTTTGAAGTTTCTTCTCATCCACTGTCTTTATAATCCAAATGAGATTTTCACCACTTATAGCGATGTCTTCATTATTTTTTATTCTGGCAAGTATCTCAGTTGTAATCCAATTTGCAATTGTTTTAGGCTGAGGATATAAAGCGACACATTGATTATAAAAGTCTGAGATTTTTTTATCTGCAAGTATGACATCGGCATCATATTCACTAAGGCCATAATTTGAAGTATAGATTTGCTTAAGCTGGTCGGGCAGAGGAGAAAGGGATTTTTTTATTTCCTCGATATCCTCATCACTTATGTGAATAGCAATAAGATCTGGGTCTGGGAAGTAGCGATAATCCTCGCTGTTTTCCTTTGTTCTCAAGGTAAAACTCTCACCTTTTTCATCATCCCATTTTCTTGTTTCCTGCAAAATGGTGCCACCATCATCCAAAATCTCTTTTTGTCTGTTTATCTCATAATTTATGGCTCTGTAAACCGACTTAAAGCCCATAATGTTTTTCATCTCAACTTTGACACCATATTCAGCGCTCCCTTTTGGTTTTAATGAGATATTTACATCGGCTCGCATTTGACCTTTTTCAAGTTCACATTCTGCCACACCTGCATAGATATATATCTGTCTCAATTTTGTCAAAAATTCAATTGCCTCATCAGCGCTTTCAATATGAGGTTCTTTCAGAGCATCTGTGACCAGTTCAATTAGCGGTACTCCACCGCGGTTATAGTCGATCATGGAAATATTGCCTTGATGAATAAGCTTTCCAGCATCCTCTTCAAGATGAATTCGATTTATTGGAATATCTTTATCAAAAATCCTTAATGATCCATTTATGCAGATGGGTTTCTCAAGCTGGCTGATCTGATAGGCTTTAGGAAGGTCTGGGTAAAAATAATTTTTTCGCTCAAATATGGCAGTTTTATTTATTTCAAACCCCATCGCAAGCCCGGCCTTAATGGTTTTTTTGACAGCTTCACCATTTAAAACAGGCAATGCTCCAGGCAGTCCCACACAAACAGGGCAACAGTTGCTGTTTGGAGATTGGCCATATTGATTTTTACAAGAGCAGAAACATTTGGTTTTGGTATTTAGTTCTGCGTGGACTTCAAGTCCAATAACAACATCATACTGCATATCATTCACCTCGCTCTTCTTCTAGGAATTTGGCAAGATTGTAGATTGTTTTTTCATTAAACTTTCTTGCCATCAGTTGCACACCTAAAGGCATCCCATGCTCTCCCTTTCCAAAAGGAATGGATAGAGATGGTATTCCCACAATATTGGCAGTAACCGTAAAGATATCTTCCTTATATGTGTCAACAGGATTATCTGATTTACTGCCAATCTTATAGGCTTCTGCCAGGGTGGTTGGCATGATGATAATATCACAGCTTTCAAAAGCCCTATTAAATTGTTTGATAAGTTCACCTTGAATTCTCTTGGCTTTTTTATAATAAGCATCGTAGTAGCCAGACGATAAGACATAATTTCCAAGCATAATCCTTCGCTTAACCTCTTTTCCAAAGCCCTCACTTCTGGACATTTTGTAAATTTCATCTAGATTTTTGGCATTCTTTGCCCTTGATGTATACTTGACCCCATCAAATCTGGCAAGATTGCTAGTTGCCTCTGCTGGGGCGATGATATAATAGACTGGCAGGGCGATATCAATATTTGGAAGAGATATATCAACAATTTCAATCTCTTTTGATTTTAACCACTTTACAAAATTCTTTAAATTTTCTTCGCAAGGGAGACCCTTTGCAAGGTTTAAGATTTCCTTTGGCAGGCCAACTTTGATCTTTTTACATGACCAGTCGCCATTTGTATAGTCATCAACTGCCACTTTAGCGCACGTCATATCATTTTTGTCTTCGCCAGCCAAAACCTCGAGCATAAGAGCATTGTCATAAACATTTTTAGAGAATATTCCCACCTGGTCAAGTGAGCTTGCAAATGCCACCACACCATAGCGAGAAATTCTGCCATAACTTGGCTTTAATCCATATATTCCGCAGTAGCTTGCCGGCTGACGCACACTGCCACCAGTTTCAGTGCCAAGTGCAATCGGGCACATATCAAGCGCGACTGCCGCACTGCTCCCGCCAGACGAACCGCCTGGTACTCTGTCAAAGTCAAGAGGGTTATGAGTAATGCCGAATGCTGAATTTTCGGTAGAGCTTCCCATTGCAAATTCGTCCATGTTGGCTCTTGCAATGATAACCGCTCCCGCCTGCAAAAGCTTATCAATAACCGTTGCATTGTATTGAGCGACATAATCTTTTAAAAATTCAGAGCCACAGCTACAGATTTTGCCCTCATAGAGGATGTTATCTTTTATAATAATTGGCACTCCTGCCAACTTTCCCTTAAAACCATTTTTAATCTTTTCGTCCATTGTTTTTGCCTGAAGGATGGCATCATCAAAGACTTCCAAAACAGCATTATATTTTTGATTTTTGTTGATTTGATCAATAAACGCTGTGGTCACTTCTTCAGAAGAAAGTTCTCCAGACAATATCTTTTCACGAATTTCTAAGGCTGATAATTTTATAATTTCCATAATCACTCCATAATTCTTGGTACAACAATGCAATCCTGTTTGACAAGAGGCGAGTCTTTAAGCAATATCTCAGTTGGTGTGCTTTTGCCAATTTCATCATCACGCAACTTGCCCAGATCAATTGTCTGTATGTTTTGTTCGCCTTGAAGATCTGCATTTTTGACAATGTCAGCAAATTCAACAAGATGTTCAAATTCTTTTGAAAAGCTCTCCATCTCTTCTGGTGAAAATTCAAGTTTTGACAGCTGTGCCAAATGTTCAATTTCCTTAATATCCATTATATCCTCCCAGTCTATAAAAAATAAAAACCACAGTCCGTTTTATAGGAGGCTGTAGTTTTTTATATAAACAAACAAGCCCCATTAAATGTGGTTCAAATTATTATTGCAATTAACAACGATTGTAAACATAGACTTTTCCTTTGGAAAAATATATCATATAATCATTTAAAAGTCAACTGATTGAAAAGCATTTAAGATATTTCCTTATTTTAAAAATGCAGGTTGTTAAGTGGCAATTGTAATTTTAGTAAAATTCCTAAATTATTTTTTTTGCATCTAGTTAAAAAAATCCATAACCAAGAAATTGTTTGAAAATATATAAAAATTCAAGATTTTTGACAAAAAAGATCGATATTTTGAAAAAAAAATTAAAATTAATACTTTTAAATAATTTTGTAAATACCTTTCTTTATGCTAAAATAGACAAATGAAAAAGCTTGATAAAGTTGTCGTTATCACTGGAATTTCGGGCGGGATAGGCCAAAGGACTGCAGAATATCTATATCAGAGAGGTTGCAGAATTTATGGTATTATGAGAAGCGATTTTCAAAATGAAAAATACTTTTGTTATAAAGCGGATGTAAATGACCATAAGAGGATTGAGGAAATTTTTGAGGATATTTACCAAAAAGAAAAACGCATAGATGTGCTAATCAACAATGCTGGGTTTGGAATTGCAGGAGCAATCGAAAATGCACCAAAAGACAAAGTCTATCAGATTATCGACACAAATCTCGCATCTGCAATAACCGTAACGCAAGCATCGATAAAATACTTAAAAGAAAGCAGGGGAAATATTATCACAATATCATCACTTGGCGGGGTGATCCCGTTGCCATATCAAGCTTGCTATAGTGCAACAAAGGCGGGAATAGAAATTTTTTCAAGAGCACTCGATGGCGAGGTAAAACGATATGGAATTAAAACCACGGTAATATTGCCAGGTGATTTAAAAACGGGGTTTACAAATTCAAGGCAAAAGTATCTTGATCGAGGTAAATCGGTTTATGAAGAGCGGTCGATAAGAAAAATGGAAAATTTTGAGAACAAAGGCAAAGATCCAATTGTTGTCAGCAAAGCTATTTTCAAAATAATAAAACAAAAACGACCGCCACTACGAAAGACAATAGGCTTCGGAAATAAAATTTTGGTGTTTGCCACTCGGATTTTGCCAACAAGACTTATCAATTATTTAGTAAGAAACATTTATTGTTAGGAGGAACAAAATGGATCTATTTGAAAAAACAAAAGGCGAGCATATCTATGATATGGCAAAAGAGAAGGGAATCTATCCATATTTCCACAAACTTACCACAGGCCAGGATGTTGTTGTGGATATCGAGGGCAAAAACACGATTATGATAGGCTCCAACAACTATCTGGGATTGACATCACATCAAGAGGTTAAAGAGGCAGCAAAAAAGGCTATAGACAAGTATGGCTCGGGATGCTCAGGCTCAAGGTTTTTAAACGGCACACTTGACCTTCATGTGGAGCTTGAAAATGAGCTTGCACGATTTTTAAAGAAGGACAAGGTTATTACATTTAGCACGGGCTTTCAGGCAAATCTTGGAGTTATAAGTGCAATAGCAGGGCGAGGAGATTTTATCCTGTGCGACAAAGAAAATCATGCCAGCATCTATGATGGATGTCGTTTGAGCTATGCAAAGCTGTTGAGATATGAGCATAGTGACATGGAAGACCTTGAGAGAAAATTGAAGCTAGTGCCAGAGGATAATGGCATTTTAATCGTGACTGATGGTGTTTTCTCGATG
This sequence comes from uncultured Clostridia bacterium, assembly GCA_944384495.1. GTDB lineage: Bacteria > Bacillota > Clostridia > Christensenellales > UBA1242 > Caccovivens. The sequence goes on from CALWTP010000063.1 coordinate 8,965, forward strand.
GGAGGAGACATCTGCAAATTGCCAGAAATAGTAAAGCTTGCCAAAAAATATGGAGCAAGAATTATGGTAGATGATGCTCATGCGCTTGGCGTACTTGGCAAACATGGCAGAGGTACAGCGGAGTATTTTGGACTTGAGGATGATGTTGACATATATATGGGAACCTTTTCAAAATCACTGGCATCACTTGGTGGTTATATTGCGTCAAGTGCAAGGGTTATTGATTATATCACCCACACCTCAAGGCCATATATTTTCAGTGCGAGCATGACCCCGGCATCAGTTGCAAGTGCTTTGACTGCGCTAAGGATCTTAGAACGTGAGCCTGAACGAATGGAAGCATTAAAAAACATTTCTTCATATATGCGTGAAGGACTCAAAAAGATGGGAATACAGATTATTGAGAGTCAAACTCCAATAATTCCAATCTATACCTATGATGATGAAAAAGCTTTTATGGCCTGCAAGCTCTTACTTGATAGAGGTGTCTATGTAAATCCTGTTGTTTCTCCAGCAACTCCGGTTGGAAAGGCGCTCATTCGAACAAGTTATACAGCGACTCACACCAAAGAGCAAATGGACACAGCTATGGCAAAAATTCAAGAAGTAATGAAAATATTGGAAATCATATAGAAATAAAAATAGAACAAACAGATGTTTTTGTTCTATTTTTTAAAATTTTGGTCGAGGTGATGGGATTTGAACCCATGGCCTTACGGTCCCGAACCGTACGCGCTAGCCCCTGCGCTACACCTCGCTATAGTTATGTTATCACCGACAGCAAAAATATGCAAGTTATTTCGATTTTCTCTGAGAAATATTTGTTCTTAAGTCATCATAAGCGATATAGGTTTTTATATTACCAAAATTAAATTTTTGGAGCTTAAAAATATTGACAAGATAGACCCGGAAGTAATTTTATAAAAAGCATATTATGCCTTCCGTTGTACAATTTAGGCTGACTTTAATTTATTTCTTTATTAGTACTATTTTCAATTTTTAATAGTTCGATCTTTTTATCCGTTCCGGCAGAATAACCCGTTATCTTGCCGTTTTGTCCCAAGACCCTATGACAGGGGATAAGTATGATGATTGGATTTTTGGCGACGGCATTGCCAACGGCTCTTGCTGACATTCTTTTGTTATGTTTATATGCCAGTTTTAAAGCTATGTCTTTATATGTAAGAGTTTTTCCGTATTCAATGTTTAAAAGCTCACGATAGACTTCCATTTGAAAGACACTGCCACTTGGCTTTAAAAGATTTTGATCAAAGGATACCTTTTGGCCGCTAAAATATTTATCTAAAAATTCTTTAACCTTTTTGAAGACTTCAAGATCGTTATTTTCAACAAATTTTTTTTCATCAAAAGAAAAATACTTTTGTCCTTCGAAAGCCATTTTTGTAAGTTGTTCGCCATCGCTAAGGATAAATATTTTGCCTAAGGGCGAGGTATATTGTGAAAAATACATGGTTTGCTCCTTATTTAAATTAAAGTTGAGAATGGGAAAATCTTTTATAAAAATTTGGATAACTAATAAATTCCTTATCGTTTAAATAGGATAAAATGCCATCCAAATGAAATATCAGTTTATAACAATGCAAACGCTGATATTTTGCTTTAAATTTTTTATTATCCTCATTCTTACCATATTTCCCATCCCCAATGATAGGATGGCCAAGAAAGGCTAAATGGGCTCGGATTTGGTGAGTTTTACCTCCCAAAATCGTACATTCAATTATGCTTGAAGCGGGAGAAGAAGACAAAGTGTTAAACTTTGTTGCAATAGGCATCGCTCCTTTGGCGGGACATGAGAAAACTTTAACATGACTTTTATTTTTATCCTTAAATAGATATGCGTTAAACCACTTGTTTTGGACATCAAACTGACCGACAACCTGTGCAAGATAGAGTTTTTCAATCTGATGTCTTTTCATTGCTTGCAAAAGCAACGCTTCAGCCTCTTTGGTTCTTGCCAGTATCACAAGACCAGTGGTGTTTCTGTCAAGCCTATGAACAGCAAACGCATTCAATCTTTGCGCAAGACCATCTTTGCCAGTAATTTCAATTCCTTGAGGTTTATTGACAATTATAACCTTCTCATCTTGAAACACGATATCATAACTTCTTTCAATATCCTTCTCTTCAAAATAAACTTGAACTTCACTTCCCTTTTGAACTTGAATGTTTTCTGAAATTTTCACCCCATCAATTCGTATATCTTTGTTTCTCAAAAGCTTATTGCAGTGATTATAAGAAAAATCTCGTTTTAGAAGTATATTTATGATTTTATCATTTTTTTTATTTATAAAGCTGATTTTATTCATGCCTCAATTGTACAACAAATCACTTTGAAAATCTATCATTTTTTAAATTTTACCAGAATATATTAAGGAAAAGAGGTGAAGATGAACAAGTTTTTACATTTAGAAGGTGACATGCTTCAGATCAAAGGTGCAACAAAGATTGTTTCATCAACAACAAGTCAGGCCGTTGTTGAGACTGCTGATTCAACTATTGTTGTAACAGGACAAAATATTGAGGTCAAAAGATTGAATTTGGATGAACAGGATGTATGCCTTTCGGGCACCTTTTCACAATTTAAGTTTAATTCTTCAGCAGTCAAAGTTCCACTCTTGAAAAGAATTTTTAAGTAGAGAGGGAGGAATGCTTTATCCGTCGCTTAATCAACCACTTGTGATAGCCTGTACATTTTGTATAGGTATTTTGTCAGGTTTAATTTTTGATGGAATGGGATTGCTTGCAAAAATATGTAAAAAAATAAAATTTGCAAATATTTTTTTTGATTTTTTAGCTGTTATTTTTTCATTTTTTTTATTAATTTTTGTAAATTTAAAGATAAATTATGGGCAATTTAGATTTTACGTTTTAATTGTTTTTTTTACAGCTTTTTTCTTGGAAAGAGCACTATCGAATTTATTGACAAAAAAGCTTTTTTATACAATTGTAAATAAGAAAATAAAAGAAAAAAGCATGGAAAAGAAATCAAAAAAAAATGATAAAAAAATTGTTTAAATTGTATGAAATTTTAATAAATGTCAATAAATTTTGAAAATAATTTAAATTTTATTGAAAAAATATAAAAAAACTGATAAAATAAAACTGAATGGAAAATAAAAAAAATAAAAAAAGATGGCTGGACATTGTTTTGATTGTGGGAATATGCGTGCTCATTGCTTTTGTGGTGGTGACAAGCATTGTCATCAACAACAAGCGAAAAGACCTTGATAATCTGGAACAGCAGATTGAACAGATGGAAAACTCGTCACAAGAGCAAGAAAATTTAGCGGAGATATCTTTATAACCATCTTTTACAATGTCATCCTGATGAGAAACTTGATAAGTATTTGAAGTAAACTATAATTAGGTATAGTGAAAAACTCGCATTTATATTGTGTATTTATTAATAATAATCTAAAATTTGCTAAAACATTTGCTTTATAGGCTTAAAAAGTGATAATATGAAAATACTAAGGAAGAGGTTTTAATGAAGGGAAAAATCTTAACCATATTGGCGCTAGTTGTACTTTCTTTAGTAGCAATGACAGCCTGTTCGGGAAGGCCAAGCAAGAGTGGCGAATTTAAAAGTGATACATATGTTCTCTCTATTGGAGACAGCATAGATCTTTATAATGAAATTACGATGAAAAATGGCGAGAAGAGTGATGTCGCCATCTCTTTATCCAATGGCAATCTGTCTTTATCCAGCGATAACACCTTTGAAGCGGTGAAGAGCGGACAGACAATTGCTTTTGCAAATTACAATGGTCAAAGCTTTGCGCAGTGTAAAATAATAATTCGCTATAAATTTTCCGCTCCTTCCAATATATCAGTGGACGAAAATGGAAACATCACTTGGAATCGCTCGTTCGCGATGATAGAAGGGCAGGAAGTCTTTGCCACCGATTATACTCTTTCAATTGCCAATGTGACAGGTTTAGAGCAAATTGATTATGATTCAATTATATTTGAAGAGATTGAGGTTGGCGAAAGCTATCAAATTTCGCAACCGGGATCTTATTGTGTTAAGCTTATGGCAAATGCTATTGAAAATGACAACATAGACAGCTCACAACAAAGCAAAATGGTTGTTTTGAATTATAAGGTGATGGGAAGAGTTGAAAATTTAAATATTTTGCCATCAAGCTTTAGCGGTAATCAAAGCTCCACGATTTCTTGGGATGAAAAAGAAAACGCAATATACAACATCTATGCCGAGGGATTTTTGATTGAGGAAAATTTAGAAGGCAATTCTTTTGATTATGATTTTTCATTTTTACAGGCTGGCGAAAGTGTGCCGTTTATGGTTGTGGCCATTGACAAGAATGGAATATTTTTAGAAACCAACACATCATTCACTGTGACTGGACTTGAAACTCCAGCGCCTGTATATAGCAATGATACTGAGGGCTTTATATCATGGCAAAGTGTTGAAAATGCATCGACATATCTTTTTAATTTTATAAGTTTAGATGATGCAACCGTTCAACAATCTTTTGTTGTTCAGTCGGGGCAAAATAGCAATCAAGTGTTCGACTCTTTGCCAAGTGGAAATTATAGGCTTTATGCAAGCGCGCAAGCATCAGTAAGTCAGGGTCAGCTATATAGTACGAGTACTTTATCTGAAGTGCAATATTATACAAAACTCAATACCCCGCAATCAACCGTCACCTTTGACGGAAAAACATTAAACGTGGACATTGAAGAGGACTCTTACAACAAAAATTATAAGGCCACCATCGAGGATAGAGTGTTCTATTTTTCAAGTAACCAGTTTTCGATAGACCTTGATGGTTTCGATTTGGGATTGCACACTTTGTCCATCACAGCTTTGCCAAATCCTGGGCAGATGATTATTGTAAATCAGGACCAGACTTCAAACCCGTTAAATTCAAACCCGTTTACTTTTGATTTCTATATTTTGGATACACTTGGGGAAATTCATCATAGTCTTGACCAAGAGCGCAACATTTCAATATTCTCCCTTTCCACAATAGAAAATGCAAACTATTATAAGCTGTACATAAACGATATACTTTTTGACATCGAGCCTTATATTGAGAACAACATTGTTTCTTTCACAGTTGAAAATCTGAATCAAATACAACCAAGTCTTTCTGGATATGAGATAATGGTGACCGCCGGAAATAATATAGATGGAATTGAGTATGCGCCCCTTTCAACTACCACAAAAACGCTTGAAATTTTGCCTTTGGTTCAAAAAAGCACATCAGAACAAAATGGCTATTATATATGGGACAATCTGGACCAAATTTACCAAGATCGTTTTGAAGAAGAGGTATCGTATTACTATGAAATTTTCAAGTCAAACAAAGATTATACCAACATCGAAGAGCCAAGTGTGCAATCGGGCTGGACCATGGATGGCAAAAATCAAAACGCGTTAGAGTTTGGTTATTACATCATCCACATATATGCTCATTCAAATGATACAAATTTATATCTTGACAATACTTTCCACGACAAGGAGAACTTCTTTACCGGCGAATTTTTTGTGACCGAGCAAATCGCCACACCAACCGCAGTTTTGACTCGAGATGGGGAGTTTAAAGACAATTATTATCTTTCCATATCCACAGTAGAATATGGTGGCGGATATGTGGTCTATGTTGACGGTGAGTTTGACGGGCAAATAGAGGTGAACAGTGATACGTCAGTTGCGACTTATACTTTTTCAAATACTTTTGAAAAGGTAAAAAATTATGATATTGCCTTGATTGCAACAAGTGGCTCACGCTTTGACGGGCAACTTCATTTAAACTCAGAAGAGTATCATTTAAATATAGAAAAATTGCCACAGCCGACCTTCTCCTATCGAGAGGCTTATGACGATTATGGGACAAAAATTAGGGAAGATTTGACGATTGCATCTATTTCAAATCTGCAACAGATAAAAATCAAAATTGATGATGTGATTGTAAATGCTTCTTCAAACAATACCATAGATTTATACTCATACGACAACGAATTTACTCTTAATCTTCAATACATAGCAATAGATGGTGGCGACAATCAATTCTATATAAACAGTGATGAGCGGATAGTTGAGTTTTACAGAACCACAGCACCGTCCAACATGCACTTCTCGGACGGAATATTAAGCTGGGATGGTCAAGACACAAACATAGCAGACTATTATCTCTCAATCATACTTACAAATCAGCAAAATGGGAATTCATATTATTCATTCTTCCTAGGGAATACTCTAAATAGTTTTAATCTTCAGACAAAAATCAATCAATTACTTGATACAAATGCTTTATTTGCAACAAGCTATAGAATGGCGGACAGTGTGGACATCAAGCTCTATGCCTATGCATTACCAGTTGACGATAGTCAGAATGCTTTCTATATTTCATCACAATATGGCACAACACAGGCAAATCAAACTTATCTTTCTTTGACCACTTTGGAAGCTCCAAATCTCAGTTTTAATAGTGCCACGAGGACACTAAGCTGGAATGATGTTGGACAAAATACATATTATGACATCTATGTCGATGATGTATGCGTTGTAGAAGGATATAGAGGCAGTGTACTAGCTTCTGAAAATATGATAAGCATAAACCTTGACAGCTTGGGAGATATTGATTGGCAAAATAGAAAGGAGGTTGTGGTAAAGACTGTAAATCCAAGTTATCTCGACTCGGAAGATTCAAATGTTATATACATAAAACAGTTGGCGCCAATACTAAATCTCAATATTTCATCCGCCCAAAATCAGTATCAGGCCTCGTTTAATATAACAACTGACATTGAATACATCAGCCATATTCTTTTAAATAATGAAATTGTCGCAAGTTACAACTCCTCGTCGGCGACAGGGAGTTTTGCCTTAGACGATCCTTCTGTAACCGTATTTGATTTACAGGTGTGTGCAAAAGACAACGGAAATTACTACTACTTAGACTCTATCATCACAACTTTTGAACTTCATGATATAAACGAGAGTAATTTTGAATTGACACTTGATGGAGATATGCTTAAATGGACGCAATTAGACTCGCAAATCGTTGGACAGCCAGAAAACAAAATTAAGTATACACTTGTTATCACCAGTGGTGGAAAATCATATGATATCAGCACTTTTGATCTTGAATATTCCATTCAAGAGATAGAAGAGGCAATTGGTGAGGTATTGTCAGATACTGTCAATATAAAAGTGGTGGCAAATGTATTAAACTATACTTTCACTCAAACCGATGGACAGGCAAGGGGATATTATGGTCAAAAAGAGAGCACCGAGGAGACAACAACCAAATTAAATAAAGTAGCACAAATAACTGTAAATTATTTAGTTGATAGCACTCAAAGCCTAGACCTAGACAAATACTTAGAAAGTTACGCACAGCTTTCATGGAACGACGAATGGAGTTCTTATCAAAATGTGAAATTTTTAATCAAAGTTTCAAATTCAAATTCTGTCTTGCTCGAAACAACGGTGGGACAAGTTGTCAGTCAGGATTACAGCCTTTCACTGCAAGACGGAATTTACACATTAAGGCTAAATAAAGCTTTAATATCGGCAATAAATACCACTGTTGAGATCACTGTTATAGTGCAGGGGAATATAAATTCTCAGCCAACTTCTGTGACTATCAGCAGGTTAAATAGCATAGCAGAGGCTTCGGTTGATGGTGATGGCATTTTGACAGTAGACGTAAGTGAAACACAGGATTTAATAGGAGAGGGAATCAATTTACTGCTTGAGTTGAGACTGGGACAAGATATAGTAAATTATACCTTCAGTGCTCAACAACAGCTTAATTTAAACAGTGAAGAACTTGGTCTCCTTTACGGCAAATATGGAGCATATTCGATAAGAATTATTGCAATTGATCAAAATAATCGAGTTTTACCATCTGGTGATGCATATATGATTACGGGGAACAAACTTCAAGGTATAGATCAGCTGATAATCAATCAAAGCGGTGATATAGAGATAACTGTGATTGCCGATGATCTTTCTGACATTGTTTTCCATGCGAAAACCATGGTAGGAGCAAATGAAGTTATAAAGACTTTCTTACCAGATCAAAATGAAAGTAGCAATGTTTATACGATATCAATGCTGGAAATGCTCGAACTTTTCTTTAATGATGCTGATGGTACAAGTGGATATTTATTTGAACAAATTTATAACTTTGAAATTACGGTGAGTAAGTCAGACTCGGTGACAGCGGACTGGAAAGAAATCTCTTTTGGCTATAAATTTGAATCATTGCAAAATCAAGCAAAGATACTTAGATCAAACGATCTAAGTCGTGATTACATCATAATCGGTGCCCTTGCGGATAGCATCTTGAATGATCCAACACGTGCCCTAATCGTCAGCATAAGAGATGGGTCCACCGTGACAAACATTAAATTGAATTCACTTATGTTAATCTTGCTTCGTGGTTATTGGAAAACAACATCACAGCAAGATAAGGGGACATTTGTAACCACACAAGGTAATGATGGAGCAACATATACTCCTTGTTATGGAGTTTGTTTAAATGACATTCTCGACGACTACTTGCCAGAGTTTGATTATGGTAATTTTGAAGTTGAAATCTCACGCATTAGCAATGAAAATAGTACCTATTATCAATATAATCAAACTTCGTTTGAAGTAAAACGATTAAATGAAATTATAAATCTTGAGATATATGACAATGTTCTATCTTGGCAGTGGATTAAGCCTGCAGATTTTATGGCAGACCCAACATTCCAAGCAGTCTCATATTATGTGGTTATTGATCAGATTACTAATGATGGTCTTTCAAATGTAAAAAAGCTTCTTGTAAATTCAGCATCTCTTGATTTAAGAGGGGTGAATGAAATTATTCCAGGAAACAGATATCAAATTTCTGTGATAGCTTTGCCAAATGCCGATAATCAAACCGTGATAAGCTCGAAGGCTGTTGTTTATGGCAGTGAAGTCTATAAATATGCCACCCCTATTTCACTTGAGGTAAAGGATGGAAAAATAACATTTAATGCCGAGCAGTTTGAAACCAGCGCATTTATTCAAGATTTAAAGGATTATTTTGGAGAAGAAGATCCAAGCATTTCAGGTAAAACTGAGCTTTACCAAATCGTAGGTGCAAAAACATATTACCAGCCTATAGAATTTCTCGCGAGTACATTGTTAAATCAGCGGGTTGTTTTGAGATTTATTCTGCGCGATGGAAATAGTGATACCAATACACACTATGATGTTGAACTTTTTGCATATCAATTGTTCCCAGATATAGAAATATTAAATGCGGATAACGTCATAGCCACAGATGAATTACATTCGTATTTTGATCTTTTAAATTCCTATTTAAATACTAGTCGAATCGACCAATCCGTACCAGAGGGAAGAGAAACTGTAAATTTAATAGAGACGTTGTTATCTTCCTATAGAGGCATATCTGGCGATACTGCCCTGTTTGATGATTTTGGTAGGCAAATTCCAACAGGGATATATTCTGTAGCAATTTTTCAAACTGAGCCAAGTGGTTATCAGACACGAGAATACATAGACTCTCAGCTTTCAAATTCGGTTGTCATGTTTGTCAACCCTGCACCAAGTGTTGAATTGGAGGTAAATAATCGGGATATTGATAGTGAAACAAATAAGAATTTTTATGAGGCCGTTGTTAATGTAGGGCAAATTTATGTCTTTGATGAAGCAAGCAGTTCCTATATAAAACGCGATGCAACTTATTATAAAATGTTAATGCGAACCAATTACCAAGAAGGAATTAAGGATTATAGTAACGATTCGGTATTGGAGTTTGATATACAATATATCAGCGATCAATGGCTCATTTATTATAATGATGTACTCGTAGAAAATGTGATTACCACATATTCTAGCAGTAATTTTACAATAAATTTTACATTACTTCGCGACAAATTGCCGGAAATTTTAGAAGAGTATTTGGAGTGGAGAAATGTGGAGTGGCGAATTGATCTCTATGTATATACTGCTGACAGCTCTTTGATAATAGATGAAACTGACGGGAATAATTTGACTTATGGATCACTTAATGGCAAAAGTGCGACCATCAACTTAACTTACCTGGATCTGCTGGAGACAAGTGTAAATTTCACAGATGGAAGACTTTGCGTAACGATAGACCAGGGAAGAGATAATCAGGACTCATTGCTTGTAAAATATTACTCTTCTGGTAGTGGCGAGTTAAACAAAATATATCAAATTACTTCGAGCAATGTCTACATTGACATGGACAATTCTGGATTGTATAGTTATATCATCCTTTCAATAAATGGATCAATTTCTTATAATACAATGCGTGTTGAAAGCCAGTCATATGCGATAGCGAATAGTTATAAGCTCAACAGTCCACAGCTTTCAATATCGAACAATGATTTGTATGTAAGTATAAATTCTGTGGATCAGACTTATCATGATGATTTGCACTATTTACTCGCTAATGACCTATCATTACAAAATGGAGATGGCTATTATTACACAAGTGCAAGAGTCGAGAATACCTATATTTTAACAAGAATTGGCCAAAATGATGAAAGTGAATTGCGGGCGGGTAGTTTTTATGTATATCTTTTAGGTAACTCTGGAAATTTTGTGTTATCCACCGATACAACCAGCACAATTCCTGGCGGTGCGGACAATCTCCTTATTTTCCAGAACACTTCAACAAGTTTAACAGCCAAAGGATATCCAATTTTCTCTTCAGATACAGCCAGCATTAATGCAAGGATGCTACACAACATAGAAAACGATCCTTTTGTATCCAGTGGTGGAATATCTTGGGAAGTCGATAATGATCAGTTGTTAGAAGAAGATGCGGTAAACTTATATCAAATTGACATCGAATATTATACCAGATTGCAAGACGAATATGAATTAAGCCGAACGGAAACACTATATACAACTGCTACAAGTTTAAATCATACATACCTTAATGAAGCTTATCAATATTATAAAGTGTTTGTCACAGCACTAGCAGGCAGAGTGGCAACAAGCACACTTGCAAATATAACAACAATTGAAGGAGAAACTTACAATATCCTTCAGCCAAGAAGTTATCAGGATGGCAGTTATGTTTTAAGAGGGTTGAAGCTTTCGGCAACAAATGGGTATCTGCAGAGAACAATGACTCCTGTACTATTGACAAATATGACAGGAATCAGTGGAGATACAATTGAGTTCTATATAGATGCCAGAGTTTATAACAATGATATAAATAATACAAATAGGACTATAACAGATGAAAATAATGCAAGTGCCAGCGAGAGGATTCTCATTCAGGCCAGATATTTCAGTGGTAGCAGTGAAGTCTTGGAAAGCCTAGAAGGTTCGTTTATATTTAGTAGTGACACGCATATTGATACCACAGGCCTTATAAAAGTTGAGTTTGTATTAAGTCCGGGACAATTAAATATAACAAATATGTTTGATATTGAAATCAGGAACTATATATCAAACGACAGCACTGCTCTTTTGATGTCGAGCGGACTTGTGATAGAGAATGTCACAAAACTGCAACCAATGCTCGAACAGTACTATTCTATTGGCATACAGCAAGAAGGACAAGATTATATATCATATATTGATTTTAGCAATTACTTTGAAAGCGTGATGATTGCATCGAGCAATACGATGTACAGTATAATAGTAAAAATCACCACAACAAGTGGCGAAGAGGTCGAATATCAAATAACGCACCAGGACAACAAGCAACTGCCAATATATGAGACCTATCAGTCTATTCAGATCCAAATTGTTGACAATCAGGAGGCAACACTAGTTGGCAGAAGATTGCTGTTAAACAGCGACATAACGACTTTCAATATTTCACCGACTCAAATAGGCGATGGCGATGGCGCTTGGCTTGAAATTGAGTGGGATGAGGATAATAGCATGTTCCGTTGGAGCTGGAATGAAGAGTCAGTTTTTGGCAACAATTATCAATACTATTTCAATATCATAATTGACGGGCGACAGACTAGTGGCATAATTGAAAATAGTTATTATTTGCCTGTTCAAGGCGGTACAGACAACGAAATCACATCATTCTATATTCAAGCCCGTCAGATCAATCAGGCAGATAATACAATATATCTATTTAGTGACAGTGTCAATTATCAGTTTGACAGCGGAAACATAACATATAACCTGTTTGCCGGCGGACAAGGTACTATCTCGTCACCATATCTGATTGCAAATGCCAGTCAATTTATTCAAATTTACAAGAGGAATTTTGAGGGGCAAGAGGTTTATTATCGTTTGACAAATAATATTGATTTGACTGACGAACTGATATTTATGCAAGCAGAAGAAGAGGTTGATTTTAGGGAAAAAGTCAAGGTCTTCTATGGAAACATAGATGGTAATGGAAATACAATCACAATTTCCGCTAGCGATTTTCTGGTGATGAGTGAAAGCTATAGCACCACGCTTATGAACTTGCAACTTTCTTTCGATAGGTATTTTGCCTTGTTTGAAACAATATCCTCTAGTGCAAGCATTAAAAATTTGAATATCATATTCAATATAGATATCAATACTCTTCAATCAAGCAATATTTTGATAAGCCCGCTTGCAGTATACAATCTTGGCACAATAGAAAATGTGACAATTACAGGAACAAGCATTTCCAATCTCTCAGGAAGAGGGGACAATGTGGCCTTTGTTGGAGGGATTGTTGCGGCAAATTATGGTGGCACGATCACCAATTGCCACAATGAAGCCAGCTTCAACTTTAATACCGGGCAGGGGCAAGCATTAAGATTTGCCTACGGCGCTATATCATTATTTAATGTAAATGATGGCCAAATTCAAGATAGCACCAATAGTGGTACAAAAACTTTGAGAGTTGAGACAAGCAATCAGGTATCATATTTAGCTGGAATAACGATAATAAACTCAGGTACCATCTTAAGAAGTGGAAATGATGGAAGTTTTGATGTTGGTGCCATATCGAGTGTGTCCAGCTTTACGACGTATCAAAGCGGTAATGCCATTGTAAGTAGCGGAGTTTTATCTTTCTGTTATAACAATGGAACCCTAAACAAATCGGCCAATGTGGGCACATTAAATAAGGCAGCTATAGCGCTAACTCTAACTGGAGGCACGATAAATTACCTGGCCGACACCCAAGGAAATAGTCTGGTCAACTCGGTAACTGCATACCTTATCATTGACAACGGAGTTAATTATGCTTCTGCAGGGTCAACGATATCCAACCAGATAAAAGTCACCATCATCCAGCCACTCGAAGAGCCAATAGACGCAGGAGATGGATACTATTTTAGAATAACGTCGGAGAATGGAGGATTGAGGGTTTCAATTACAACAGAGCCATAAAGACAAAGATCAGAACTTAAAAATAGCTGTAAAGGACAACATTACAGCTATTTTTTAATAATAAAATAGGTGATAGGATAGAGAATCTGTTTTGACACAAAAAATGGCTTAAGCGAATTTAAAAGACAAAAAATAGACATTTTGTTAAAGATTGCATAATCTCTCATAAGAGGGAATTTAAAAGAATAAAATATACATATGAAAAAGATTTTTGCACTTTTTTGTCTATTGTTTTTGCTATTTCCTATAGTGTCCAGCAATAAAATAAACCTTGCATCCGATGGAGAGACACAAGAGACTGGGGCGGATGATATTATAATGTTATCACTTTCCTCGTCAAGCACACCTGTGCAGAGCATTGCGTTTTCGATAAGTGGCGAGCTGTGTGACAGGGCAGGATTAAATGCATTACAAAGAAGTGAATTTATTGATTGCTTGCTTCAAAAAATAGATCATTTAAGAACGGAATTTTTATTAAGCCTTTCTTTAAAATATCTTCAAAATCCAATTGAGCAGTATAAAATCAACAAGGGAGTAACTCTCACTGCAGTTTCATATAATGACAATTCGTCTTTGATTGGCTTTAGCATTATTTATGACAGCCATACCTCTTTCAATTATTACAATTCCTCTTCCTCTTCAAGTAGAGACACACAACGAGGCAACTATTTTATTAAAAAATATATATCACAAGGGAAGTTTCCGTTTTCAAGTCAATTTGCAGGTAAAAATACAACCATAGGTCAGCGCTATAAGGAGATATTCCTATCAGCAGCAGAAGGCAAGGATTATTATCAAGCAATATCGCAAAATTATAGTCCTAAATTTGTTTATGATTATGCTGTGGTCAACGACAAGTTGAAATCCAATGCAAACATCATCACAAAGAGTGCGGAGCAGACACATCATATATGGATTGTGGATGAGCAAAATTTGACAAACGCAAACGATATACAATTAAGCCTTACAATGGTCAATAGAGGTGCTTGGTATTTGACTGCTTTGATTGTTGTGATGGCGGTCACTATAATCTATATTTTTATAGAATTTAAAATTAGATCAAAATTAAAAAAAACAAAAAAATAAAATAAAAAAATAAATAGATTAGATAATAAAATAATTATAAACAGCCATTTAATTTGCTGAAAAAACAGGATGAAAAAATAAATAAACAATTTCAAAACAAATCAACAGATATTCATGTTTTTTAAAATCAATTTATTGTCAAATTGAATTAAATATTTTTTTAATAAAAAATTTTATTCTTAAATGATGTTCAAGCATGGAAAATTTAACACCTATTTTTGTTTTTTAAATAAGAAATATTAAACTTAGGTTTTGGATTTGAATGCTTTAAGACCATTTTGGCATGGCTGAAATTATGATTGAATACTGGTTCATATTTTTGTCATGCTAAAAATTATGCGAAACGACAAATTAAAAATTCTTGGAATTGATTTTGGCAAAACTCTTTTATTTCAAATTTTACATATATTATTACATTATCCAGTTGAAATTTAGTGCAAATTGTGTTAAAATAATCCTTTGTAAAAAGGTATAATAAAAGATATAATAAAGAGGCACATTATGGAAAACAAAAACATTAGAAATATTGCAATCATTGCCCATGTCGATCATGGCAAAACATCGCTTGTTGATGAGTTATTAAAACAAGGAAGTGTTTTCCGCGACAATCAAGTGGTACAAGATCGTGTGATGGACTCAAATGCTTTGGAGAGAGAACGGGGCATTACAATTTTATCAAAAAACTGCTCATGCGTTTATAATGGAGTAAAGATCAATATCATAGACACTCCTGGACATGCTGATTTTGGCGGTGAAGTTGAGCGTGTGCTCAAAATGGTCGACGGTGTACTTTTGGTCGTTGATGCTTTTGAGGGGCCTATGCCACAGACAAGATTTGTTCTGGAAAAAGCTTTGGCATTGTCGCTTAAGGTTATCGTTGTTATAAACAAAATAGACAAGCCAGATGCAAGGATAGACGAGGTGATAGACGAGGTACTTGAATTATTCTTAGATCTCGATGCAAACGATGAACAGCTCTCATCTCCATTTATCTTTGCCTCAGCAAGAAAAGGTGTCGCAAGCGACGATAAAAACGGAAACTTTGAAAGCATGAAACCGCTCTTTGAGAAAATCATTGAATATATTCCTGCACCGGTTGGAGACGAAACGGCTCCACTTAAAATGTTGGTGTCATCTTGCGAACACAACGATTTTGTGGGCAAGCTTGCAGTAGGGAAAATCAGTCAGGGAACGATCAAGGTTGGACAAAGTGTAAACTTATGCAATTATCATGACAACGAGAAAAAATCCAAGTCTAAAATTGTCAGTCTTTATGTTTTTGATGGACTTAAGAAAGTGCCAGTGGAGAGTGCTAGTGTGGGCGAAATAGTATGTGTGGCAGGGATTGAAAATGTTCAAATAGGCGATACTATTTGTGATAGCAGTATAAATGAGCCCATTGAATTTGTGAAAATTGCTCAGCCTAGTGTCGAAATGACTTTTATGGTCAACGACAGTCCACTTGCCGGCAAAGATGGAAAGTTTGTCACATCCAGACACCTTAGAGACAGGCTTTACAAAGAAGCTGTCAAAGATTTATCACTTAGTGTAAGTGATGGGCAAAGTGCCGACCAGTTTAAGGTCTGTGGCAGAGGAGAGATGCACCTATCAATTCTTATTGAAAATATGCGAAGAGACGGGTATGAGTTTCAAGTTTCCATGCCTAAGGTTTTGATCAAGGAAATCAATGGTGTAAAATGTGAGCCAGTTGACAGGCTTTATCTGGATGTTCCAGAAGATTGCGTAGGAGCCGTTATGCAAAAGATGGGAGTGCGCAAGGGAGAACTTGTTCAAATGACTCCACGTGGCAGTAGAATGAAAATGGAGTTTTTGATTCCTTCTCGAGGTCTTTTTGGGTTTAAAAGTGAACTTTTGACTGAAACAAAAGGAGAAGGGGTGATAAACTCAACTTTTTATGATTACCAGCCATGGAAGGGTGAAATAAATAGAAGAGAATATGGCTCGCTTATTGCTCACGAGAGCGGTGAGGCAATTGTTTATGGCCTTTTCAACGCGCAAGAGCGAGGTGATTTGTTTATTGAGCCTGGCACAATGGTTTATGCTGGTATGGTGGTTGGACAAAATCCAAAAGGCGACGATATTGTGGTAAATGTCTGCAAGAAAAAGCATCTTTCAAATTGTCGTGCTTCAGGATCCGATGAGGCCTTAAGACTTACTCCACCAAAAAAGTTAAGTTTGGAAGATGCAATAGAATTTCTTGCTGACGATGAAATATTGGAGGTCACACCAAAGACCTTTAGAATAAGAAAAATCATCTTAGATCACAATATGCGTTTACGAGAAAGAGGGAGGCTTCTTAGAGGAGAGGTCTAAAAAGAGGAGGATAAATGGCTTTATTACCCAATGAGAGCAGAGATTTACGGAAAAAATACAAACGGCTGATATGGTTTTTATTGGCAGTGTTTATTTTTGATGTTTTTATTTGCTTTCTGTTTTTTGAGTATACCAGCATGAATAAAGTACTTGCAGGGTTTATTGTAATATGTATAACAGCCATTTTATACTTGCTCTTTTCACTGATTTGTGCTAAAATTGATAAAAAGAAGAAGAAAAGGCTTGAAGAAAACAAAAATAAAGATCCTTTTACAAATGAATAGGAGGCTAAATGGCAGACTATAAAATTATGCCACATAATATTGAAGCGGAGCAGGCAGTTCTTGGTTGCATCCTTATTGATGTCCAAGCTCAGGCAGATATACTTGGCATAATGAAAGAAGAAGATTTTTATACCCAAGCTCATAGAGATATTTATCTAAGCATGCTCAAGATCTACCAAAAGTCAATACCGGTAGATTTTGTAACCATTTTGGATCAACTTGATAAAGACAAAATTTTGGATAAGGTGGGCGGAATTGATTATATCACGACACTTACAAATGTTGTTCCTTCTGCGGTAAATTTTAAATATTATTGTGATATTGTCAAAGCAGATTCCACCAGGCGTAAACTGATTGAGTCAGGGCAGAAAATCATTCAGGACGCATATGAGAATGAAGATAAGGATAAGAGTCTACAATTTGCAGAAAAAGAAATCTTTGATATCGCCGAGAAGCAAGAGAGAAGCGCGCTGGAACATGTTGGAGTGCCAAATGGCGCCATTAAACATGTCATTGATAAATTTGATGCGATTGCAAAAGATCCAACCTCACTTAAAGGTATACCGACAGGATTTAAAGAGTTTGATAGGGTTACGAATGGGCTTCAGAACAGTGATTTAATATTGCTCGCCGCAAGGCCAGGTGTTGGAAAAACATCTTTTGCAATGAACATTATTGTTCATGCTGCCACAACACTAGGAAAGAAGTGTGCGGTGTTTTCGCTTGAGATGAGCAAAGAACAGCTTATTCAAAGAGCAATATGTTCACTTGCAAAAGTCAGTATGGCAAAAGCACTAAACGGAAGCATGGATGCGGAAGAGTGGAAGCGTATTTGGTCTGCAACCAAAAGGCTTGAGCAGAGCGGACTATATGTCGACGATTCTTCACTGACAACCCCGGCTGATATACTTACAAAGTGTCGCAGGCTTAAAGCCAAAGAAAACATTGATCTTATTATGATTGACTATATTCAGCTTATGTCATCTGGAAGCAACAAAAAGGATATGAATCGTCAAAACGAGGTAAGTGATATATCAAGAAATTTAAAAATCACAGCAAAAGAGCTTAATGTTCCTATCATTGTTCTTTCACAGCTTTCAAGAAGTGTGGAGGCAAGATCAGAAAACGGACATAGGCCGATGCTTTCAGACCTAAGAGACTCAGGTGCGATAGAACAAGATGCGGATATAGTGCTATTTTTGTATAACCCTGAAAAATATAACGACGTCGCACAAGAAGACGAACCGGGCACTGTAGAGCTGATAATAGCAAAGCACAGAAATGGAAGCACGGGCAAGGTTAAACTCCGATGGATCGGCGAATATACCACCTTTGTCAATCCTGATGAAAGGGTTGCAGTGCAAAAGATGGAACATATCAATTATAATGATATTGAAGAAATGCCACTTGAAAACAACGCAGATATAGATGTGTTTTCTGATGAATAAGGAGGGAAAATGGCCAAAAATAAAGATAATCAATCGAATGGAAATGGCAAAAGATGGGTGACTTTTATTGCAATACTGGTTTTAATTGCAATAATCGTTGTTTTGATTGTCATTTTTATACCGGCAAATACTTCGGATGCAAAGAGAATACTAAATGATGTATCTTCTTCATCTTATCTTAATGACGAGGACGAAAAATCGGCTTATCAAACTGTGGGAGAAAAACTGAGTAGTAGCACAAAAAGTTATTATATGACAGAGTATAACGACATCTTACTTCTTTCAGAAGGGATAAGTGATGTATTGCAATTTTATGACGACTATCTGGTTTTTGCCAAAGATAACAAGGTTTTATCTTCCAACTACAAGACCATTCGAAACAATTTAAATCGAGTGAAGTCTTCCAAAGAGGATTTAAACGAATTGGTGGCGACCGTCAACAGCCTTGAAGAGGACAGCGATTCATATGTTAAAAATCTTTGGATTGATTTTAGAGGTGAGTATGTGAATTGGCTTGAGAGCAATGCGAAGGCCATCTCCGCTTTGAATAATTGCTATCAGGGATGTTTTGACAATACTCTCTCAAACAACTTAGCCTCTTCTACTATTTTAACAACTGTTGATAATTATCTGACTTCAATCATAAACAAATTCAATGCCATTATCGACGTTGACAAGAAAAACACTTTGGATGATGTTTATTCATATTCGATTTCTGGGCAAATTCTTGGGTTCAGCAGATTTGTGAACTCCTATATTGTGGATACCACTGATATAGTTTGCTATAATTTTGAAACGACATATCAAGGGAAATACAATTTGATAAATCAGTTCTGCGAAACCTTTGCAGAGAGTGATTTCATTGTGCTTATCGATTCTATGGATGCAGAGGGCAATATCACCAAAACATATGAAACGACAGATATGCAGACCACAATTTTTGAGATAACAAAATCGTTTATAGAGGCAAAGGAGGGTTAATATGGCAAAAAGAAAATTTTTATTACCAATTCTTGCATTAATTTTAATTGTGGGGTCCATATCAATGGTTGCATGCTCGGATAAGACGACCAACACCGATGTATATAACTCTTATCTCCAAACGATTGAAAAATTTACAGCAGACACTTCATTTTTGGTTGAAAATAATGCCAATGTATACGGCTCAAAATTCTATTTTGACAATTTCAATTATAAAACTCCAACTGGAGTAAAAATGGATGATGACGCAAACTATCAAACTTTAAATGCAATTGGACTAAATTTTATAGAAAAACACTATGACATGACAAATGAGATCAAAAAAGCTCGTAGTCTCAAAAATTCAATAGAGGATCTCAATGAAGCTTATGACCTTGTCAAGGTCGAGTACGATATGTTAATCATGATTGATTCTGATGCGACATACCAAATATACAATGGGTATAGCACAAGATATAAGTGGGGGGCACGTGATTTTATCAACCAGGTTTATGAATGTGCTTTTGATCTTGCTGATGTTATTATAGAAAGTGGATATTTAGACGATATAGAGGAACTGGTAGCAGACTATTCTCAACAAGAGGAGCAGGTTGACTTAGAGTTATGGAATAGCAAACTTGAATTTTACATCGACTATCAAAATCTTTTAGTCGCAAATGATTTTAGATTGCTTTTACTTGAAAGTGGTCAAGGGCAACAATTTGAAGGCAATAGTGATTATGTGAATATTTCTTTGCTTTTGCAGTCTTTTGCTCAGACAATTTCAACTGCTTCAAATCAACTTTTAGATGATGCCACGATGGCATACAGAAATATAAATAATATGCTTGCAAGTGAAAGACAGCTTATGCAGGAAGCTTTAGAGGATTTCAATCTGTACGAATTTATCGAAAATTATGGCGGATCGGTTGATGCATATGAAAAAGAGGAGAGGTATGCAAAGGCCTACTATAACGAGCTCTCAAAATATTTCAGTGCAGAAAACAACTTTATAAGCCAATATATCAGCTATATCCAAAGCAACATATATTCTTAAGGAGCAGAAATGGATTATAAAAAAATTGCAGACTTGTTATTTAAAGACATATCACTCACAACAGATGATATATTGCAAAGATATCCTAAACGCAAACTAAAGAGTGATCAGATAGTAACAAGGTTTGCGCCAAGCCCGACAGGCTATATGCATATTGGGAATTTTTTTCAGGCATTTATAAGTTATAATCTGGCAAAAAATTCTGACGGAATACTATATTTAAGAATAGAAGATACCGATCGAAAACGCGAAGTTCAAGAAGCCAAGGGTGTAATATATGAAATACTTGATCATTATGGCATAAAGTTTGACGAATATCAAACTTTGGACGGAAAAGATATTGGTGACTATGGACCATATGTTCAAAGTCAACGGAAGGATATTTATAAGGTATTTGCTAAAAAATTGGTCAGCGAAGGGAAAGCCTTCCCTTGTTTTTGCAAAAAAACAGAAGGGAAAGAAGATGTTTTAAAGCTGAGAGAGGATAAATTTATTGAGGATGATGAAAAAGAGTATGATCCTTGTCGCAATCTATCCTATAAAGAGGTAAAAAGTCATCTTGACAGAGGTGAAAGTTTTGCTATTAGACTTAAAACCAAAAATCAAGGGCATGAACGGATAAAGTTTACCGACCTTATAAAAGGCGAGCTTGAGGCCAAAGCAAACGCAAAAGATTTTGTGATCTTAAAGAGTGATGGGACTCCTCCATATGCCTTTGCGCATGCTGTCGATGATACCCTAATGGGGACAACAATTGTTGTAAGAGGAGAGGAATATATCTCATCGACTCCGGCACATTTGGAGCTTTTTGAGGCACTGGGTTTTAATCCGATAGCCTATTGCCATAATCCACTGATATATAAACTGGGAGAGAATGGCAATAGACGCAAAATTTCAAAGAGATATGATCCTGAATCAAACATGCAATATTTCAGCGAAAATGGGTATCCAGTTGAGAGTGTACTTGAGTATTTGCTCAACATGATAAACTCCGGTTTTGAAATTTGGAGAAAAAATAACCCGTCTTTATCTTGGAAAGAGTTTAAGTTTAACGTTAATCAAATCACAACTGTAGCACCAATTTTTGATATTATGAAGCTCAACGACATTTCAAAAAATATTATTGCGCAACAAAACGGCGAAGAGCTTTACAAGAATTGGTTAAACTATGCACAAAAATACGATAAAGACCTGGCCTTAATATTAAGCGAAAACAGAGAAAAATATATCAAGCTATGCCAAATGGACCGAGAGGGCCTAGCAAAGCCACGAAAAGATATATACAATTACGGCATGATGAAAAACTATTTTGATTATATTTTTGATGTTCCAAAAAACATAGAAATAGATGAAAATGACAAAGTTCTGGCAAATGATTTCATATCCAAATACCTTAAAACTTTTCAAATGCCACGCAGTAATGAAGAGTGGTTTGCCGATGTGAAAAAACTTGCACAGCAGGAAGGTTATGCAACCGACAACAAACTTTATAAACAAAATCCAATGGCCTATAAAGGGAACGTGGCAAAGGCCTGCGAATTTATAAGACTTGCATTAACTGGCAGGAAAAACTCACCGACGCTTTTTACAATTATGCAAATTTTAGGCGAACAAGAAGTAAAGAGCAGGCTTGAGCGGGGGTTTTAAACAATAAGTATTTGTTATATTTAGTTATTTTTATTGCCAAAATTTCAGATATACTGACAATTTAAACTTTGTGTGCTTTAAGCACACTTTTTTGTTATATTTAATAAATATTCATATGGAAGAAAAACAGAAACTAGACTTAAGTGGCGAAGAGCTTGTTTCTCTCGCCGGAAGTTTGGCCATATGTTTGGCAAAAAAATATAGTAGAGATGATCTCAAAACTTTGCGTTTGTTTTTCCAGTCAATTGCCTCGAATATCACAATAATAGAAATTCAAAATATAAATAAATATTAATCTTAGATGATTCTGCAAAGCAAACATGCAATAATAGCCCCAATCAGCGAACAAATTAGGGCGACAGGCACCGCATACAAAAGCTTTTTGACTTTGGTTTGCGAAATATAGACAGTTGTGACATAAAAAATTGTTTCGCTACATCCCAAAATCACAGATGCACAGCGAGAAATATATGAATCAGCGCCATACTGCAAATATATATCATTGAGCAGGGCAAAACTGCCAGATCCAGTGAATGGTCGAAGAAGGACAAGCTCGATAAGCTCGCTGGGAATACCCAGAGCCAAAAAGATGGGCGAAAATGAGTCGGCAAGCAGGGCTGTTATACCACTTGCCCGCAAAAGTGCCACAGCAATCATAATGGAGGCAATATATGGAAAGATATCAACCACAAGAGGAATAGATTTTTTTGCCCCTTTGACAAAGGAATCATAACAGCCAACCTTTTTAATTTTAGCATAACAAAAAAGACCAATAAAGAGCAAGGGAAGAATATATGCACTCATTTTCCTCTCCTTTTAAACCATCTTTGACAAAATTTTACCAAAATTATTCCCAGGCTACAGGTGCAAATGGTGGCCAAAAGGGTTGGTAAAATTATATCGGCTGGAGACTGTGATCCCGCAGCTGCTCTAAGGCCGATTACAGTTGTTGGGAGCAGTTGAAGTGAGGTGGCATTTAGGACAATCAGCATGATAATCGCCGGTGTTGCTTCACCACTTCCATCGTCAAGCCTTTTCATGGCATTTATTCCCATTGGAGTTGCTGCATTGCCAAGGCCGAGAATGTTTGCTGACATATTTAAAGCTATAAACTTTTCTGTTTCCACGTCATCAATTTTAAACAACTTTTTAATTACAGGTTTTAACAACTTTGCAAGTTTATCGCTAAGCCCGCTGACCTCAACTATTTCTAAAATGCCAAGCCAAACAGCATAGACGGCACAAAGCTCAAGGCTAAGAGCAAATGCATCCGAGGCTGCGCCAACCATTGTGTTTAAGATGTTTGAAGGGCTTGTCCATACCAGCAAAGATAGTGATGCCACGATCATAATAAACCAAATTCTATTCATGTAATATATTATTCAGAAATTTAAGTAGATAGAAATAAAATAATATCTTTTATTTTAATAGTATTACAAAATTAAATTGACAAAATGCTCAAATTATTTTAAACTTTTTCATAAGGAGTAATTATGTTTGTAGACACGCATGCGCATCTTACAGATAAGGTTTTTCAAGGGCGAGAAGATGAGATTATCAAGCTGGCAAATGATATGGGCATAGAGGCAATCATAACTTCTAGCGTAGATTTAGAGAGCGCAGAAGATTGTATAAATTTATCCAAAAGATATCAATGTGTATATTCCAGTGTGGGTCTTTATCCAGAGTTTGCAGAATCATGGAACGGGCAGGTAGGGAATGACCTTGCCACCCTTGCTATGGAGGATAAAGTTGTGGCAATTGGCGAAATTGGCTTGCAATACACTGATGGAATGCCAGATAGAGGGCAACAAGAAGTGGCTTTGGTTGAGCAACTCAAGCTTGCATACCAATTAAAAAAACCGGTAGTTTTGCATTGTCGAGAGGCCTACGGTGCAATTTTGGAGATATTGAAAAAGAATAAAGCGCTTCTCAAGTATGGTGCGACAATGCACTGTTTCAGTGGAAGCAAAGAGATCGCCAAAGAACTTTTAAAACTGGATCTATATTTTTCTGTTGGAGGTGTCTCCACTTTTAAAAATGCGCTGGCTTTAAAAGAAACACTAAAATTTTTGCCACTTGAGAGGCTTTTATTTGAGACTGACAGTCCCTATCTTTCTCCACATCCTTACAGAGGACAGGTCAATATGCCGAGCATGATTGGAGTCATTGCTCAAAATTTGGCAAATATAAAAGACATTCCTGTCGAAGATGTTGCCAGGGAAGTGCGACAAAATACAAGGAGATTATTTGGAATATGACACACAACTTTAAGAAGAAATTTGGCCAAAATTTTATAAGCGACACAAATTTGCTCGAGGCCATGGTAAGAGATAGTGGCATTTGTAAAAGCGATAATGTGCTTGAAATAGGGGCAGGGCTTGGGAGCTTAACAAAGATTTTAGATGCAAGTGCAAAAAAAGTAGTAAGTTATGAGATCGATAGGGATTTAATTGAGCCATTGCAAGGATTAGGTTTGAAAAATACCAACTTTGTATTTAAGGACATTATGGATGAGCCACTGGAAAAAGTGGAGGAGCATTTTGATGGGCAATATAAACTCATCGCCAATCTTCCCTATTATATCACCACTCCAATTATTTTTAAATTTTTGAATCATTCAAAAAAAATTACAAGCCTTACGGTTATGGTCCAAAAGGAAGTTGCCAAGCGAATAATTGCAAAAAGCGGAGATGCTGATTATGGAATTTTATCCATTATGATATCACTTTCTGGAAAGGCCAAAATCACTCGTTATGTAAATCGCGCAATGTTTACGCCGGTTCCAAATGTTGATTCGGCAATTGTTCATATTGACGTGGGTGACAAGTTTGACGATATTGATCGAGAGGAATTTTATCATTTCATTCAAGCTTGTTTTGCCATGAGACGCAAAAAACTAAAGAATAATCTTTTAAAGGCCTATCCACAATTTGCCGAGCATCTGCAGTCTATATTTGGTGATGATGTAAATGTGAGAAGTGAAAATTTGTCTTTAGAGAAATTTATTTATTATTTTAAAGAATTAAAAAAAATTAATAATGAAGATGCTTTTTAAAAAATATAAAGACCTTCTTTTTTTAAAAATAAAAACTCAAAATTTATATAAATTATTTTGAGTTTTTTTGTTTTTTATATTATTTTAATTATTTATATCCCTTTAATTTCCAGAAGAATATCGTTTTCATATTTTAATATCATATACAAAATTATATTTAAAATTATTTATTTTTTATTTTTTAATAGACGTGTCTATTATAATTTTATTAATTTTTTCATTTATTTTATTTTGCATTTTTTTAAAAATCGATTTATTTTTATTGTATATTTTAATAATTTTTATCAAACAAATTATATCTTTCGCTGTGGATGATGCTGGCAAATAATTTTTCTTTGCTAAGAGGATAACTCTTCTCAAGCAAGGCAAGCAGATCTTTTGCATTTTGTCTTTCTGTATGTTTATCAGCAGGGCAAGGGTTATGGAAAACAGGAAAGTCTTTGCTGACTTTGGCTATATCTTTTTCTTCACAAAAGATCAGCGGTCGTATAACCGAAAGCTCCTGTCGAGTGAGATATGATTTTGGTTTAAAAGTTGACAGTCTGCCTTCAAAAAATAGTGATAAAATAAATGTCTCAATAAGGTCATCCCGGTGATGGCCTAAAGCCACCTTGTTGCATCCCAATTCCTTTGCTTTGCTGTTCAAGATTCCTCTTCGCAAATTTGCACAAAGGGAGCATGGATTTTTTTCTTTGCGGATATCAAAAACGATTTCAAATACGTTTGATGGCACGATATACAGCATAACATTTAACTCTTCGCAAAATTTTTGAATTTGAGAAAAATCGCTTTGACCACCGCTAAGGTCCACACAAATTGCACATAGATCAAACTTCTTATCACTAAATGATTGGTATCTTTTAAGAGCCACAAGGAGTGCTAGACTATCTTTCCCTCCAGACAGGCCGACCGCAATCTTATCTCCATCTTCAATTAAATTATAGCTTTGGCAGGCTTTTCGAAGCATACCTAAAATCTTCTGCATAACTTCCTCCGTCAAAATCAAGTATAGCCTTTTTAAAAAATAAAATCAAGCCATCTTTTGGTTTAAAACAGCAAAATTATCCTCTTTAATCTGTCACAATTATAGTCATTTACCCAGTTTCCCGCTCTCTTGCCAAAAATTAATTTATATATTTCTTATATAATACGTTTTTATTTGACAATCTTCTGCCAAAAAAGTTATAATTTTTATGTAATAAAAATTTAAACACAATTTTTTACAAAGATGTTTAAAAAGATCTGATTTTACAGATATTAATCAAGGAGGCAACATGAAAAAGTTTCTTGTTGGAATGTTGAGCATATTCGTACTCTTAGGAGCATCAATTTTGGCAGCGTGTGGTTCTTCCAAAATTGAGCTTACTTTATCGCAGGAAAGCATTTCAATACTCTATGATTCCTCAGAGCCAAGCCAAGAGGTCGTTGTGGCTAGTGTAACTGGTGGAAAAAATGTGGAAGTGGTTGCAAGCCCGAGCAACAGTTATGAGAATATCATATCTGCTTCTGCATCAAATGTTGGCTCCAACAGATGGGAGATCACCATCACAGCTTTAAACGAAGGATATGGCGAGGTTGTGGTGATGACAAACCAGGGCAATGTCTCAAAAATAATAAGTGTCGATGTTTACACAGAGGTCACCTCAATGGAGCAAAACTTTGATGAAAAAGTTGTGCGAAAGAATTACGCGATCCGTGGAGAGACAACAAGACTTATTGAAGAGAACCTTCTTTCATTCCAACCATCTAATCTTTCACGAAGAACGATAACATGGACAGTTCAAAATCCGGTTTCCGGAGTGACAATTGATGGCCAAATGCTGACCATTGATGAAAGAGTACAACTTGACGAGATTATATTGGTTGCGACAACAGAGAACAATATTTCAACGACAGTGACTTTGCCAATCCTTGACAATATTGCAGAAGATTTAAGCTTGTCTTGGTCTTATAGCCTTAGCGGAACCTTCACGGAGATTAACAGTGATTATAATACTTTTGCATTAGTTCCAAATGATCCAGATGATCCGAACTATACAGGATATGTAAAATTAAACTATAACGGAGACCTTGTCATCACTCCAAGAGTTACACTTGCAAACAGCAATGAAGACGATGGTTTTATACATGTAAACAGCCTTTCTCAGGATGACAACGGCTATCCGATCTATGCAGTTTTCGTAGATAGACAGGTAAACAATATAAACAGAAATTATCAGCTTTATTTTGAAGTTGGCTATGAGGATTATGATTATAATATCGACACCTCTGCATCTATGATCAATTTGCATGTACGTGAAGTTGTAAATGATATTGAAATAAGAGGAGAAGATAATAGCCTAATCGCAAACAGCGAAATTACATCCTCAGTGCAAACTTTGTATTCTCAATACCATGGCACAAATGGAGAAATGTTTAATATTTTGGTACTGCCAACAACAGTACAAAACTATTCCAACAGCTATAGGTTGGAACTGACCACAGGGAGTCTTGGCGAGCCAATTATGAGTGACAACACATCGCCAGTTGTCGTACAATATTACGATTCAATCAACTATGTTTGGCAGGAGGTTCCTCTGATTTGGGATGAGAGCAAGAATGCCTATCTCTCAAATCCAAACATCAACCTAAGTGCAAGTACGATCTATCTTAAGGCGCACCCAAATCTTTTGGTTCAAACGGCGAGCAATTTACAGCTACGAGTTATCAGCACGGACAATGAGACGGTTTCGGCGAGCATAAACCTTGAACTCGTTCGAGCAGTGACAGAAGAGCAATTTAATAATGCCTTCAACGATGCAGACACTACTTTTATTGTTGACAGCTCTCCAAGAGCGACAGCTTTAACCATTGCAAAGACTTTCACTCTTGTCGGACAATCAGATATACGCGGGCTTTCAGTTGAAACCAACAGTCAACATATTTCGCTTACTCAGCCAAGAAGGCTTTCAAGTAGTACGGATAGGGTAACATTTGAAATCGTATTGACATTAAATCCATCAAGCATAGGTGTGACTTCGCAAGATAGTTACCGCTTTATCCATGCAAACGGTCTTGTAAGCCGTGATTTTGAAATTGATATTTTCCTTCCGCTTACAGAAGCGGCGGTGGTATATGATCAGGGAAGCAATCTCTTTGATTCGGTCACATATAGCGTGAATAGCAATTTGGTATATAGCGATGATGGTTCCACAGCTGCAAACACAGAAAGCCTTTCGAGAATAATGATTAAAAATGGCTCAACGATACCACTATTGTATCAATACAATTATGCAAATGGCAACTATGCAGTAGGCAACGTTCAAGTGAATTACTATGATTTGGATTTCGTTGCCGGAGAAGATGGCATTTTGACGGATGATGAAAAGTCTGCTCAGATCGCAGATTTTAAAGCTCTTTTAGACACACAAGCAGGCAGAAGCCAAATAATTGCATCTGCAAGCGAGAACACAGAGATAGGGAAGTATGCATATTTTTCACTTGACAACAGCAGTATTATCACAACAAATGTGGGCTTTACATATGCAGTTGTATCTTTCACAGGTAAAGGAATAACAGGAGCAGACGAGGATGGGAATATAACTATAAAAAGAATAATCTTGATCGAAAGTTATATTTCTCCAAGCACACTTGCGGTTACTCCAAACACAGATCGTGAGGTTGGGCTTTATGCATCGGATACCGTATCTTCAACCGATACCACTCTCACTCGTAAGACAATTACAATTGATTTCAGAATCAGCAATGTTACATATACAAGTCTAGACAATTTCAGGTTTGTTTCCACTGCGATCAATTCTCAAGGCAATGCAATAATGGGCGAGGGCACAATCAGTGGCAATTCAGTATCTTGGGATAATGGCAGATATGTGCTTGAAAACATCGTGATCTCAGATCATTCAATGACATTTGATATTGTGTCGCTATCACTTCAAGGTGCTTCAAGCTTTAGCGATAATCTAAACGTTTATTATCAACTCGATGTTTTAAATAGTCAGGGCGATGCTGTTAAGCGAGATATAATGTCCACAACGATTGCAGTTGTTATACGAAGTGCACAGAGGATTGAAAGCCTGCAATGGGAAGGCGAGGATGAGGAAGGATTATACTTTGAGCTTGGCGAGAGTGAACCACAATTTATTGTCTTGACAACTTCACCTTCAGACGCTCGAAATAAAAACATTTCATACCTAATCACCGACTCGACTGGCCAAGTTGATTATACGAACGCAGCAATAGTATCAGTAGGCGATTATATCAACCAAAACAGGCTTGCATTGACATTGAACGAGGATTTGACTCAAGGAATTACGGGTTACATCTATCTTCTTCCACAGGACGCGATCTATAATGGGCAAATTTCATATTATTTGACAAGCGAGATGACAGGAGAACAGCCAATTCGATATACTGTATCTTTTGACAGCTTAGGGCAGATCCGCTCTGGCAGTCAGACATGGTATGACTACTTGATCGAAAATGCATATTTTATCTCAAATGCATCCATAGAAGGGGAGCAAAAAAACATCAGTTTTGCTGACATTTTATTAAAAATCAAAATCACTGTCGCAGATGGCAGAAGTTTTGAACATGCATATAGGATTTACACTGCGGAAGAATTTACTGGACGCATCGCGCTTAATCCACATTATTTCTATCGTGTTATGAACAGTTTTGAGGTGACCTATAATGGTGCAGGCATTACCTTAACTGGAGGTATTGAAGGCAGAGCATATGATGACTTGGATGGCAACAGAAGCACAATCACCTTCGATAATTCAAATGTGTTTATCAGCAAAAATAGCGGTACAATCCGAAACATCATCTTTAACGGCGAAATATCGTCTTCAAACGGATTTGTGGCAAACACAAATAGTGGAACAATCCGAAATATCATCTTTAACGGCGAAATATCCTCTTCAAACGGATTTGTGGCAAACACAAATAGTGGAACAATTGAAAATGTCACAGTTGATGTCAATGGAACATATCCAAGCAGTTTGTCGGGTGATGGTCAATATATCGGCGGACTTGTTGGACAAAATAGTGGAACAATTTCAAACTCAAGCGTACTTGGACTGTCAATCACTGGCGGAACAGGCGAAACAGACTATGTTGGTGGTATCGCCGGTCAAAATAGCGGAACGATTACAGGAAGCAGAGTCGAGTTTTACAACCTTAGCGAAGAGGGCACAGAAGCTACCGGTATAAATACATTTACTGGAGTGAATATCGGCGGACTTGTCGGCAAGGCGCAAGATGGCTCAATTCTTACTTTAAGCTATGCATACAACTATGCTTATGAAGACTCGCCATTTTCGCCATTTTCGCCATTTTCGCCATTTGCAGGCTTTGCCCTGATTGCAACAAGCAGTGGAACAATTACAGTAGACCAAGTGTTTGCCTATGGGATATCGGGTACTATAATAGGCACAAATGCCACAGTGCAAGGTGAATATTACAATGTTTACGAAGCAGATGGCACATATGATGAGAGTACTACTGCAGAATATTATGAAGGAAGAGAGGAAGACCTCGATCTTTCTGACAACCTCGATCTTTCTGACAACTATATTGAGCCGGGCGAAGAGGGCTTCTTGACCTATGTCAATAATGGAGGGGCATACTTTAGAAATATTTATCAAGCTGAGAAAGTCCAGTCGCTTGATACCGCTCAAATCAAAACAATTACCGATATAAATGGCTATTATAAATCTCTCGCTGTCACAGAGGAGAGCACTGACGCGGATACCGCTAGCGATCCTTCTTTTGGCAGAGGAATCTTGTTCTACTATGCAATAGAGCAAGGTATTGGCGGACTGACACAGAGCGCATTAAATGATTTGGATGAGCTTAATACAATTTCTCTTTCAGAGCTTATCTTGATTGGCAACTTGTCCACAGATTATCTTATTATCACCTCATCAAATAGCGGTGTTTTAAGAATTAT
The DNA here is from genome assembly GCA_944384495.1 of uncultured Clostridia bacterium. GTDB lineage: Bacteria > Bacillota > Clostridia > Christensenellales > UBA1242 > Caccovivens. Next base: position 40,158 of record CALWTP010000063.1, read on the forward strand.
TGGAAGCGATATCAAGATCTTGGGCACTGGATCGGTTGAGCTTAAACTGTATTCAAAACAGGATGTAAGCATAAATAAGACTTTTGAAATTGAAGTGATCTATTCGATGTCACAACCAGAAATTTCTTGGACCGACAGCAGTGGAAGGACAAATATTGTCAGCGAAAATTCAATTTCTTATCTGCAACGCACAACAACAAGATATTATGTTGTGACCTATCAAAATCCTTATGTGATTTTGGGCAATCAAGCAACCGAGTACAGCCTGATCAGAAATAATGTGACGATTGCAACTGATGTGACACCTGCTGATGGCACAGCGGTTTCTTGCGAACCTAGCGGAAATATAATTACAGTGACGGCCGAACAAGACTCTGTCGAGAGTAAAATCACTGTAAAAACAGGGATTTTTGGTGAAGAGTCAATCTATCAAGAGGCAATCAATGCCGAATTTAACAGGACTTTCACTATAAGCCCAACAGACGGAGTTATTGAATTCAGTGTCTCTGAAGGAGGTTTGTCGATCACACCATCCACAAATGCTGTTGTGCGTGTAATGATCACAACCACAGCCGATGATGACAACAAAACAATTACTCCACAACTGAGAGATGAAAATAATATCCTTCTGCCGGCTTATACTCCTAAGCCAGATGGCGACTATGCAAAATATGATTATATTTATTATCTTGCGACAGATCAAAGCACTCCATTTATGGGGGCATATGTAAGGCTTGCATCGCAAAGCGGTCCATCCAATGGTCAATACAGCTTTATATTTGAAATAACTTTTGAGATCACGCAAGCCTATAGATCGCTTATAAGCCGTGATCAGTCATTTGATGTTTCCTTTATAAGTTATAGCGGTAATGACAGCTATTATCAGACCGAGGGAAGTGCAACATTTAAACTAAATCTTTCAAAACAAAACTTTACAAATATCAACATAAGCAACTATCTTATCTCTCAATCTCAATGGCAGTCAAGTGGTAGTGAATATATAACCGTTCATACAATAAGTGATCCTGTGGGAGTGCTTGCTCCTGGAGGAAGCT
>CALWTP010000064.1 GCA_944384495.1 uncultured Clostridia bacterium
AAAACACAATTTAGAAAATTCGACAACACTCGTCAACAAAGCAGAAATAATCGTCCTCAATATGATAAAAATAAACCATACAACAATGATAATCGAAAGGACAATAGGCCTTTTAATTCTTTTAATAAAAATAATATGCAAAAGAAAACCAAAGGGAACAACTTTGTCTCGACCAAAACCAATAATTTCAGATCCTTTAATAATGATTTGCCAGAAATTGATTTCAAATTAGAAAGAAGCATTGCAAATAAAAGCAAATTTGCACAGAAAAAGAATTCTAATAATGAAGAAAAGCGAACAAACAACAGGCGAAAAGATGATTCTCGTCGAAACAATATCTTTATTGAAGACGAAAACGGCATTGAAGAAGTGTCTTTTGGCTCTAGAAAGAGTATAAAAAAGAAAAAAGAAGTTGTAAAGACTTCAGCTCCTACTATTACACATGCTATTCTAACAGCTAAGGAAATTACAGTAAAAGATTTTAGTGAGAAGATTGGAAAACCTGTCACTGAAATAGTGAAAAAGCTTATGCTTTTGGGTATAATGGCTTCTATCAATTCAAACATTGACTATGAAACGGCTGAACTTATTGCAAGTGATTTTGGGGTTACTTTAGAGCTTAAAATCGATAAATCTTATGAAGAAAAACTTCTGGAAAGTGCTGGGGCGGAGGATGATGAAAAGGATCTTATAAAAAGACCTCCAATTGTTGCAGTTATGGGACATGTTGACCACGGTAAGACATCTCTTTTGGATGCATTTAGACAAACAAATGTTGTGGCAGGAGAAGCCGGTGGAATAACACAAAGTATTGGGGCATATCAAATATCATTTAATGGTGAAAAAATTACATTTATTGATACTCCTGGCCATGCTGCCTTTACTCAAATGCGAGCAAGAGGAGCGCAGGCAACTGACATTGCCATCTTGGTCGTTGCTGCAGATGACGGTGTGATGCCTCAAACGATTGAAGCTATCAACCATATCAAAGCTGCTAATGTACCTATCATTGTTGCGATCAATAAAATGGATAAGCCTGAAGCGAACCCTGAGCGAATCAAACAACAATTAGCGGAAAATAATATTCTGCCTGAAGAATGGGGTGGTGATGCGATTTGTGTTCCTATTTCTGCCAAGACTGGTATGGGGCTTGATGACTTAAAACAAACCATTCTGCTTGTAAGTGAAATGCTAGATTTAAAGGCAAATCCGAATAAAATGGCAAGTGGTGTCGTTATCGAGGCTGAATTGGATAAAAACCGAGGCCCAGTTGCTTCAATTATTGTGCAAAATGGTACATTAAATGTTGGCGATTCAATTATGTCTGGATTGACATTTGGAAAAGTTCGCGCTATGTTTAACGATAAAGGAAAACCAATTAAGCAAGCTGGCCCATCGACCCCTGTTGAAATTTTAGGACTTAATGATGTTCCTTCCTCGGGTGACCATGTGTATGAAGTTGAAAATTCAATATCTAAACAAGTTATTCAAGAAAGAATCGATAAGATCAAAAAAGAAAGGGCGACACACTCATCTGGTGTAACTCTTGATAACTTTATGAACAGGGTTCAAGAAGGCACATTAAAGAATTTAAATATTATCATCAAGGCCGATACAATAGGTTCGGTTGAAGCCTTAAAATCGGCACTATTAGCAATTCGAAATGAAGAGGCAAAAGTAAATATAGTTCATAGTGGAGCAGGAGCAGTTACTGAAAGCGATGTTGACCTTGCACAAACAACGGGCTCTATCATAATATGCTTTAATCAAAAACCAGTCGCAAAAGCAAAAACGCTTGCTGATACTCTGAAAGTTCAAATTAAGGAATACAAAATTATTTATGAGGTCGTTGATGAGATTACCGATGCCATAAACGGTATGTTAAGTGTTAAATATCAAGAAGTATATATCGGTTATGCAGAAATACGAATGGTATTCAAACTGTCAACGGCTGGAAAGATTGCAGGATCTTATATCAAAGATGGCAAGGTTACCAGAAATGCTATAGCTGTTGTAAAACGAGGCAATGAAGAAATTGGCAAAACAACAGTTGAATCATTGAAAATTGTAAAAGATGAAAAAGCTGAGGTTTTAAAAGGCTTTGAATGCGGAATTAAATTAAAGGATAATATTGACTATAAAGAGGGAGATATTATTGAATTTTATGCAAAAGAAATTGTCAAAAGATAATTTCTTTTTAGTTTAAAGGAGGTTAAAGTGTCATTTAGATTTGATCGAGCGAATAAGGAAATTCAAAGATGTATTTCAATAATAATTCAAACAAAGATGAACGATCCAAGAATTGATCCATTGTTATATGTAAGTGATGTCAATTTAACTGCTGATTTTAAGTACTGTAAGGTGAAGATTGCTCTTGATAGTGATGATCACAATAAGCTACAAAATATGCTTGAAATACTTAAGAAATCCGAAGGGTTTATCAAAAGAGAGTTGGCAGAAATGGTTAAAATGCCATCAATTCCTAAATTGATTTTCGAATTAGATAAAGGGACAAGTGCCACTATTCGAGTTAATGAAATATTAAAATCTTTAAACATACCAAAAACCGATGAGAGTGGAGAAAACGATGAATAGTTTGAAAGAAATAGCTAAAATAATCAAGAAATCTAATAGCATTGCCATTTTTACCCACATCAATCCAGATTTTGATGCGCTTGGATCATCAATGTCTCTTTATTATGCATTAAAAAAACTTGGTAAAAAAGTTGAACTATACATCAAAGATAAACTTACTTATCAGGCTGATTTGCTCCTTGATGCATCAATTTTAACATCTGATGATTGTTCAGACAAATATGATCTTTATATTGCTACAGACACTCCAGCATTACATAGACTTGGGGATTATGCAGATATATTCAACAACTCAAACAATAATACCATAATCCTTGATCATCATACGAATTATGATCTAAAAGGCAAATATAATTTTATAGATGTTGGATTCAGCTCCTGTAGTGAGATTTCATTCAATGTAATCAAACTATTGAAAGTTAAAATTGATCCTCTCATAGCAACTGTGATTTATGCCGGACTGTCAAGTGATACAAATTCATTTGTGAATGGAAATACAACGGCAACTTCATTTAAAAATGCCAATGAATTGACAAAACTTGGTGCAAATATAGTTGATGTAAATGAAAAACTGTATAGAACCAAAACCAAAACCGAGCTTAAATTTAAAAAATATCTCTATGACAATCTTAAAATAGTCGACAATATTGCCTACTGCTTAATCGATCTTGATACCATCAAATTACTCGGCGGGAATAAGAGTAATTGCAGTGGCTTTAGTACAGATTTGATCTCTATAGAAAATATACAATATAGCTTTAGTATAGCTGAGGCAGAGCAGGGCTTATATGACATATCTTTTAGAGCTAAACAAGGTTTCAATGTAAATAAAATTGCAAAAGAACTTGGCGGTGGTGGTCATTTATGTGCGGCTGGAGCCAAAATAAAAGCCGAAAATATTGAGACATTAGCAGAAAATATTTTAAAAATAATAAAAAATCAGGGGTAGTGGAACGGTTTAGATGGTTATAAATGGTATTATATTAATTAACAAAGAAAAGGGTATTTCATCCAATAAAGTGGCAAACAAAATAAAATATTTACTTCATGCAGACAAAGCAGGTCATTTGGGGACATTAGATGTGCTTGGTGAGGGATTACTCCCAATCACCTTAGGGAAAGCTACAAAATTATTTGATTATTTTTTAAATAAAGATAAGGAATATATTACGGTTTTTAAATTTGGGTTAACTACAACAACGTTAGACAGTGAGGGGGAAATTACCCATATAGATGATCATCTTGAACTAAAAAAAGAGGATATAGAAAAAATTATTCCAAAGTTTATCGGAAAATTCGATCAAATACCCCCAATTTATTCTGCAAAAAAAATTTCAGGCAAAAAGGCCTACGATTTGGCTAGAACAAACCAAATTACTGAAAATGATTTAAAATCAAAAGAAATTGAGGTTTATAGCATAAAGCTTTTAGAATGTTTAGAAAAGAATTCCTTTAAATTTCAAATAAGATGCTCAAGTGGTACATATATTCGCAGTTTATGTCGAGATATTGCAAAAGCTTTAAATACATATGGTGTTATGCAAAGCATAATACGCACAAAATGTGGTGATTTTTCTTTGACTGATTCATATACAATAAAAGATGTTGAAAATGGAAATTACAAAATAATTTCAGTGCAGACAATATTTGCTTATCCCGAATTACAACTACAAGAAAATGGATTAAAGCTTTTAAATGGGCAAAATGTTACAATTATGACACAGGATGGTATTTATAAGGGCTTTATGGAAGGCCAATTTCTTGGTTTAATTGCAATAAAAGATAACCTAGCAAAATTCAAGCTTAGACTTGTTTAAAACATTAAAAAATGGAAGGATATACAAAAATGGTTTTATTTGGACCCTCAGGAGTGGGAGAAGAATTTTATAATGAAGGATACAAGGATATATATCAAGTACCAAAATGGTTAAATGAACGGGGACTTGATGCTTATGAATATTCTTTTGGGCATGGTTATCAGATGAGCACGCAAACAGCACAAAAAGCTGGACAACTATTCAAAGACTTTAATATCAAACTTTCATTGCATGCACCATTTTATATTAATTTCGCAAATCCAAATCAAGATATGTATCTGAAAACTCAGGGTTATATCACGACTGGTATAAAATTTTTAAAAGCTTTTGGGGCGGATAAACTTGTTTTTCATCCCGCTTCATGTGGCAGTCTTACTCGAGATGAGGCACTCAAACTCACAAAAAGCCGATTTATTGAGACCTTTGACACTCTTGAGGAAAATGGTTTGCTTGATGGAATTTATCTCTGTCCGGAAACCATGGGGAAATCAATGCAAATCGGGAATTATAATGAAATTGTGAATTTATGTACTTTAAATGCTCATCTTGTACCCACCTTCGATTTTGGGCATATCAATGCTTTAGAGCAAGGTTCGTTAAAGACTGAAGATGACTATAAAAGGATACTGGACTATGCACTGGAAAAATTAGGCTACGATAAAGTAACAAATTCTCATATTCATTTTTCCAAAATTCAATATGGAAAGAAAGGAGAAATAAAACATCTTAATTATGATGATGTGTTGTATGGCCCTGATTTTGAGCCATTAGCCAAAGTATTAATTGAATACAAATTGTCACCAAGAGTCATCTGTGAATCAATGTCACAAATGCCTCATGATGCACAACTTATGAAAAAAATTTATTATAAATTACTGGACAAATCAATTTAACTGTGTTAGAATTGATAAAAAATTAATGTTAAGGAGAAAATTATGGTATTTGCTGGAGATTTTAGAAAAGGAACAACATTTGAAATGGACGGTGCAGTTTATTCCGTGGTAGATTTTTTGCATGTTAAACCAGGAAAAGGCTCTCCTTTTGTAAGAGCAAAATTAAAGAATGTAATGACAGGGCAAGTCAAGGAGACAACTTTTAATCCGTCAGACAAGTTTCCAATTGCAGTTATTGAGAAAAAAGAGATGACTTATCTCTATAATGACGGGTCTATATATTATTTTATGGATAATGAAACTTTTGATCAAGTTCCATTAAATAAAGACAGTGTGGAAGACGCATTGAATTATGTGAAAGAAAATGAGATGTGTACAATGTATTTTTATAAGGGCAATCCTTTTTCAATTTATCCTCCAACTTTTGTTGAGCTTGAGGTGGTTGATTGTGAACCTGGTGTTCAAGGCGATACAGCCAAATCATCATCAAAGCCTGCTAAGGTTGAAACGGGGTATGTCTTAAATGTCCCTCTCTTTATCAATATAGGTGATAAAATTAGAATAGATACCCGAGATGGAAGCTATATGGAACGTGTAAAATAGTTAATCTTAAGCCTCACTAAAATAAGTGAAGGCTTTTTTTATATCATCAAAAATCATTTCATGACACTTGTGAAAAGTTGGGTTTTAGAGTGTTTGTAGCCAAGTTAAAAATACATGCTTTATGCTTGATATATATCATTATCGCATTTTTTTCAATTCCTGCTTTCTAATAATTTATGATTGTGACAGTTTGCCAAAGAGGTGTTTAAGGAAAATATTTCATTAAAATAAATGGATGCTTAGCTATTCGTTATATTATATTATTCTTTAACATGTCGTGAAAAAGGTTATATTCTAGTCTGTGAGAAAAACATATTTTGACTATAATTGTCGTAATCGTATTTATCACATGGGGTAATCATAGTTTACTGTAGAGGTGGTCTATGTTGGAAAAAATTTTACCTCAAGATATTTACAATATTATAAAAAACAAAGTTAATATCAACTATGTAAATGAAATCAGGTTGCGCAGTGATAAACCAATTTTGTTGCAAATTGGAGGCAAGCGGACATTTCTTTCTTCATCTGGAACAACTTCATCTATTAAAGAGGCTCTTCTTGCATCGAAAATTATGATAGAAGATATTATTTTCAGAGCCAGCGAATGTTCAATATATTCAGTCAATGAACAGATTAAAAAGGGATTTATCGTTACAAATGGGGGAATAAGGCTTGGGATTGGCGGAGATTTGATCGAAGAAAATGGCGTAATAAAAACTATGACAAATTTTAGCAGTGTAAATATTAGACTTCCGCATGAGATTAAGAATTGTTCGCTGTGTGCGTTTGATTTTTTGTTGGAAAATAACAATGTTTTAAATACACTTGTGGTCTCTCCGCCAGGAGCAGGCAAAACAACGTTTCTTCGAGATTTTATTAGACAACTTTCTGAACATAACTATGCCTTTAATGTCCTGGTCTTGGATGAGCGAGGGGAGCTGGATTTAGGAAATAATTGTTTGGGCAATTTTGCAGATAAGATATCATTTGCGCGAAAATCTATAGGATTTGAAAATGGCATTCGATCATTGTCTCCAAATATCATAGTCACAGATGAAATCGGACAAAAAGAAGATATTGATGCCATTTGTTATGCTATGAACTGTGGTGTAAAAATACTGGCATCAGCACACTGTGATAGTATGGACAGTTTGGCTAAGAAACCTCTTTTTGAAAGTTTGGTACAAGACAAACTTTTTCAAAGATATGTATTTTTATCAATGAGAAATGGGCCGGGAACGTTAGAGGGAATTTATAACGAAAACCTGACCCGACTCAGAGTGTAGGGGGTGATATGAAAATTGTTCTACTTTTATTAATTTTCATTGTATGTATATTTATTGGATTTACAGTTTCAAGAAAATATAGGGTGCGTGCCAACTTTTTTAAAGCTATGATAACATTATGCCAAAAGTTTGATATTGAGATTAACTATTCCAGAGAAAGACTTAAAAACATTTTTTTAAATTTAGATTCAAGCATTAAAAATGATTTAAGTGGAATAGATAAAAATTTTCTTCTATTTATTGATAAGGAGACGCCTTTAGATAAAAATTCATTGTTCGATAAAATAACTTTTTTAAAAGAAGATGAAAAGGACATTCTTTTTAATTTCTTTAGATCCCTTGGGCGCAGTGATGTAGAAAGCCAATCAAAAGAAATAAAAAATTATTTGAACCGATTTGAACAGGTATCTCAAAATACAATTTTAGAAAATAAAAAATATGGAACCCTTTCTGTTAAACTTGGTGTAATTGCAGGGCTGTTGTTGATTGTGATTTTTATTTAAGGAGTAGTGTATGGATGTAGATATAATTTTTAAGATAGCGGCTATTGGTATTTTAACTGCAATTGTTGGACAAGTTTTAAAACAATCTGGCAAAGATGAAATTTCCACATTGGCAACACTGGCAGGTCTTATCATAGTCTTGCTTATGGTTTTAAATTTGATAGGGGATTTATTCAACAGCCTAAAGACTATTTTTAATTTTTAGTAGGGTAATATGGATGTAATTTTTAAAATAGTGGCGATTGGTTTAATAACATGTGTTGCATCTTTGATTATCAAACCAATACGAAATGACTTTGCAATAATTATAAGTATTGTAGGTGGCATAATTATCGTGGTTATGTTGCTTGGATATCTCACTGGAATTTTTGATACGCTTAAAGATATCATTGGAATAACAAACTTAAACTCCTCCCTCTATACAATACTACTTAAAATTATAGGCATTGGTTATCTTATCGAGTTTACAGCAGGTATTTGTAATGATACAGGAAATGGCAGTTTGGGAGATAAGATTCTGCTGGGCGGAAAAATAATTATCATGGTCATGGCTCTGCCAATTATTACAAATATTCTTGAAATTATTATGGAGTTATTGCCAACATGAAAATCAATTTTTTAGGTAAAAAACGACATATTTTTAGATGGCAATTTTTATTTGTAATATTGTTATTCTTTATTATCTGTCCAACCATTGGAAAGAGTGTTGTCATTCAAACGAGTGCAGAATATTCCTCACAAACCTCCGCACAGGAAGATGATGAATATTTGCAAGAGTTCGAAGAGCAAATTGATAAACAATTGCAAGAACTTGATTTTTCATCGCTGGAAGATATTTTACAATCTTTAAGTGATGGTCAAATTAAAATTTTTGGAGGAACAAGTTTTTTAGCTAAGCTTCAAAAATTGATCGCTGGAGAATTTGATAGGGAAGGCAGTATTTGGAGTGCGATCATTGAAATTTTCTTTGATAATTTCATTGGGTTATTGCCTATAATATCGATTATTGTAGCCATAGCCTTGCTTGGTAATATGCTTCAAGGTCTAAAGCCAAGCAATGGCAAAAGTATATCAAATATAGTAAATTTTGTGACTTATGGTATTATTGTCGTCCTCGTACTTTCTATGGTTGTACGTATGGTGACATTAACATCCTCGACAATTATATCTATCAAGAATCAAATGGATGCAGTCTTTCCTGTCTTATTAACTTTGTTGACTGCTGTTGGAGGCACAGTCTCTTCAAGTGTATATCAACCGGCAATGGCACTTCTTTCAAGTGTTATAATGAATTTTTTTACCTATATACTACTTCCAATCTTTATTTTTTCAGTCGTATTTAGTGTTGTATCAAATCTTTCAAATACTGTAAAATTAGATAAATTCTCCTCTTTTCTTAACAGCACATATAAGTGGTTGATAGGTTTAATTTTTACCATTTTTACTGCCTTTCTTTCAATTCAGGGGATTACCGCTAGTTCTGTAGATGGTATTTCATTAAGAACTGCTAAATACGCAATAAGATCTTATGTGCCAATACTGGGTTCCTATTTGAGTGATGGCATGGGAATTATACTCGCTTCTTCAAACCTAATAAAAAATGCTGTTGGTGCTACAGGATTATTTTTGCTTCTGGCAACACTTATATCGCCACTGCTGGAGCTTATAATTTTTATGTTGGCATTAAAATTGATTGCTGGGATTGTCGAGCCTTTAGGAAATAAACAAGTTGCTAATTTCGTATCTTCTCTTTCGAAAAGTATGGTTCTGCTCATTGTTCTGCTAATAGGTGTGGCTTTTGTTTATTTTATCACTATCGGGTTGATTATGTGCTCTGCAAATATCATTTAAGGAGGAACAATGATAGATGGAATATCAAATTGGATTCTTTCAATAGCTGGCATTATCTGTCTCTCTGTAATCGTCGAACTTATAATGCCTGAGGGGCAACTAAATAGGTATATTAAGGGTGTGTTTTCGTTTATTGTTGTATTTGTTATTATCATGCCTATTCCAAAACTCTTAAAGACAGATTATGATTTTTCTAATATATTTGAAAACAGTGAAATTCAAATCAATCAAGATTATCTATATCAGATAAACCTTGATAAAATTTCATTGGCTCAAGAACAAATTGAAAGCAAAATCCATAGCAGAGGCTATCAAAATGTGAAAGTATATATAAACTGTGATATCTTTGACAATGCAATGGAGTATAAGTCGATTAATGTCGATTTATCGAGTTTAGTAATATCTGAAAATGCCGAGCATAAAGATATTACAAAGATAAAGAAAGATATCACCAAGATAATTATTGATATAGTCGATATAGACGAGGAGGCAATATTATATGATGGATAGATTTAAGGCACTTTATGAAAAAATAAAAAAAGTAAAACATATTCATATTTATATAGCAATTGGACTAGCCTTGTTAATAGCAATTATTTATTTTTCATCGTTGTTAAATAAGGAAGACTCCTCGTCGACAAATGATGACAAAATAATTGAAGAATATTCTTCATCTTTGGAATATGTGCAATACCTTGAGAATAAACTTGAAAGTGTATTAACAAAAGTGAAGGGGGCTGGCGATGTTGAAGTTGCCATTACTTTAGAAAAAGGTTTTGAATATGTTTATGCCACCGAAGAGGAAACCAGGACGACTTCAAATGGTACAACTGTGACCAGTACAACCGTTGTTTTGGTAGATGGACAACCAGTACTTATCGAAGAGATCTATCCAACTGTGGGCGGACTTGTTGTAGTGGCAAGTGGAGCAGATGACATAAAGGTAAAAATGAATTTGCTAAGTGTCATACAAACAGTGATAGAAATTGATAATTCAAAGATTAATATAATAAGTTAAAAAAAAGGGGTGAATTATGAAAAAAAGAACAAAAATTATTATAATTGCAGTTATGGTACTCTTACTGGGAGTAACCGGCTACCTTAACGTCATGCTTAATAAGTCAGTTTCAAGTAATGGTGATGACACGACGACAACAAGTTCAAGTTATTTTCAAACCTATAGAACAGATCGCGAATCTACTCGAGATCAACAAATGTTGTATTACGATGCAATAATTACAAGTGAAACCTCTTCGCAAGAGGCCATTCAAAATGCAGAGAATGCCAAGCTTGAGCTTATCGATCAAATGGAACAAGAACTTGTGGTTGAAGGACTTATAAAGGCAAAAGGATTTGCTGATTGTGTAATCACTATCTCTGATTCAAACATTAATGCAGTAGTAAAGGCTGGAGAATTAACTCAAAGCGAAGTGGCTCAAATTGTATCGGTAATACAGTCTGAATTATCTGTCGGAATTGAAAATATAAAAATTATTCCAGTAGAATAATTGCAATATTGTTTAAAAGTGTGTTATAATACAAAAGAATAGAGGTGGTAATATGTCTAAGCCAAAAAACAATTTGACTAATAAAGGGAAGGTTGAGATAGATAGAGATATTCTTTTATCAATTATAAACCTTGCAACAAAAGAAATCAATGGAGTGCATTCCCTTACAAATGATTATCTTCCCATTTACAAAAAGATGATTAAGCCTAAAAATGAGGGTGTAAGTATAAAGTTTGACTTAAACGGCAACTTGACAGTTGATGTTTACATCAAAGTCTACATTGGTTACAGTGTTCCAGATATTGCTTATAGAGTGCAGGAAAATATCAAAAATTCTCTTTCCTCTATGGTAGGGCTTAATCCAGGAAAAATAAATGTCCATGTGTATGGCGTTGAGTGCGATGAGGAAGTATAATGAGAAACGATGCAAGGGCTCTTGCCTTTCAATTAATATTTGAAAGACTTTTCGTCAAACAACATTTTGACGAAGAGTTTTTTGCTACTTTGAATAAAGAAGAGGATAAAATCTTTGCCAGGGAAATAATCAACAATTTTGACCAGAACAAAGTTGAAATAGAAAAACTTGTTTCAAATCATTTGATAGGGTATGAACTTGATAGGGTTTATAAAGTGGATCTTGCACTTATATACGAAGCATTGACCGAAATCATTTACAACAAGACCCCCAAACAGGTGGTAATAAATGAAGTACTAAATTTGGCTAAGAAGTTTTCCACACCCAAAAGTAGTCGCTTTATCAATGGAGTGCTGTCTTCAATTATAAAAGAGTTGAATGTATAAAATATGGAACGAGCAATTTCAGTCACAAAGTTTAATAGCTATATTAAACAAATTTTTGATAGTGAAGAACTTCTACATAATATTTCAATTGTAGGGGAGGTTTTTGGTGTTAGTCTTTCTAGAAATGTGATCTATTTTTCTCTGAAAGATGAAAACGCTTCTTTAAGTTGTGTTTCTTTTTATCCTAATTTAATAGAGCATATTATAGAAGGTCAAAAGGTAATAATAACTGGATCTCCCAACTATTATCAAAAAACAGGAAAATTAAACTTCAACGTTATTAAAGTAGAGCCAATAGGTCAAGGAAAATTATATGAGGAATTTTTAAAACTTAAAGATAAGTTGGAAAAAGAGGGATTGTTTAGTCCACTATATAAAAAACCTATGCCCACGCAAATTAAACGTATTGGTGTTATCACATCTAGCGAAGGGGCTGTCCTGCAAGACATCAAAAATATTGCTTGGCGTAGAAATCCCTCTGTGGATATAGTATTATTCAATACAAAAGTGCAGGGCAATTTAGCTGAAAAGGAAATAGCGCATGCAATTGATGTAATGGGTAAGTATGACAAAATAGATGTTATTATTGTAGCTCGAGGTGGAGGCAGTCTTGAAGATCTGGCTGCTTACAACACCGAAGAGGTTGCAAGAGCCGTTTTTAATTGTCCCAAGTTTTTAGTCTCAGCCGTCGGTCACGAAACTGACTATACAATTATTGACTTTGTCAGTGATCTCAGAGCCCCCACTCCTTCAGCTGCGGCTGAACTTCTGACCTATGATGTTCAAAATAGAAGAACTGAAATAGGCAGTTACACAAAAAGAATTGTAAAGACTATAAGTGATAATTTGACAATCAAAACCAACACAACTTATTTAACCTCGATTAAACTGATAAACCAATATGAAAAACTTTTAATAGAGCAAGCAAATTATCTTAAAAAACATGGCACTAATATGATCAGCCAAACAGAAGCATTTCTAAATCAAAAATTTTATGAATTAGGGTTAAAAGAAATTCAATTAAAAAAGAATAACCCATATGATATTTTAAAAAAAGGATATGCCAAAATAGAACAGGGACAAAATATAAAATCTATAGAAAGTGTTGATTTTAGCAAAGATTTAAGTATAATTCTAATAGATGGTAAAATTATTGCAACCCCTAAATTAAAGGAGAAAAAAGATGAGATTAACAAAATTAGTAAGTGAAAGAATTAAAGATATTCCAAGTGGTGTTGTTGCCAAAAGTCACAATTTACTTTTGAGAGCTGGATATATCAAACAAGTTAGTAATGGCATTTACTCTCTCATGCCATCTGCTCAAAGAGTAAGTTTAAAGATTATCAATATCATTCGAGAGGAGATGAATAAAATTGACGGCCAAGAAGTTTTAATGCCGGTTGTTATGCCTAAAGAACTATGGGAAAAGAGCGGAAGATTTTATTCTATTGGCCAAGAGATGGTAAGATTTAAAGATAGAAATAATCATGATATGCTCCTTGGCATGACACATGAGGAGGCTGCCGTTCATTTATGTCAAAACACAGTTAAAAGTTACGATCAATTGCCTTATATGATTTATCAAATTCAAACTAAATTTAGAGATGAGGCAAGACCAAGAGCTGGACTTTTAAGGGTGCGTGAGTTTATCATGAAAGACGCATATTCTTTTCATACCAGCGATGCTGATTTACAAAATTATTATCAAATTGTCTATCAGGCCTATCAAAAGATTTTCAAAAGAATTGGCATGAAAAATTGTATTGCAGTTTCTTCTGATAGCGGAATGATGGGTGGAAAAAGAGCGGACGAGTTTCAATTACTGGTCGAAGCTGGAGAAGACAACATCGTTATTTGTCCTCATTGCGATTATAAGGCAAATATGGAAGTTGCTACTTCAATAGTAGAACAACAAAGTTATTCTGACGGTGAGCTTGAGGAGGTTTTTACTGGCAAAGCAAAATCAATAGATGAAGTTTGTAATTGTCTGAATATTCCGTCTTCTCAAACAGTAAAAGCTGTATGTTATGCCGTTTGCAAAGATAGTGAGAGGATTGTGATTTGTTTTATTCGGGGAGATAAGGAAATAAATGAAGCCAAACTAAAAAAAATAATAGGTGCTGATATAGCTGTAAAAGATTTAGATGATACACTACTAATAAAAGGTAATATTGGTCCGTATATGCTGAATATAGAAAATGCAACAATCCTTTTTGACAATACATTAAAAAATGGTTGTGGACTTGTGTGTGGAGCAAATAAAGACGAATATCATCTTAAGAATTTGAACATTAATCGAGATTTAAAAGTTGAACAGTTCTATGATTTAGCCAAAGTCAGCGAAGGAGAGAGTTGTCCTATTTGTGGAAAACCGTTGACAATTAAAAAGGGAATCGAAGTTGGGAATATATTCCAACTGGGCACCAAATACACAAAATCTATGGGTATGACAATTCAAGATCAAAATGGTCAGCAAATAAACCCAATTATGGGTTGTTATGGTATTGGAGTTGGCAGGAGTTTGGCTGGAATTGTGGAAGAAAATTCAGATGAAAAAGGTATAGTTTGGCCATTAGCAATTGCTCCTTGGCATATATACCTTTGTCCTATTCGCTCCGATGATGAACAAGTCAAAAGTGAAGCTGAAAAATTGTATAAATCATTATCAAACAAATTTGAGGTTTTATATGATGATCGAGTTGTGTCTGCAGGTGTGAAACTTACCGATAGTGAACTTATGGGAATTCCATTGCGAGTGGTTATCAGTCCTAGGACATTGGCAAATTCTACAGCAGAAATAACAATAAGAAAAACAGGAGAAAAAGTCTTTGTTGAATTAGATAATTTAACTGATGCCCTCAATAAAATAATTAAAAAGTTGGAGGAAAATAATGAATAATCTTTCATACGAAGAGTCTATAAGTAAATTAAATGAAATTATAGAAAAAATAGAAGCTGGTACTTTATCTATAGATCAATCTATAGCGAGCTTAGAGGAAGGAGCAGAGCTGATAAAGCATTGTTATTCAATCCTTGATAATGCTAAAGGAAAGTTGACTATAATTAAAGAAACTCTCAATTCCACAATAGAAGAAGATGCAAGATGAATGGTATAATCAATAAAAAATTGACATAGATTATTTTGTGAAGCGCTATTCAAAAATTGAAATTCAAAATTATAAGGGAGCCAAAAAATTTGTATGGGCCGGAAAAATGTTTCTGATAGCGGTTTGTATGTCCTTGTTTTTTGGCTTTATCAGTCAAACATTGCTGACAAATATGGGAATAATCATCGCCTCAATTGGTATATGTGTTTTTATATTCTTGTCGGTCTTGTTTGATATGATTGGTATAGCTGCAGCAAGTGCAGATATAGATGTTTTTAAAGATTGGATAAAATCTCATAAAAGAGGGGCACTGACAGGGTTGATCTTGTGTAAACACTCTGAAAAGGTTTGTTCATTTTGTGCTGATGTTGTGGGTGACATATGTAGTACATTGTGTGGAGCGGCGGGAGCATGCATTGCCGTAGCTCTCACTCAAAATATCACAGACAGCCATATCATTATCTTGACATCAATAGGTGTTTCAGCACTTATTGCGGGTCTAACAATATTTTTTAAAGCCTTAATGAAGGAATATGCTCTTAAAAATTGCAATAAAATTATTTTGAAATTGGGAAGAGTTTTGGAAAGATTTATATAATGTTAAATTATCAAAATAGATGTACAAATTATTTTTAAAAATTGATTGAATTATTGATTAATATCATGTAAGTATTGCTTAAAAAATATATTGCTAATTGTTAATCTTGACTTAACAGCTTGATGCTTAAGAAATTAATAAAGAAATTAATAAAGCTTTAAAAATATTTATTTTTTTTAATAAATATAAGATAAATCGTTGACAAATGAAAAACTATGTGCTATTATTATGCATGAAAGTAGAAGTTCCACTTCTCACCGGTCGGCATGAGCTTGACATGGTAAAAACTTATTTGTTTAAATCTATATGGTTTTATATAAAAAGGGTTTTTGGTGGAATTTATGCTTCCACCAAATTTTTATTAAAAGGGGACTATAACAATTTTTAAGGAACTTTTAACAAACGATCAAATTACCGCAAGGGAAGTTCGTTTAATAGGAGAAAATGGTGAGCAACTTGGAATAATGCCAAGGGCTCAAGCGCTTGACATTGCTAAAGAGCGCGGTTATGATTTAGTGCAGATGTCCGGAGCCTCAGTGCCACCGGTGTGTAAGCTTTTAGATTATGGAAAGTTTAAATATGATGCATTAAAGAAAGAAAAAGAGATCAAAAAATCTCAAAAAGTTATTGAAACCAAAGAAGTGCGTCTATCTATGACTATTGAAGAACATGATATCGCATATCGAGTTTCTAGCGCAATCAAATTCCTAAAAGATGGGAACAAAGTCAAAGTAACATTGCGTATGAAAGGAAGAGAACAATCATATGTAAAGAAAGCAATAGAAGTTGTCAATGACTTTTGTTCAAGAGTAAAAGAATATGGCGAAACAGAAAAACAGCCAGAACTTTTAGGAAGAAATGTATTTGTTGTTATCAGTCCAAAAAAGACAAAATAAAAGGAGAAAGGGTATGCCAAAACAAAAAACTCATAGCGGGTGTAAAAAACGTTTTCATCTGACAGCAAACGGAGAAGTGAAATTTGCTAGACCAGGCAAAGGACATTTCCTTGCTAAGAAAGCAAAATCAAGAAAAAGAAAATTGAGAAAGGGATCTTACATTAAAGGTCAAAACACAGAAAATATTAAGACCCTTTTGGCTAAATAAGGAGGAAAGAGATGAGAATTAAAAGATCAGTTAATGCATTAAAAAAACGTCGCTCTATTCTTAAAAGTGCAAAGGGTTATAGAGGTGCAAAATCCCGACTTTATAGAACTGCGAAGCAACAAGTAATGAGAAGTGGTCAATATGCATATATTGGCAGAAAACTTAAAAAGAGAAATTTTAGAGCATTATGGATTACCAGAATTAATGCTGGTTGCAGACAAAACGGAATATCTTATTCTAGATTTATCTCTGGACTAAAAAGCAAAGGAATTGAACTTAACAGAAAAGTTCTTGCTGATATGGCTGTTCGAGAGCCAGAAGCATTTGCCACATTGGTAGGGCAAGTAAAATAATGCAAAAGGCCACAAACAACTTAATTAAAGAGTTAAAAAAGCAAAAACGAGTTTCTTGTTCTTTGCTTTTTTTGGATAATATAAAGATTATAAAAGATGCCTTAAAAGCAGGGGTTAAAATCGAGTATTTATTGTTAGAACCTGATAAATATGATTTATTTAAAGATTGTAGTGAAAACATTTTAATAGCTGACAAAAAAATGATAGCTCAGCTTTCAGACACAAAAACACCACAGGGGGTAGTTTGTATAACAGAATACATACAAGATATGGCAAAATGCCCGAAAGAGAATTTTTTGGTGTTAGACGGTTTACAAGATCCTGGAAACGTTGGAACATTAATAAGAAGTGCATGTGCTTGTGGTTTTAATGAAGTCTATCTAGTTGACAGTGTAAAGATAAACAACCCCAAACTTATACGAAGCAGTGCTGGCACTATTTTTAATGTAAAGGTATATAGTTGTTCAAAAAATGAATTTATAAAATTGGCTAATGATTATAATTTAAATCTTGCAAATACCGATATGCGGGGTACAAATATATTTAAATTTCATAATGAAAAACCTATTGGACTTGTAATTGGCAATGAGGGCAATGGTGTAAGTGAAGAGATATCAAGATTATGCGTGCAAACTTTATCGATTCCAATGTTAAATAATGTTGAGAGTTTAAATGCTGGGATATCTGGTTCTATTATCATGTATCAACTTTCAAAAAATAAATTTACGTAAATTGTTTTGCTTTATAAGTGTTTTGTATTAAACTATATAAGAATTTATATATTGAGATTATCATAAAAGGAGTATTTATGTCCGGACATTCAAAATGGCACAACATTCAAGCAAGAAAAGGAAAATCTGATGCTCAACGAGGAAAGATTTTTACTAAAATAGGAAGAGAAATTGCTGTCGTTGTGAAAACAGGCGGATCTGATCCAGTATCAAATCCAAAATTAAAAGATGTTATAGCTAAAGCCAAACAAAACAATATGCCAAATGATACAATTGAGCGTAGCATTAAAAAAGCGGCTGGTGAACTTTCTGGTATTAATTATGAAAATTGTACTTATGAGGGTTATGGTACCGGTGGTTCAGCTGTTATCGTCGAGTGCTTGACAGATAATAAAAACAGAACCGCCGGGGACGTTCGTCATGCATTTGATAAACATGGTGGGTCTTTGGGCTCAACCGGATGCGTAAGCTATTTATTTGCGCGTAAAGGAGTCGTGGAAGTTGAAAAAACAGAAAATATTGACAGCGATGAATTAATGCTTTCCGCTCTTGATAATGGAGCTGTTGATATCAATGAATATGACGACTCTTTCGAAGTAATTACAAATCCAAATGACCATACGCGGATGAGTGAGGAGTTGACCAAATTGGGTTACAACGTGCTAAATGCAGAAACCACTTTAATGCCAGATTCCTATGTTGATTTAGATGAAGATAAATTGGCAAAGTTTAATCGAATGATCGATGCACTTGAAGATCTCGATGATGTACAGCAAGTTTATCATAACGTAAATTTGGAATAACGTTTTATTTTTGGCAGGGCTTTACGCAAATTTAATAGGCATGAAAGAAGCAATGTGCCTTTGCTTTAAGGATTAATTCTGGATAATTAAACTGGGCAATCACTCGGTTTTTTAAAGAAATTGTTCGATAATTTTCAGTTTTGTCATTCTTGTATTTTCCTTCGAGAAACCATCAGCAGCAACCAATTTGGTTTAGCTAGCCTTGTTGAGAGTTGTCAACCACACAAACGCGGTATTGACAAATGGCTTAAAGTATGTTATCATTTATCTGTTTGGAGGTATATATGGGATTTGGATGGTATAATGATTGGGAAAATGAGAGAGAAGAGTATCTGGAATCTTTGAATATTAGCAATCCTAAAGCCATAAATAAAGAGTCAACCTTGAAAGATAAAAACAAATATCAACTTGTTAATTTTGGTGAGCAAGCTCAAAATTCAAGTAAAGATGACACGGTGTTTTTATATGTTTGTCAAAACAATCAAATATCTTTGTTTCCACAAACTTCTAAAATTAAAAACAAATCAAATCTTGCCCATCAAGAAGAACGAAATATTGATTAAAAAAGCTGATATTTACAGCTTCAGACTGTAGACAAACGTCGCGACCGAAAAATTATTTGTAATTTTTCTTGCAGTGTCTCGTCAAAGGCTACGCTTTGGTCAAGTTGTTAAAAACAACTTGAGATTAATGCTCGCCTTTTCCTCTCCCATAAATGTCCATGCATTTATGGGGTCCCCAAATAAAAGCCCAAAACCAGTCATTTAGGTGTACTAAACTCCTGGCCTGCGTCACAAACTACGCTCAAGCGAAAATTACCATGTAATTTTACGCGGATTCGCTCGTTTGTTCCTTTTCCCCAAAAATCTTACGATTTTCGGGACACCCCATAGAGAGTGACTAAGCCACTTTTCGAGCACAAGCCTACGCTTATTTCTCTACAGTCTGTTAATTTGTCGACACACTGAAGCTGATATTTACAGCTTTTTTTTTGTTTTAATTGACTAATCTATATTTATAGAGTAAAATAAATATATGATTATCTTGGGTATTGATCCTGGTTATGCAATTATTGGCTATGGAATTATTGACACTTCCAAATCAAATATGATGCTTGACTATGGTACTATTACAACTCCAAAAGACGACTCTCTTCCTATAAGACTTGAGGCGATAGAGGCAAGTCTTAAATTTTTATTTGAAAAATTTAAACCAGATGTGGTGGCAATAGAAGAACTGTTTTATTTCAAAAATCAAAAAACTGTCATTCAAGTTGCACAGGCGAGGGGAGTTATCATTCTTACCTGTCAAAAATATTGTGGGAACATCTATGAATACACACCACTTCAAATCAAGCAAGCCCTAACAGGGCAAGGAAGAGCCGAAAAAGCCCAGGTTCAATATATGGTTAAAGCTATACTTGGACTGAGCACAATACCCAAGCCCGACGATGCTGCTGATGCTTTAGCTGTTGCTATTTGTCACAGCCAAACAAGCTCAGTACTCAATCAAAATAAAGTATAAAAGAGGATAAAGTATGATTTCTTTTTTAATTGGAATAATTGAAGAAAAAAGAGATAGTGTGCTGATTTTAAATGTAAACGGTGTTGGTTATGAATTAACAGTTTCCGCAAATACATTATCATCACTGCCTCTGCCAGGTGAAACAGTGAAAGTTTTTACTCATTTGGCGGTAAGAGAAGATGATGTATCTTTATATGGCTTTTCTTCGACTGAAGAGCGGGACCTATTCTTTAGATTAATCACGGTAAGTGGTGTTGGGCCCAAAATGGCTATAAGTATTTTGTCTGGACTATCATTGTCTGACCTTGTGGTAGCAATAATGAAAGAAGATAGCAAATTACTATCCAAAATCAAAGGGTTGGGAAAAAAGACTGCTGAGAGAATTTGTCTTGAGTTAAAAGACAAATTAAATGATATGCCGGTTGAAGATGATTATGAGCTTGATTTTGACTACGATGAAAGTGCAGTACAAATGGCTACCGATACCTTGATAAGTCTCGGAATAAATAAAAATGAAGCTTACAAACTTGCAAGGGCACATGCATCAAATAATGCAACAGCAGAGGAAATTATTTCAAAATCATTAAGGGGGTATCAAGGATAATGGAAGAGAATGACAGATTTATAACAAGCAGTAAGAATCTTACCGATGCTGAAATAGAAAACTCTCTTAGACCCAATTCCTTTGATGAATACATCGGACAAACCAAAGTCAAAGAAGCACTCTCAGTCTATATACAAGCTGCTAAAAATAGGAAAGAAAGTCTTGATCATGTCCTTCTTTATGGCCCTCCAGGTCTAGGGAAAACAACACTTTCGCATATCATTGCAAATGAACTTGGCTCTCAATTTAAGGTCACATCGGGTCCTGCAATTGAACATGCAGCTGACCTTGCAGCCATTCTTACAAATCTTAACCAAAATGATGTTTTATTCATTGACGAGATTCATCGATTAAATAAAGCAGTAGAGGAAATTTTATATCCGGCTATGGAAGATTTTGCTTTAGATTTTATTGTAGGCAAAGGTCCTTCGGCGAGAAACATGCGTCTTAAGATAAAGCCTTTTACCTTAATTGGTGCCACAACGAGAGCTGGTATGCTTACAAACCCTCTTAGGGACAGATTTGGGGTAATTTGTCGGTTGGAACTTTATTCGACTGAAGAATTATCAATTATAATCAATAGGTCGGCAAAAATTTTAGGAGTTGACATTGACCACGAGGCCAGCATTGAAATCGCAAAGAGATCAAGAGGCACACCAAGAATTGCAAATAGACTTGTAAAAAGGGGACGTGACTATGCACAGGTATTAGGTGAAGGTCATGTCACAAAGGCAATAGCAGACAAGACTT
>CALWTP010000065.1 GCA_944384495.1 uncultured Clostridia bacterium
CTATAACCATTGCCCTATTTTGGGAAATATAAATATTGAGTAAATCGCTGATTTCATATTCCCCTCTTTTAGACAACGTCAAGAGTTGAATTTTATCAAAGACATCATGCCTAAACATCATAAGGCCACTTATAATCAAATTTCCTTTCGGATGTTCTGGTTTTTCTTCGATAGAGATTATTTTACCATTGTCATCCTTTTCAATTACTCCATAACGACGAGGATCCTCTTTTTCTAAAGCAAAAACGCAAACTCCATTAAGTCTATCTTTATTCTCTTCCACTTTTTTTGGCAAATCTTTATCAATAAACAAGTTGTCGCCAAATAACAGCAGCAAATTATCGTCACCACAATAATCTCTTACTGCATTCAAAGCATAGGCAGAGCCATAAGCATGATTTTCAGTGACTAAATTTATTTTTATATACTGATCAAATCTATCTAACAAGGATTTAAATATCCCTTGATCACGACTATTGCAAACTATATAAATTTCATCAATTCCGCACTCTATCATAAGGCTGAGTGAATAAAATATTAGCGGTTTGTCATAAATAGGAAGATTTGTTTTTCCAATTGCCAAAGTTGCCGGTCTAAGTCTGCTAGATTTGCCAGCCGATAAAATCACGCCTTTCATTATACCTCCGATATAATATTTTAAACGATAAAATCACATTCAGTCAATCACACAAAACAGAATTATTTGAATTTTTTATAATATATTGTCAATATGTCCTGATTATATCTATGAAAAACAGCATTTTTAGTTGACAAAATAGATCAATATGAATATACTTACCTTAAAAGGAGGGAAAATGAATAATTCTTCAATCAAAAAGCCGTTGATGCTTGCAGGTCTTATCATTAATATTCTTGCATTTGCGATTCTTGCAATCTCATGTTTGATTTCTTTGGTTGCATTCATTGCTTTGATTCCAGGAACATCAAGCGATCCAACAGATATTGCAGATTCAATCGTTATATTGATGATTGTGCTTTTGATCTTTATGCTTGCATTCTGTATAGCTGGAGTCGTTGTTGCATCTGTTGGCATTACAAGAATAAAACTTGAAGGAGCAGAATTTTCTAAGAAAAGAGGAGCAGTTATTGCCAGCTTTGTATTTGATTGCTTGCTTGGTGTATTGATTTTGATTGGCTTTGCTTCTGGATTTAATGTTCTTTCATTTATAATTCTTCTTGCTTTGATTGTGGCTGGAACACTTATTATGGTTGATCTCGCTCGGAATTCAAAAGTTGCAGCAGCTGATGCAAACACTAATAACACCACAACAAGCACTGCTACAGTAGAAGCTCCACAAACTACCGAAGCAAAAGTAGAAGAACAAAAAGCCGCAGAAGAACCTGAAAATAAAGAATAAACATTTCTGATTTAAACCAATAAAAGACAAAGAACATCCCGTTGTTTGTCTTTTTTTTGTTAAATAAAGCCCCCAGATGGTCTGGGGGTTCATTTTAGGTTTACCGATGAACAAATAACTCCTTTTGCGATAGAATATGCTGTAGCCTAACAACAAAATTTTTTACACAAAAGAAGTTTATTATGTCAAAAGAAACCATTAATAGTTTAGCACATATTTCCTGAATTGCAAATATCATATTGTATTTGCACCAAAGTATTGGCGAAAAATGTTTTTTAATCAAAAAAGGAGAGAAATAGGTGCAATTCTAAGAAGTTTGTGCAAATGGAAAGAAGTAGAGATAATAGAAGCCGAAATATTTCCAGAGCATGTGCATATGTTAAGGCTCAATACCACTAAAACTAATAGTGAGTGGGTTTATGGAATATTTAAAAGTGAAAAGAATTTCAAAAATACGCTAATTTAAGATTTGGCAGCCTGGAATGATTGCAAAATTGAATAAAATTTGATATATTTTTTATAGGTGATAAAATGAAAGAATATCAGATTATTATTTTAGGAGGCGGTGCAAGCGGTTCAATGTGCGCACTAAGCTGTAGCCAAAAAAGCATTGCAATCATTGACAACAACAATAAAATCGCAAAAAAACTTTTGGCGACAGGCAACGGAAGATGCAACATTACCAATAAAAATATCTCAAGCAAATTTTATAATCGTGACATTGATCACTACTATTCTCGCTTTGATAATGAAAAAACCCTAGATTTTTTTGAAAAAATTGGGCTCGTGTGTTATTGTGATGAGGATGGTCGTTTCTATCCACTGTCCAACACTGCAAAATCCGTCACTTCCGTTATCGAAAATGGTTTACAAAAGAAAGGTGTGGATTTATTTTTAGAAGAAAAAGTATTGAGTATTGAAAAAGAAGGCAATGGATACAAAATTACCACTGACAAGGATTGCTATGTCTGCAACAAAATCGTCCTTGCAATGGGAAAAATTGATAATGAGATTATTAAAAATCTTGATTTAAAATCCTCCCCTCTCATGCCAAGCCTTGTAGGATTAAAAGGAGACGTTTCAAGAGGGCTTGCAAATATAAAAGTAAAAAATGTATTGGTCCGCGCCTATTTAAACACGGGTGCATGCAAGCAAGATAAAGGTGAAGTTCTTTTTAAGGAAAATGGGCTTAGTGGTATTGTGATATTTAATGTGTCCACGATTTTTTCAAGGTATAAGCAATTTAATGGAAAGCTTGTCATAAATCTTCTTCCTGATTTTGGCGTGAAAGACTTATACAAAATGCTAAAAGAACGAACTAAACTGGACGTACCTATTCCAAAATTTTTTGATGGACTATTTGCTTCGGCGATTGGGTATGAAATATTGACAAGGTCAAAAATTGACGAAAACAAAAACTCTCTTGATTTAACAAAAGAAG
Source organism: uncultured Clostridia bacterium (assembly GCA_944384495.1). Classification (GTDB taxonomy): domain Bacteria; phylum Bacillota; class Clostridia; order Christensenellales; family UBA1242; genus Caccovivens. Next base: position 2,821 of record CALWTP010000065.1, read on the forward strand.
AAATTTTAAAACTCTGTGATATAATTCAAAACCTTGACTTTAAAGTCAAAGGTTATCTTGATAATGCCCAAGTTGTTAGTGGTGGTTTTGACTTAAACGATTTTGACGAAAATCTGCAATCAAAAAGAAATCCAAATCTATACATTTGTGGCGAAATTTGTGATGTTGATGGAGAATGTGGAGGATATAATTTGCAATGGGCCTGGACAAGTGGTTTTATTGTTGGCCAGAGTCTTTAATTCATAGTTTAAAAACAAGATACGAAAAAGATTAATTAGGTATTTTATAATATTTCACATTAAATTACTCAATTTATGTCGTTTTGACTAAATTCAATAAATATTCGCGTTTAAAGCATAAAGTAAGCTATAACATGCAATTGAATTAAATATAAAATTAACCTTAAATAAATTACTTTTTAAAGAATGAGACAGCCATCTTCAAGTGGGCAGCTTTTATTGTGTGTACAAAAATGTAATTTTATATTTCATTTCTGCTTTTAAAAATAAAAACCGATCAAAAAAAGCCTAAAATAGTCTTATCTCAAATATCATTTAGGCTTTTAAATTTCATTTAAAATCTGTGTGCAAAGTTTGGTGGCTTAAGATTTTGCTGACAAAATAAATATTTAATAAATATTATCTATCTATTCCAAATCAATCTTTTTTCCACTTCCAATTTGCAACCTGTGGCATGTCGGTGCCATGTTGTCTTATATATTTATCATGTTTGGCAAGCATTTTATCAGCATATTGTTCTATCATCTCACCTTTGGAGCCAAGTTTTAAAATCTTTACAAGTTCTTTTAAAAGATGATATCGATCGATTTCATTTTTTACACGCATATCAAATGCGGTGGTAATTGATCCCTCTTCCTGATAACCTTTTACAATAAAATTTCTATGCCCGCGTTTATATAGTAGGTAAGACACCACTTTTGCATATCCATGAAAGTTGAAAATGATTGGAACACCTTTTGGGAACAAAGAATTATATTCATCATCATCCAGTCCATGAGGATGATCTTTGTCTAAGGTCATAAGATCAACGACGTTTATAAAGCGAACGCTGATATCATTTGCAAGCTCTTTTACAAGGCTGACAAATGCCACACTCTCAACAGTTGGAGTATCGCCTGCACACGCAATTATAATATCTGGCTTTTCTCGATTTCCATGGCAGGCCCATTCCCATATTCCTATACCCTTTTGGCAATGCCTTTCCGCATTTTCCCAGTCAAGCCACTGTAAACTTGGATGCTTTGAGGCAATAATGGTATTCACTTTATTTTTGTTTGATTGACATTGATGATAGACTGCCAAAAGTGAATTGGCATCTGGAGGAAGATAAATATTAACAATATCAGCTTTTTTGTTCATTATATGATCAATAAAGCCTGGATCTTGATGTGTATAGCCATTATGGTCCTGTTGCCAAACATTTGAGGTCAATAGCAAGTTTAACGACGAGATTGGAGCACGCCAGTCGATTTCATTGCAATTTTTAAGCCATTTTGCATGCTGAGATACCATTGAATCCACCACTCTAGCAAAAGCTTCATAGCTTACAAATACACCATGTCTACCCGTCAAAAGATAACCCTCAAGCCAGCCCTGACAGGCATGTTCAGATAAAAAGCTGTCCATAATGCGACCATTATGGGACAAAAACTCATCAGTTTGATAAATTTTCCCATTAAAATCTCGATTTTCTTCATCAAAAATATGATATAACCTATTTGACATAGCCTCGTCTGGGCTGAAAACCCTAAAATTTTTATTTGGTAAATTTAATTTCATCAGTTGTGAAATGTATTTGCTTAATATTAGCATATCTTGAGCCTTTGTCGATCCTGGATATTTAACATCAACTGCATACTCTTTGGCATCCGGCAAAATAAGATCTTTTAAAAGCAGGCCTCCATTTGCATAAGGAGTGCTTCCCAGTCGCTTGTTGCCTTTTGGTAATATTGCAGAAATTTCACGTTTAATTTTGTAATTTTGGTCAAAAACATCCTCGATTTTATAACTTTTGAGCCATTTTTCTAGAATTTTTAAATCTTGTTCATCATCAATAGCAAGAGGTATTTGGTGTGATCTAAAAGAACCCTCTATCAATTTGTTTTGAACAATCTTTGGTCCAGTCCAGCCTTTTTTTGTCTTTAAAATTATCATTGGCCAGATTGGGCGCTCGCTTGTTTTTCCTTCTCTGAAATCATGTTGAATTTTTTTGATAATTTTGATTGATCTATCAATCGCCTTTGCCATATTTTTATGAAGAGCAAAGGTGTTCTTTCCTTCAACTATGAAAGGTTTATAGCCCATGCCTTTGAAATATGATTTTAGCTCTTTTTCGTCAATTCTGGCAAGAACGGTTGGATTGCTTATTTTATAACCGTTAAGATGTAATATTGGCAATACCGCCCCATCTGTTTTTGGATTTATAAATTTATTTGACTGCCAAGAGGTTGCAAGAGGACCGGTTTCAGCCTCGCCGTCTCCTACAACGACCACAGCAATAAGATTTTTGTTGTCAAAAACGGCACCATACCCATGCAAAAGACTGTAGCCAAGCTCCCCTCCTTCATGGATAGAACCAGGAGTCTGAGGTGCCACATGACTTGATGCTCCACCCGGGAAAGAAAATTGTTTACAAAACTTGGTAAGTCCGTGTCTGTCTTGCGATATGTCATGATATGTCTCGCTGTAAGATCCTTCAAGATAACAATTGGCAAGGAAAAAATTTCCACCATGACCCGGCCCAGAGATTAAAATCATATCAAGATCATATTTGCATATAACCCGGTTCATATGCGCATAGATAAAATTTTGCCCAGGAATGGTGCCCCAATGGCCTAAAATGACCTTTTTAACATCTCCTGGCTTTAATGGTTCAAACAGGAGAGGATTATCTTTTAAATAAAGCTGGGCTACAGATAAATAGTTTGCACCTCTAAAGTATTTGTCTAAGACTTTCAAATATGACTTCGAATTATATTTGTTCATTTTCCTCTCCAATTTAATATAGTTGTCAATACAAAAAATATTTATCTTTTTTAAAAAATTTTATAATAGTGATAAAAAAACACTGATTTTTGTAATATATTTATTAAATATAGTCACTATAAATGTTTGCGTTTTTTGATAGATTTATAAAATTCTCTTTGATATTTTAACAACAAATAAAAATATTTGTCAAATAAATTCTATACTCAAAATAAATATTATTATAACAAATTGTCTGATGTTAAAATTTGACTGTCATAAAACTTTGATAAATTCATGCAATATGATATGCTTCCAACTTTCATGGCATGGTTTGAATAGATGTTACCCTCATTCGAAATATAACTTCGTTGTGCTTGCCTAGGCTTCTGATAAAAACTAAGCACTTGTATTTTATTTCAACTTAGATATTTTGAAGTAAATTTTTATAATCAAACTTTGCTAATTCATGGTATCATTTAACAAAAATTATAAAAAATGCACACCATATGGTGGTGTGCACCCTAAAAAGCTGGACATTTTAAGGAGATTCGCTTCAAATGGTCTATTTTTGCTTTTTAGCTCTCCTGTTCATTATAATCGATTGCATTTGTATAGAGATCAATCCCGTCCCTGTATAAGCTATCATTTTTTACTTCCAATCTCTTATGTTTATGTCGTTTGCAATCTCTCTTATTGTTTGTTTCTATTTGCACTGGAGACATATTCCTATAACGTACACTATTCTCCTTACTCCACGAGCCTTTGCTTTGGTTTGTATTTTTATTCTTATTTTGCTCCTCTTCTTTTTTTGCACTATTATATTTTCTATTAGCAAGCATTCTCTGTTTTTTATGCGTTGCCGATGAGCTCTTGCCTTTATTAGGATAGTGGCCTATTATTTCTCCGCGTGCGAAGTTTTTTTCTATTTCAAGATTGCAAGTTGCTTTAATCTCTCTTGAAATTCTGTTGGCCTCAATAATTTTAAATGGCACCTCTTGACAAATTGTTAAAACGGGTGCTCCGCTTTCCTTATTGATAATTGCGCATCCTGATTTTGAAAAACCAATATTTGAGCCTCGCTTTCCAGTATAGCTTAAAACATCACTGAGTGGTATGGATACCTTGATGCCTTTTTCATTGTTTTCAACAATGACAACAACATCTTCTGCGCCAATACTGTTTTCAGGTTTTTTGAAGGCTGAAATCTGTCCACGCATAATATCACCAATATGGTGTTCGCAATATATCGCACTGTTAAGCTCAATAAATTCCCTTTCAGCCATATCAGTCTGGTCTTGCCTAATATTAGCCCAGCTTGCTAGATCATTGACAGTTTTTTCATCTAACAATTTTCTTCCCCTGATATGTGCCAAAATATTATAATGGGTAACATAGTCTGGCAAGCGTCGAATTGGTGAAGTTGAATGAGAATAGTGCTCGCTTTGAAGTCCAAAATGGCTTATTTATTGGTCTAATGCATTGATTGCATCGCTAAATTCCTTGTTTTTTGCTTTTTTTGTGCCTTTTTTCTTCGAATGTTGAGAGATATATCCTTTCTCTTTTGGATTTGGAGAAATTGAATACTGTGCTTTACTTTGCATGCGAATCAAAAATTCGTTTACAGCCTTTTGCATGGATGTCCCTTCAACTGTTTGTAAAATTTTTTGTAATCCAGTTGGAGACAAATCACCATCAAAAGGAATATTTAAAAATTGGAAAAATTCTTCCGCTTGAGCCAGTTTATCCTCATTTGGTTTATCATGTACTCTATAAATGTTTGGTATTCCATGTTTGAGTGCATACTGTGCTGTTGCTTCATTTGCAGTAATCATAAAATTCTCTATGACCTGATGATAGTCAATATGTTCACTTGACACAATATCCACAATATCTGACATATCTTTATTGAATTTCACTTCATATTCACCCTGCGAGTCAAATTTTATCATGTTTCGCTTCTTAAAACCCTTATCCAATATTTTACTCGCATGATAATTCATTACAACCTGTTCATCTTTTGAAAGCTCTTCCCCTTTTATTACTTTTTCTCTCAGAACATCCAGTTTGAGTGTTTGGTTTCCATCGACAATCTTTTGAGCCTCCTCATAGCTGTATTTTTCTTTACTGCAAATCAAGGCATCAAAAATCTCGCTGTGTTTAGGGAGTCCGCTCTTGCTGTCAATGGTTGTTTTTATAACAAGTGCCAATCGATCTACATTTGGATTGAGCGAACAAATATTGGTCGAATACTGTGGCGGTAAAATATTATAGGCTTTGTTGGGTGCATATTGGGTAAACGATGCCTTCAAATACCTCTTTCCTATTTCGCTTGTCAAAGCGATGTACTTTGACACATTTGCGACAGCTGTGTATACTTCCAAATTTCCCTTTTTATCAAATGTGGAATATATTGCATCGTCCATATCTTTACAATCTGCTGGGTCCGTTGTGGTAAAATTTAATCCCCGAAGATCAACAATGGATTCTTTGCCGTCCACATCTTGAGAAAAATCTTCACCTTCACTTACCAGATTATAGTTTGCAGGATTGACCTCCAGCGGTGCTTTATTAATCTCTTCTGCGACAGTAGCATCATCCCAGTTCATTTGAGCGCCGTGGCTTAAGGCGATGATATCATATTCTTGAACAGGATTGCCAGCCTCCCCTAAAATTTGCTCAATAAAACCATACGCAGGTTGGTCGCTTCTCTCATTTGACAAAATTCGAAGTTTGCATATTTTATCTTGAAAAGCCCCTTGCGTTTTCTTATCATTGGTGATGACAATGTTCTGTTTGAATTTTCTTCTATCATTTGGAATAAAAATCAAGTTGTCATGATCGCTCTTCATAACTCGTCCGATGACATGCTCAAATATATCATTTTCGTCTGAGTCTTTGTCTGTTAAGTCTAAATCGGATGATAAATTTCCCTGAATTTTCTCAACTATAATGGGTTCAAATCTATTTTCATATATACTGATGGCAACCTTGACCTTTTGTCCATTTTTTATAAAGCCAAGCTCTGCCTTGGGATTAAAATCATATCTCTCAAGTTTATTACCAGCCAAAACATACTGCTTTTTTCCATTTTTAAAATAACGACCATCTAATATTTTATCGCCATTAACCCTGATTTCTCTATTTTTTATAATTATCCTCTTATCCCTCATCAGATCGTCTATTGCTGTGCTTAATTTCTTCTTCGAAGGAACAATTGCTCTAAGACTTTGTTTAATACTGTCAAAATTCCCTGGATTTTTAACAATATATTGAAATACTTTTTCTCGCCACATGATTCTGTTGTGTATGTTTTCTGTCTGTTGCATAATTTTTCCTCTTACATAGCTATGATATCACACATAAGCGATATTTTCAATATATATTTTAATAAAATTCGACATTTTTGAATATTTTTTAAAATCTATAAACATATCTTAATTTATTGTTTATTTGATAGATAGTCATATCTCTTAAAATTTAATATTTTATATCTTTTTTTATCAAAATCAATTACTCCCTCTTTTTTAAGATTGTTAAGTTCGCTTGAAAGAGCACTCCTGTCGACCGCTAAAAATCCAGCAAGCTCAGTTTTATTGAAGGGTATTTCAAAGTATTTTGAGCTGTCTTGACCGCTTTGAAGATAAAGATATGTTAAGACTTTTTCACGAATGGTCTTTTTGGATAATATAGAAATTTTTTCAAGGAGCTGAAAGTTTTTATTGGCAACCACTGACATCAATTTCCGTATAAGCTGAATATGCCTTTTGCATCGATTCTCGCAAGGAGACAAAAGTCTATGTTTGCTTAAAAATGCCACGCATGTCTTCTCTGTGGCCTTTAGTTCATCAGAATATTTTTCCTCTTGCCCAAAAGCTCCCTCAAGTGCATAAAGATCGCCATCCCTAAGCTTCATCACAATTGATATATCTCCACTGGATGTCCAATTTTCAACGTTTACTCCCCCTTTCACAATCAAAATCACATCGTTTAAGGACTGAGAAGAATTGATTATGATCGAATTTTTTGAAAAATATTTTATCCTAATATTGAAGCAGTGTGCCATTGCTAGTATGTCATTTTCTGTAACATCGCTAAATATGGACAACCTCTTAAAATCATTTAAAAAATCCATAAATTTTCTCCAAAATGTTGTAAAAACAACAATATTTATATGCAAATTGTAGTATAATTCCCATAGAAAGTCAAATATTTGTCTAAAATTTTCATTGACGACATATATTTAGACATATGCTAAAGGGAGGAAAAATCATGAAAATTATAAAGCGAAATGGTCAAGAAATGCAGTTTGATGGCAACAAAATCAAAAATGCAATCACGAAGGCAAATCTTTCAATTGACGACCTATCCAAAAGGCTTAGCGAGGAGCAAATCGAGAGCATCACAAGCCATGTTACCAAGGAATGTGAGGCTATGGGAAGAGCGGTTGGCGTTGAGGAAATTCAAGATTTTGTTGAATATGGTATAATGGGCGAAGGCGCTTTTGAAGTTGCTAAAAATTATATCACATATCGCTATACCAGACAACTTGCAAGAGCGGTCAACACCACAGACAAACAAATTTTTTCGCTGATCGACTGCCAAAATGAGGAAGTCAAACAAGAAAACAGCAACAAAAATCCAACTGTCAACAGTGTTCAAAGAGATTATATGGCGGGAGAAGTCAGCAAAGACCTTACAAAACGATTTTTGCTTCCAGAGCATATTTGGAATGCCCACGCAGAAGGTATTATACACTTCCATGATGCTGACTATTTTGCTCAGAGAATGCACAACTGCGATCTTGTAAATCTTGAAGACATGCTTCAGAATGGAACGGTTATTTCCAATACTCTTATTGAAAAACCACACTCTTTTTCAACAGCTTGCAATATTGCAACTCAGATTGTGGCTCAAGTGGCATCAAGTCAATACGGTGGTCAAAGTATAAGTCTTGCTCATTTAGCACCATTTGTTGATATATCAAGACAAAAGATCAGAAAAGAGGTCGAAGAGGAATTAAAAGAGGCAAATGCACAACTAGACCCAAAACTTATCGATCAAATAACTGAAAAGCGAGTTCGTGCAGAGATCAATAAAGGTGTGCAGACGATACAGTATCAGGTCATAACTTTAATGACAACAAATGGACAAGCTCCTTTTGTGACTGAATTTTTATACCTTGGTGAGGCGAAGAATGAAAGAGAAAGAGAGGACCTTGCTCTTATTATTGAGGAGACTCTTAAACAGCGTTATGACGGTGTAAAAAATGAGCAAGGTGTGGCAATCACACCCGCCTTCCCTAAGATTGTCTATGTGCTTGAAGAGAGCAATATTCATCCAGAGAGCAAGTATTATTATCTGACACGTCTTGCTGCAAAATGTACTGCAAAAAGACTGGTACCTGACTATATCAGCGAGAAAAAGATGCTTGAACTTAAGGTTGACAAAAATGGCAATGGACATTGTTATCCTTGTATGGGATGTCGCAGTTTCCTTACGCCATATGTTGACGAGCATGGCAATCCAAAATATTACGGACGATTCAATCAAGGAGTTGTCACCATCAACCTTGTCGACGCTGCCCTTTCAAGCGGAAAAGATATGAAAAAATTCTGGCAAATACTTGAAGAGCGACTTGAGCTTTGCCATGAAGCGCTTCAGGCAAGACATAACCGTCTCAAAGGTACGGTGAGCGATGTTGCGCCTATCCTTTGGCAACATGGAGCAATTGCAAGGCTAAAACCGGGAGAAAAGATTGATAAGCTCTTGTATGGCGGTTATTCAACGATTTCGCTTGGATATGCAGGATTATGGGAAACGGTTTACTATCTTAATGGAAAGAAATTAACAGAAAAAGAAGGTGAAGAGCTTGGCCTTCAAATCATGAAAAAGCTCAATGAGTTTACCAAAAAATGGAAACAGGCTGAAAATATTGACTATTCACTCTATGGCACCCCACTTGAGAGCACAACCTACAAGTTTGCAAAGTGCCTTCAGAAACGATTTGGAATTATCCCTGGGGTGACAGACAAGAGCTATATCACAAACAGCTATCATGTGCATGTAACAGAGAATATCGATGCATTCAGCAAGCTCAAACTTGAAAGCGAGTTCCAAGCATTAAGTCCGGGCGGGGCTATCAGCTATGTTGAGGTTCCAAACATGCAGGACAACCTTGAGGCAGTATTGCAAGTGATCAAGTATATCTATGACAACATTATGTACGCAGAGCTCAACACCAAGAGTGACTATTGTCAAGTTTGTGGCTACGATGGTGAGATCATGATCGTGGAGGAAGATGGCAAACTGCTCTGGGAATGTCCACACTGTAAAAACCGTGATCAGACCAAGATGAATGTCGCAAGAAGAACTTGTGGATATATCGGAAGCCAGTTCTGGAATCAAGGCAGAACTCAAGAAATTAGAGATAGAGTACTACACTTGTAGTATGAAAGGAGCAACAAACAGATGTTCTACGGAAATATAAAATACCACGATATTGCCAACGGCGAAGGTGTGCGAACAAGCCTCTTCGTCAGTGGCTGTACTCATCACTGCAAAAATTGTTTTAATCCTGAAACCTGGGATTTTAACTATGGCAAGCCATTTACGCAAGAGGTGGAAGATCAAATTTTACAATCTTTGAAACCAGACTTTATCAATGGACTGACCTTGCTTGGCGGAGAGCCTATGGAGCCTGCCAATCAAAAAGTCCTCTTGCCTTTTCTCAAAAGAGTGAAAAAGGCCTACCCTGATAAAACGATTTGGTGTTACAGCGGATATTTGTTTGACAGCGAACTGCTCGCCCCTAGCCGTGCTCACTGTGCTTGGACGAGAGAACTGCTCTCTTATATTGATATACTTGTCGATGGCGAGTTTGTGGATGAGCTGAAAGATATAACACTTCGCTTCAAAGGCTCCAGCAATCAAAGGGTCATTGACGTGCAAAGGAGTTTAAAAGAAAACAAGGTCGTTTTAAGTGAATATAATGAAAAACGAAATAAAAGTTTTAAATAATATTTAGTAAATTCTAAAAAATTAAAATAAAAAATCCAAAAATATTTAATTATTAACTTTAGTAAAATTATGTAATTTATTGTTGCCATTAAATTATTTTATTCAATTTGTTTTAAAGGGAAATAGCCTAAAAATTGGCAGTATAAAATAGACAAGTAGTTTAATAATTTATAAAAAAATGGTTTAAAATTATATAGCTTTTTGTAATGAAATAAAAAATAAATAAATATTAAAAAATATCGTCAAAAATTAATTTCTGACGATATTTTTTTAAAGTAACTAACAAATATTTATTGTATTTTTTTATAAACTTTTATTTTAATTTTATACTCTTAACTATTTACTTTTCAAATAAAGATTTTGATAAGATTAAATGGATATTAAGCCCCAACTTTTGTAAACACAGTATATTCAACATCCCCTATCATTTCAGTGCTTGGTGTAAAGTTTGTCTCGCTCTCAAGATATGAATTCTCATATGAGTTTACAATACTTGTCAGAACCTTTACCGTCTGAGCATATTGTAAAAGGCCTCCACATATGCTATAACTTGCACCTGTTGCACATTCATAAATATCTGAGCTTTCAATAATCACAGTGGTAAGAGATAAGCAACTTTGAAAGGCAAAATTTTCTATACTTGTCACTGTCTTTGGAATCGTTATTGAGGTGAGAGATGAGCAACCAGAGAAAGCCCGATCTCCTATACTTGTCACTCCTTCTGGTATTGTTATTGTGATAAGAGATGAGCAATTAGAGAACGCATAGCTTTCTATGACTTTAAGCTGGCTGTTTGGTCCAATATTGACAGTTTGTAATGTAGTAGTGGAGGCGAAAGTAGAAGGTCCTATTACTTCTAATGAATCAGGTAATGACACTTCAATTAGAGCAGATGACTGCAAACTGCCGGTTATCATTTTTTTTACTCCATCTGGGACTTGGTATGTTGTCTCCGTTTTCCCTGCAGGATATAAAACCAAAGCTGTTTTATCTTTATTAAATAATACTCCATCTTGACTTGAATACATCGTATTGTTTTCGTCAACGTTGATATTAGCTAAGTTCATACAGAAATGGAATGGGCTCTCTCCAAAGCCTATTAATGTTGAAGGAATATTGACTGATGTGAATGAAGAGGTATCAAATGCATAAGAGCCAATAAACTTGCAACCTTCCGTAACATTAAATGTTGTCATATCATCTGTTGTTGTATCATAGAGGTACAAGTATGGATTTTCATCGTTTCCGATATATAAGCCTTCTTCATATTGATTGCCATTTGTATATCCGTTAAGCGAAAAAGCACTATTACCAATGTAAATCAAACTATTTGGAATTGAAATTGTTCCTGTTATGTTCCCGTGTGCAAAAGCACCCTGACCCACATACATGACTCCCTCTTGGATGTCAACAGAGAGAGAATTTCTGTGTGCTGTAAACGCACTATCTGAAATAACTCTTACATTGCCTGGAATTGTAATTGATGTAAGGTTGGAACGGCTACTGGCTCCTGCAGCTGCATTTATGTACTGGACAGATGCAGGGACTTGATAGCTTGTGTCTGCTTTATTCTCTGGATAATATAATAAGGCTGTTTTATCTTTATTAAATAGCACTCCACCTTCGCTTGCATAATTTTGATTGGATTCATTGACATTTACTGCAGTAATGTTTCCCGCTTGTCCACCAAAAGCCAAATCATGAATATTCTTTACACTTGCTGGTACTATAACCTCTGTCGCTGTTACCCAGAAAAAAGATCCACCAGCGATAATTTGACAACTTGGATCTACAGTAAATGTTGTAAAGCTTGTGCCATCTGTGTCAATAAGGGCAAAGTATGGTTCGGATTCCGTTCCAAGATATAGTCCACTGTTGCTTGTATTGTATTGTAATGCGGTGCTGAAAGCATTATAACCAATTCTTTCAACTGACTGTGGTAAAACCATTGTTGTCAAGGATTGACAACCAGAAAATGCACTACTTGCAATATCTTTCAGCTGACTGTTTGTTGCAAATGTCACACTTCCTAGGGCTTGGCATCCACTAAACGCCCCAACGTCAATTGTCATCACACTGGCTGGGATTGTTATTGTGGTAAGTGAAG
>CALWTP010000066.1 GCA_944384495.1 uncultured Clostridia bacterium
CTTCACTTACCACAATAACAATCCCAGCCAGTGTGATGACAATTGACGTTGGGGCGTTTAGTGGATGCCAAGCCCTAGGAAGTGTGACATTTGCAACAAACAGTCAGCTGAAAGATATTGCAAGTAGAGCATTTTCTGGTTGTCAATCCTTGACAACAATGGTTTTGCCACAGTCAGTTGAAAGAATTGGAGGCTTTGTTTTCCAAAGTTGCACCTCATTGCAATACAACACAAGCAACAGTGGACTATATCTTGGAACTGAGTCTGAAGCTTACTTTGCCCTCATTGACACAGATGGCACAAGCTTTACAACATTTGCTGTAGATCCTAGTTGTCAAGTAATTGCTAATCAAGCGTTTTCTAACGTAACAGCAACTGAAATTGTAATTCCAGCAAGTGTAAAAAATATTCATGATTTTGCTTTTGTTTATTCTGGTGATATATCTGCAGTGAATGTAGACGAATCAAATCAAAATTATACAAGTGAAGACGGAGTACTATTTAATAAAGATAAAACAGCCTTATTATATTATCCAAAAAATAAAGCAGATACAAGTTATCAAATTCCTTCATCGGTTGAATATATAAATGCAGTTGCATCTGGTGGAAATGGAGATTCCAACCTTACATCAATTACAATTCCGGGAAATGTAAGAGTTGTTTCAAATTGTGCGTTTATAGCACATGGAACCTCTTTATCAGTTGAAATCCAAGAGGGAGTAATGTATGTGGGGGAGAGAGCTTTTGGAAGTGCAATAAGAACAATTTCAATTCCAAATAGCTTGATATATATTAGTCTTGGTACTTTTTCGCTTGACGGATATACAAATGGCAACCAATATGAAGAGGGCTTATATATTGGAAACGATGAAAATCCATACTTGTACCTCTATGATACAACAACAGATGATATGACAACATTTAATGTTGTAGAAGGTTGTAAATTTATTGGTAGTCGTGCATTATATGGTTGCCCATCTCTCACCACAATAACAATTCCTGAGACAGTAAAAGGTATAGGAGTAGAATCTTTTTCTAATTGTAAGGCATTAACAACTGTCAATGTTGATGAAAACAACACTGCATATTCAAGTCAAGATGGAGTATTATTTAACAAAGATAAAACAGCTTTGATTTTATACCCTGAAGGAAAGACAGACACATCATACCAAGTTCCAGATGGAGTGAAAATTATAGGAAGTGCAATCTTTGCACTTGTTGAAGTTTCTCTTCCTGATTCATTGGAAGTAATAGCATCTTATACTTTCGCCTACACTACTGCATTACAAACTGTCAATATTGGCCCAAACAGCCAGCTTAAAGTCATAGGAAGCTATGCCTTCTCTGGTTGCAGATCTCTCACCAAAATAACAATACCAGAAGGAGTGACAAGTATAGAAGATCGGGCTTTCTCTGGTTGTTCTGCCCTTGCAATTGTTTATAACAATAGTAGCCTTAATATCATAGCAGGAGGTACAGATAATGGAGGAGTAGGACAATATGCAAAAGAGGTGGTAACAGCAGATAATCCACAAGTAGGAAGCATAGAGACAATAGACAATGTAAACTACTATGTCAATGAAACAAAAAATCAAAAAATAGCATTAGCGCCAGCAGTAGCAAGAGATACTTTAACTTCAGTCACTCTAGCCTCAGATACCACAGAGATAAATCAATATGCCTTCCAATATTGCTCATCTCTCCAAACGGTAAACTTTGGAACTAACAGCCAACTTCAGACAATAGGAGACTATGCCTTCGATGGTTGCTCATCTCTCACCTCAATAACGATTCCAAAGACAGTGAAAACTATAGAAAATTTTGCATTTAGCCAATGGGGTTTACCAAGTTTGACAATAGTAACAATTGAGGGCTACAATATTTATGAAAGAGCAACAGGTGCAAGTTATAGGATATGTGGAAATCTTTTACAACATGCCACGACTGTGAAGGTTCCGACAAACATCGTAAACTCATATGACAATTCATATCTTGAGAGCGAGACAAACTTTACACCAAGCACTGAAATGATAGGGGATGTTGAATATACTGTATTTACAAAAGTTGGTGCTTAATTAATTTTGTTAAAATCTTTGCATAAGAAATAAAAAGTTTAGAGGATAAAATCAGAAATTATTAAAAAAATTATTATTTTCAAATGTTTAAAAATATTGTACAAGTTTAAAAATATCGCCATAACAATTTTTGGCGATATTTTTTATGCTCACATTGAAGAAAACAGTATAAAGGCAGATAGGATTAAAAAACATTAATATCAAATTTTTTAATTTCCATATCAATTATACAAAAAAACAATCCGCTCATGGTTTAAATTAGCTGGATTCCCGTTCTTTTTTTATCATTGAAACGTTTGACAAGCATTCATCCATATATTTAAAAGAATATGTACTATAGTATAACACATAATCAATCAATAACCCCAAGCAGATGTGCTTTTTAAAAAAAAATTTTAAATTTTACTCGAAAAAGCTTTATTTTTAGTAATTTGTGATCAGATCATCAAAACTACATTCCAAAATTTCAAGTATCTTAACAATATTGCCTAGGGTTGGTTCGCGTTCAGCCAAAAGCCATTTTGAAACGCAAGAGGGACTTACTCCCACCATTTTAGCAAATTTAAATTGCTTTATTCCAGCCTCTGCCAGCATGTTTTTAAGATTCTTTGCAAAGCTTTCTCGTACTTTTGTTGATGTGCTCATATATTATTAATATACTAAAGTACCCCTAAAATATACAAAATTGACTTTTGTACAATAATTATTTTTAAATTTCACTTAAATAAATTGGTAAGGTTTATTTTGTTCAAAATCAATAAAATATTTTGAATTTTTATTATTTTTGATTACAATATTCTTTGGAGGAAAAAATAATGAGTTGTCCAAGAAATTTAACGGGTTTTGGTCCATCACCTATTCCAGAGGAAGCAAAATGGATTCAATTAAAAGATATAAAGCAAGTCTGCGGGTTTTCGCATGGCTGTGGTATGTGTGCACCTCAACAAGGTACATGCAAGCTGACTTTAAATGTTAAGGATGGGATAATCAAAGAGGCACTTGTTGAGACTATTGGTTGCTCGGGCATGACCCATTCTGCGGCTATGGCAGCCGAAATTTTGCCAGGAAAGACACTGCTTGAGGCGCTGAATACCGATCTTGTATGTGATGCGATAAATGATGCAATGAAAAATATCTTTTTGCAACTGGTCTATGGAAGAAGTCAATCGGCCTTTTCTGAAGGAGGACTGGAAGTGGGGTCGGCACTTGAAGACCTTGGCAAAACTCTTTCAAGCAATGTTGGAACGGTCTACTCTCAACAGGATGGTGGCACAAGATACTTAAATCTTGCAGAAGGGTACATCACCAAGGAAGCTCTGGATGAGAGGGGAGAGATAATAGGCTATGAGTATGTCGCAATTGGCTCACTTATGAAATCGCTTCGTGAGGGAGTAGAGCCAAAAGAGGCTATCGCAAAGGCAACGAAAACCTATGGCCGATTTGCAGATGCAAAGAGTGTTATCGACCCAAGGAGGGCAGAGTAATGGATATAACGGTTAAAAAGACAAAAATTGATGAAACATTGAAAAAATATGATATAAAATCACTCGATGAGGCAAAACAGATTAGTCTTAATGCGGGAATCAACGTTGAGGAAATTGTCAAAGGTATCCAGCCAATTTGTTTTGATAATGCTGTCAAGGCATATGAGCTGGGAGTGGCAATTGCTTTAAAATGCGGGATTAAAAAGGCAAGCGATGTTGCCTTAAAGCTTGGTGAAGGGCTTCAAGCCTACTGCGTGCTTGGCTCTGTTGCCGATGAAAGGCAAATTGGACTGGGACATGGCAGGCTTGGAAGTATGCTTCTTAAAGAAGAGACGCAGAGTTTTTGTTTTCTTGCAGGGCATGAAAGCTTTGCTGCCGCGGAGGGAGCTATCGGCATTGTCACCTCGGCAAATAAGGTGAGAAAATCACCTCTTAATGTCATTTTAAACGGTCTTGGAAAAGATGCCGCTTACATTATCTCACGAATCAATGGGTTTACCTTTGTTCAAACAGAATATGACCATAACAGTGGAGAACTTAAAATTGTTAAAGAACAGCCTTTTTCAAATGGGCAAAGAAGCAAAGTTAAGGTGTACGGGGCATATGACGTGCCAGAAGGAGTGGCTATTATGAAACATGAAAAAGTTGATGTTTCAATTACTGGTAACTCGACAAACCCTATGAGATTTCAGCATCCAGTTGCGGGAATATACAAAAAATGGTGTTTTGAAAATGACAGAAACTATTTTTCAGTGGCTTCTGGTGGTGGAACGGGGAGAACATTGCATCCCGACAATATGAGATGCGGTCCAGCAAGTTATGGCCTGACCGATACCATGGGCAGGATGCACTGTGATGCTCAGTTCGCAGGCTCATCTTCAGTTCCAGCGCATGTGGAAATGATGGGATTTATTGGTATGGGGAACAATCCTATCGTTGGTGCCACTGTCGCACTTTCTGTTGCAGTTGAAACTAATAGCTGATTTGTTGAATAATATGGGAACGCACAAGCCCTCCAAATTTGAACGTTATGTTCAAATTTGGAAAAAGCCGGAGGCTTTTTGGCATGCTTTGGCATGCGAGGGCTTGTGCGGTTGTCAAAAAACAGGCTGTGTATCAAAATTCGAGTTATAAAGAGGATAAAATTCGCTAAACCAAGCGAATTTTTTATTTTGAAATTATGTTTGACCTGGAAAATCAAATATTATATAATAAAAACATGATACAGATAAGAAAAAGTTGGTATGATTTACTAAAAGATGAATTTAGCAGTGAATACTTCAAAAAACTTCAAGAATTTTTAAAAAATGAATACCAAACAAGAGAGATTTATCCCAGCGAAGAAAAGATTTTTAATGCTTTAAATCATGTTCCATACGACCATGTTAAAGTGGTTATAATAGGGCAAGATCCATATCATGAGCCTCGCCAAGCACAAGGTCTTTCCTTTTCTGTGCCAGATGATGTGGAAATACCACCATCACTTGTCAATATAATGAAAGAGATTGAAAACGACCTAAACATTCAGTGTCAAAGGAGTGGAAATTTGGAACGTTGGGCAAAGCAAGGAGTATTGCTTCTAAACACTGTTTTGACCGTCCGCCGAGGGATTGCAAACTCTCACAAAGATAAAGGCTGGGAGATTTTGACGAGAAAGATCATAGAACTTTTGGGAAAACGCGAGAAACCGATTGTGTTTATGCTCTGGGGCTCATATGCACAAAGTTACAGTGATTTAATAGGCAAACAGCACCTTATATTAAAAGCGCCTCATCCAAGTCCACTATCAGCCTATCGGGGATTTTTTGGATGTTGTCACTTTTCGAAGTGCAACAACTTTTTAAAAGAACATGGCGAAAGTCCAATAGATTGGAAATAAGGTATAAATAAAATTTAAGGAAATAAATTCTTGACTTTAAAATTTTAAAATACTATACTATAGTGGTTTAAAAAATATATAAAAATAATGATTATATTTCATGATCACAAAGAGGAGAAAATTATGGCAGTTGATACTGGATTATTTCAAACTTTGAAAGAAAGAGGTCTCTTATATCAGTGCACCGATGAAGAGGCTTTAAAGAAAATGCTCGAAAGTGGCGAGCCTATCGCATTATATGAGGGGACAGATCCAACCGCTGACAGTTTGCATATCGGGCACTGTGTGCCTTATGCTATCATGCGCAGATTTCAGCAGGCGGGACATAAGGTATATCTCCTAATGGGCGGAGCGACTGCTTGTATTGGAGACCCAAGCGGGCGAAGTGAAATAAGAAAAATAATGTCTAAAGAGCAAATTCAAAGAAATATTGATAATATCAAATCAAGTTTATCAATTTTCCTTGATTTTGAAGGAGAGAACAAGGCCGAAATCGTCAATAATTATGACTGGTTTAAGGATATAAATTATATCGATTTTATGCGTGAAATAGGGTCTAAATTTAATATCAATGAAATGTTGTCAAGCGAAATCTATGATAATCGTCTCAAAGAGGGAGGTTTGTCTCTGTTTGAACTTGGATATATGCCAATGCAGGCATATGATTTTGTGCACTTAAATAAAGAGAAGGGTTGCACTTTGGAATGGGGTGGCGCCGACCAGTGGGCAAATATAGCAGCGGGTGTCAAACTTGCAAGAAAGCTTAGCTTTGAGGATGGAAAAGAGCGAAATATGGTGGGAGCTACAAATCCTTTACTTTTAACGCCTGAGGGCAAAAAAATGGGCAAGACTGAAAAGGGGGCGCTCTGGATCGACAAAAACAAGATCTCGGCTTATGATTTCTATCAAGGTGTATACCAGATTCCAGATGCTTGCACCTTGATGATGTTTTCAGTTTTTACTGATTTTCCAATGGATGAAGCACGCAGATTGATAGCAGAAGATATCGTAGAAGCGAAGAAAATTTTATGCTTTGAGCTTACCAAGTTTGTTCGAGGCGAAGAGGATGCAATTAAGGCAAAACAGATGAGCGAAAATCTTTTCACTGAGGGCGGAGATGATGCGCCGATCTTTGAAATCAGCAAGAACGATATCGCGGGAGGTGTCAATATCTGTGATCTTCTCTGCCAAACAGCACTTGCACCATCAAAAAGCGAGGCAAGGCGACTTGTTCAGGGCGGAGCCATTTCAATGTCGGGTAAAAAAATAACCGATTTCAGTCAAATAATAAAAGAAAGTGACTTTGAAAATGATTCCATCCTTTTAAAAAAGGGCAAGAAAAGTTTTATTAAAGTTGTTTTGACAAAATAGACAAAATAATTAAAATATTATAAACCTTGCAATATTTTTGACAAATTTTGAGGAATTTATTAAACTAAAACCATGAAAGCGATCAAAGAAAGTTTGCTAATCGAAAAGAAATCCAAATTTTATAGTTATCTTTTTTCAATTCAAACACAGCATGACGTATTGGAAATAATTCAAGATCTTCAAAAAGAGCATAAAAAAGCCACGCATATTTGTTATGCGTTTAGAATTACCAATCCATTTTCTGAAAAAGCTGTCGATGATGGAGAACCTTCTGGGACTGCTGGCAGACCGATACTAACGGTCTTACAAAGAAAAGATCTCCACGATGTTTTGCTGGTTGTTGTCAGATACTTTGGTGGTATCAAACTGGGAGCGGGAGGACTTATCAGAGCATATTCAAAAGTGGCATCAATGTTGCTGGACTAAAGTGTTTGGTCGGGTACTCCATGAGATAAAAATGGACACAAATTTATTGATTGGCAAGTTTACGATATCAATATAGTTATGTTTAACTTAAAATTTATCAAGTCTTTACAATTCGCTTTGTTATTCTTGATAAAACAAAGCTTAAAAATCAATGAAAGGGAGAAAAATTATGTTATACAAAAAGTTGGTGGGAGACAATATATATTTGTCGCCACTTGATATGGAAAATGTTGAGCTTTTTACAAGATGGGTCAACGACGAAACCCTGGCACGGGGGCTTGGAACAATTCCGCAAATTATGACTGAGCTTGGCGAGCGAGATTATTTGGAAAAGGCTTGCAAAAATTCCAACTGTTATCAATTCTATATTGTCAGAAAGAGCGATGATAAAATTTTGGGAACCTATTCTTTAAATAGGATAAATTATACCCACCGATTTGCAACCGTGGGCGGATTTATTGGCGAAATCGAAGACAGAGGCAAAGGTTATGGCACCGAAGCCTTGACTTTAATTTCAGATTTTGCTTTTAATGTCCTTAATTTAAGGTTTCTGCTCGGGAATATTTTTTCTTTTAATAAAGCTTCAATTAAGTCAATTTTGAAAGTAGGATATAAGCAAGTAGGTCAAATAAAGGACTATTATTACTATCGTGGCAAATATTATGACAGGTTGGAGTTTCAAATTACCAAAGAGGAATTCTATTCTCTTCATACCACTCATCTTCTGCCAGTTGAGGAGTAAGCTTGAAAGAAATTACACAAATTAAAAAGATAGGAAATGGCAATCGTTATCATTTATACATAGACAGCCAGCACTTTGGTATTTTTGAAGCCGAGGTGCTGGCTCGATATTGTCTAAAAAGCGGTCAAAGTTATGAAGACGATTTTTTCGATAGGTTAAAAATTGAAAATGGAGATTATGCCTGTTTTAATAGAGGTCTAAATTTACTTGAAAAATCCATTAAAAGTGAGAAGATGCTTTTTGACTACTTAAAGGGTAAGGATTATCCAAGGGAATGTATAAAAAGAGCGATTGACAAGTTAAAAGATTACGGATATATTGATGATGAAATGTTCTGCGAAAGCTATATAAACTCATGTCCAAAGAAAAGTCGAAAGAAATTAAAATACGACCTGTTATCAAAGGGAATTGATGCCGATTTAATTGAAAGAAAAATAGACCAATTGTTAAGCGACGAAAATGAAGAAGAAAAAGCCGTTTTAGAGGCTGAAAAATATCTCAAAAACAAGGAATTTGATCTTAAAACCAAACAAAAGTTCTATAATCATATGGCTGGCAAGGGTTTTGATTATGGGCTTATTCAAAAGGTATGGGAGGAAGTGACTGTTGATAGGAATTGATATGATTGATATTGAGAGGGTGGATTGTAGCGATGCTTTTATCGATAAAATCGCCCTTGGGAGCGAGAAAGAATATATTAATAAATCTTCTTGTCAAAGCTTAAGAAAGCAAAGAATTGGTGCACTTTTTTGCGTAAAAGAAGCGGTTATGAAGGCTCTTGAGATGGGACAAGGGAGCGGTGTGGTGTTTAAAGATATTGAATTATCACACCAAGAAAGCGGAAAACCGTTTGTAATTTTACATGGCAAAGCTTTAGAAAAATATAACCTGTCTTACAACGGCAAAAATATTGAAATTTCTTTGTCGCATACTCCTCACACAGCTATAGCAGTGGCGATTATTTGTTGATTTTAAAAGATAAATATGTTTGTTGATTTAAAAAAATATGATTTTTGATTTTAAAAGATAAATATGATTGATTTATAAAAATTTTTTAAGCAAAAAAAGATTAAAAAAACAAAAAATATCAGTTCTTGTCCAAAAATCATGGTTTTTATTTAATTTATCTAAATTTAACACCCATCAACACTTTACATCGTAAAGTGCTTTTTTTTGTAATAATTTTAATAATTCAAAACAAACTAAAAAAGAGTTTAAATTTTGTTTTTTTAGGGGATAATGATGTTAAAGCATACAAAAATCAAAAAGGAATTGAATAAAAAGGTTAAAAATGTCGAAAAGGAACATGGCGACTATATTTCATATGTTTTGAATGCAAATTTTAACGACGATGAGCATATTATGCTAGTAGAGGAGCAAAAAACTTTCATTGGGGTTTATAGAAAAGTCAAAAAAGAACTTGCTCCACTTGAAAAAGCCGATTTGATTGATTTAAAGAGCGCAGGAGGATATGCACGACCAAATAAGAAGAGGAGAAATTTATTATGCTGATTTAAGCCCTGTTGTAGGAAGCGAGCAGGGCGGTGTTCGTCCAGTGCTTATCATTCAAAACGATGTTGGCAACAAATATTCTCCAACGGTGATTGTTTCGGCGATCACCAGTCAGCTGGGCAAAGCAAAGTTGCCTACTCATATAGAACTACCTGCCGACAGATATAATTTGCCAAAAAATTCTGTTGCACTTTTGGAGCAAATTCGAACCCTTGATAAAAGAAGATTGCAAGAAAAAATTACCACCTTATCTCCTGACAAGATGCGAGAGGTAAACAAGGCACTTTTAATTTCACTTGGATTTTGATTGAATTATTACATATCAAAACCCTTTATAAAATTTATTCATTTTTGTTTTTTTTATGAGATAATATTTTGAATTTTGATCATTTGGAAAATATTGCTTAAATGAGATTTTGTTTAGAGTAAAGTTAGCAGACACAAATGTTTTAAATTATTGCTTTTTATTGCACAGACAGTATTTTTATATCTTAATTTGACTTTCACACAATTGTAATTTATTTTTTATAACAAAAAATATCTGATAAGGCAAGTCAGATTATAGACAATTTGCAATGCAAAAAATTAAAAGTGCTATTTATTTAACAAAAAAAACACCCAAACTCAGTGGTTTATGTTTACCAAACTGCTATTTGGATATTTTCTGAAAATTCTATTGATTTTTGAAATTGTTCACGTCTATATAGTTGTTCAAACTTAGCCAGACTTTAAGTGAACTTTTTTATTTTAAAATTATCGATTGTCAGCTGATTTAATCTTTGCGGCCTTTCCTGTGAGCTGTCTTACATAATATAATTTTGCTCTTCTTGGTTTACCTTTTCGAACAACTTCAATACTATCAACATTAGGGCTGTGAATAGGGAATGTTCTTTCAACACCAACGCCATTTGAGATTTTTCTTACGGTAAAAGTTTCTCGAATTGCGCCGTTTTTTCTTGAAATAACAACTCCTTCAAAGGCCTGAATTCTTGATTTATCACCTTCCTTAATTCTTACACCGACTCTGACAGTGTCACCGATGTTGAATTCAGGAATGGACTCTTTCATATTTTCCTTTTCGATTTGGTCAATAATGTTTGCCATGTTTCTCTCCTTTTAATAAAATTAAGTTTTAAGGTGAGGTGAATTATCCTCTCTTTCTTGCTCTTTTACGAGCTGCTTCTTGCTTTTTCTTCTTAGCAACGCTTGGCTTAAGGTATGCTTCTTTTTTTCTGATATCGCCTATAATGCCGTCTTTTTGGCATTTTCTTTTAAATCTTTTAAGCGCGCTTTCAAGACTTTCGTTTTCGCCTACTTTAACAGTCGTCAAATTTCTCACCACCTTCTAATTTATAAATTCCATTCTATTATATAGATTTGGTGCCATTTTGTCAAGTAAAATCATAGAATTTTTATAAGTTTAGCCTTTGCAGCATCTCTAAAAGGTTTGCCAATTTTCACTTTCACAATTTTACCTTCCAAGTTTTCTTTACTTTGAATGTAACATTTTATATAATTTTCGCTAAATCCAACAAAATAATCATCAACTTTTTCTTCAACCAAGACTTTCCCAAACCTGTTGGCTTTTATAAAATCTTGGTGAAGCTCATTGCTAAGTGTTAAAAGTTTCTCGCTTCGCTCATGCTTAATCGCCGGGGAAATATCTTTATAAAGTTTTGACGCAACTGTGCCTTCTCGATTGGAGTATTGAAATACATGCAGATTTGCAAATTGGCATTTTTGAATAAAATTATATGTTTGCAAAAAATCCTCGTCACTTTCTGTTGGAAATCCAACAATAACATCGGTTGTAATCCCTGCCCTAGGGAAATATTTTCTTAGAAGAAGGACGGTTTTGTAAAACTCACTGGTGGTATAGTGTCTGTTCATATCTTTCAAGGTTTTGTCACAACCACTTTGAACTGACAGGTGAAAATGAGGACAAAAATTGGAAAGATTTGCAAGGCCCCGAACAAATTCCTCACTCATAATACTTTCCTCAATTGAGCTAAGCCTAATTCTTTTGCCAAAAGTATCAAGTTCTTGTAACAGTGTGAGTAGCCCATCCTTGCCATCGATCTTATAATCTGTGACATTGATACCTGTCAGAACAATTTCCTTTACATCATCCGACAAAGCACTTACCTCGTTTATGATGGAAAAAATAGGCCTTGATCGACTGCGTCCGCGAAGGTAGGGGATAATACAATATGAACAAAAATTATTGCAACCATCTTGAATTTTTATGTATGCTCTTATCCTTGTCTGCTTCGCTAGTAAATCATCCTCATATCTTGTTGGCAAATTGTCAACTTTTATCAGTTGATCACGTTGTAGACTTAGGTTTCGTGCCATGCTGTCGATATAATTTGATATTTTTATTTTGCCAGCACTGCCACTTATACATGTAATGCCTTTATCTTTAAATTGAGAAATATTATTTTGACTTGCACACCCGCAAACAAATATTTTTGCATTAGCATTAAATTTTCGACAGCGAGCAATCATCTGCCGGGACTTCTTTTCTGCCTCCTTTGTCACTGCGCAGGTGTTGATAACATAAATATCGGCTCTCTCAAGTTGATCCGTTGTTTGGTATCCCTTTAATTCCAAATTATATCTCAGTGCATCACTTTCATATTTATTAACTTTACAACCAAGTGTCATTATACATATTTTCATAACAAGAAGATTTTATCAGATTATTACTCAAAAAGCAAGCGAACAATAAAACTAAGCAAATTATTATGAAAAATATCATCAAAAATTATAAGCTATTCTCTTGCAGTGAATTGACTGCTTTCAAGTTGTTTTAGGCATGGACTTGACGGGGAAGAAGCATCTGGTAATGATAACTATAAATCCATTTGATCAGTCTCAAGCATAGCAAACATGAAATAATCGCCATTATCGCGATTATTCTTGTGAATCAAAAACTTATAAACATTTTCCCAGCTGTCGGCAATAAAAAAAGAGGTTTAAAATCTAAACCTCTTCTTTCTTATCGCTTACAATATTTTCAACTTCATTTTCTTGTTTTTCAATATTTTTGTTTTGTTTTTTAAGCTCATCAAGTATTTGAGCCAAAAGCTCTTCCTGAGTTGGTTTAATCACAACAGCTGGAGTTTTCTCCTCTCTGAGTTTGTTTAAAGCCTCTTTCATTTCCTTATGGTCTTTTAAATTGACTCCTCGAGATATGAGCTCAGCTTTTTCTTCTTTGGTAGGTTTTTCTGATAATGATTTTTTAAACGCGTTGCTGGCATTCATAACAATTCGTAGTATTACAAATAGAACTATTGCAACTAAGAGAAAATCAATTATAGCTTGCAAAAATCTACCATAATAAATTTGCGCACCATTTAGAACAAAATAAAGCTCATCAACGGTTGCCGTCCCAAAAATGACACATATAAGAGGCATAATAAGGTCGTTTACCAGACTTGATACAATCTTAGTAAAGGCTGTTCCTACAACCAATGCAACTGCTAAGTCAAGTATATTGCCACGGCTTATAAATTTTTTAAAATCCTTAAAAAAAGCTTTAATTCTTTTCATATGTATTTTACCTTTTAATTTTATGGCAGGGGTGGAAGGAATCGAACCCTCCTCAGGAGTTTTGGAGACTCTTATTCTACCGATGAACTACACCCCTAAGAGCAGAATTTATGATACAATATTTTTATTTAATAGTCAAGAGATTTTGCCAAACAATAAATAATTTTTAAATTTTAAGATAAAAGACTCTCAGATTTTTAGTTATTTGATTGACTTAACGGTGACATCGAGTTAAACTTATTTTTATTGGAGGAAGAAAGCAAATGAATATCAAAAAACTGATTGCTCCATACCTCGAAGCAAACACATTTATACTTGAAAAGAATGGGCATGTTTTAATTGTTGACTGCGGGGTACCAACAGAAGAAATAAAACAAACGGTATCAGATAGGGCTGTCGATGGAGTTTTGCTCACACATGGGCATTTCGACCACAGTCGCTTTTGCCAAGAATACGCAAAGGCTTTTCATTGTAAAATTTTTGCAAGTAGCTTTGTACAACAGACTATGACAGACATTGAAGCATTATATTCAGAGCATGGAGAAAAATTTGCAAACTTTTCTTGTTTTGAGTTTCTCGATGGAGATCAGACATTGAAAATAGGGGAGTTTCAAGTTGAAAGCTATTATTGTCCTGGCCATAGCATCTGTTCAACGTGTTATAAGATCGAAAACTTGTTGTTTGCTGGCGATGTGCTGTTTGATAGGAGCATTGGAAGAACAGACTTAAAATATTCAGATAGAAATATGATGTACCAAACACTATGTAAGCTTGACAGTATAAGCTTTGAGCGGGTGTACAGTGGTCATGGAGAGGAAAGCACTTTCAGCGAGCAGAAGAAAAATATTGCTGTATATAAGAGATTTTTGACAAGATAAATAAAACAAAAACGACTTCTAAGTATTGATTTGAAGCGAATAAAAAGTTGGCAAACTTAAGAGATTTACTTCAAAGAGCATTAGAGGTCGTTTTTTATACGTATGTTTTAAATAGTAAGCCCGAGAAAATATAGTTTTTGAAATTTGACTTTATTTTTTTAATCTCAGATCTTCACCTTTGATCTGCAAACAGATAGAGCTTTCTCTATCAATAATTCGGCTTGAAATTCTCTCATCATAATAGTCTTTAATCTCATAAACATCAAGATTTGATGTTATAATTGTTGGCTTTTTCATGGCTTTTCTTTCATTGATGATCTGATAAAGATACCCATTGGTGACATTTGGCACCCTCAGTTCACTTCCAAGATCATCGATAAAAAGGATTTCTGCGTTGAAATATTTGTCAAGAATAGCATTTTTCTCTTCAAAATCTCGACAAGAATAGCTTTTTACAAAATCTTGATGCAGTTTAAATGATGAGGTCAAAAAGACAAGATAATCAAGCGTTATCAGTTCACTTGCCATGCATTTGGTAAGATAGGTTTTGCCAACTCCAGTATCTCCGGAAATAAAAATAACATTTTTTTTAAAGTCACTATGGCACCATTTTTTCATCTTGTCGTATAATTTTCCCATATAACCATTATCATGAAAAATTGTTGTAGAAGATTGTTCAAAATTTTCAAACTCCCCAAATCCACTTTCTTTTTTCAAAATTTCATTTAAGACATTTGTTAAACATGTGCACCTTTTTCCATCCACAAATCCAGTATCTTCACATTTTTTACATGAAAAAGTTGGATTGATTGAGCCAATATTATGTTTTTTCAAAAAATCATCTAATTCCTCTTGCAGTTTTGTGCTTTCTTGAGAGGAGGTAATGCCATTCTTTGCCTCATTTATAACCAGCTCCATATATTTGGAGTAGAGCGCTTTAAAGTCAGGGAAGGCGAGCGCCTTCTCTTTGTTATCCATAGCAGTTTTCAAAGCACGATTGCGACGTGAGGCGATTATCTGCCCTGCCTCGTCCAAAATTGTCTTTTTCATATTTCTCCTAAACATCTATTTCATCTATAGTTTGGAAAAGGGCATTAAGCTCTTCTCTTGAATAACTTCGTCCGCTAAAGTTTTGTTTGGCAACAGAACCGCCATTCAGTGGCTTAGTTTTTTTGGCCTCATCAACCGTTGAGATTCCCTTCTCATGCCAGTCACTGAGCACTTTGGAAAGATATTTCATCGGATTATCTTTGCCATGAGCAAGAGTGAGGGCATACTCCAAAAGTTCGTCACTGATATTCCAGTTGTCCTTCCAGATATTATAATTTGCTCTGTCGATATAGTTTACCCCTCTTTCAAGTCCCAATTTTTCTAAAATATATTTAAGTTTGTTGCCCTCTTTTAAAACCTCGTTCATATATTGATGGAAGGCTTGAAGAGATAAAATTCCGAGTTTATATAGCTTATGAATTGTTTTATCCATTCCTTCAAGGGTCCTTATCGAAGTTTTAAAACAATAAAGAGCAATTTCGACAAGCAAATCCTTGTCAAATCCCATATTTATCCATTTTAAAACATAATTTTCAACCACTCCCTCAAGATTCTCATAATACACGCCGATGGTCTTATTGATCTCTTTTGCCAGCTTGAATAGATCGCTTTTTTCCTTTTCAAAATCTTCAATTTCCATAATCGAGAACAATTTCATCTCATAATACCTGGTAAGAATGCCATCAAGTCTTTCGAAAGAAAATTTTGATCTCTTTTTTATGTTTTTGCAAACATAGAGTATGACGTCCAAATTAAATCCATATTCATTAAGCCACTTATTAAGCAAAGCCCGCTCTTCAACATAAGGGCTTCGCTTAATGCCAACAAGAGCAAATATCTCGCTAATGTCGCTATCTTTATTCTCAAAAGCTTTGAGGCGGTCCTCAACTTGGCGGGTGGTTGTTATCCCTTCATTTGCCCAGTTCCTAGCAACTGTGAGAATATAATTATAGCCCACAGCGCTTTTTTTGGTTTCAACGCAATATTTCATGATCATCAAGAGTGCTTCCTGTTCAAAATGGTACCTTTCCAAAAAGTCGTAATACTCTTGATATTCGTGTTTCGATATTGCTCTTTTTCCTGCAAATATCTCGTTTGCTTGTTGATTGAAAACCTCATACTTGTCTGGTTTGTACAGCTTGTTTGCACTCAGCACATTTTTAAGCGGTATGTATGTAATCTGAATTGGACTGGTACGCAGAATTTTGACAAGACCCTGCTCTTCCCAATACTCAAATGCACCAACAACGTCCTCTTCACTCATATTCAACATCTTTGCAAAATTTTCAAGCTCATTGTCGAATGAATTTGAATTACATAAGTATAGACCATAAATATAGACCACTACAAAATTTGGTTGTGCAAAAGGAAGATAATCATTTAAAAATATGTTATCTATTTCGGTTTTCGAATTTGCTATGAATTCTGTCGAATATTTACAAAAAGCCATATTTTCCTCTTTTCGTATATATTATACATCTTTTGTTTAAAAATGCAAATGTTTTTTACATCCCCCAGCCCCTTAGATTGAACTCCCGTTCAATCTCGCAAAAACGTCGGTTTTTGCGAGCAATAGAAAGCTTGGTTTTCTATTGCAAGGGGCTGGGGGAGAAAAAGACAGTCATTTTTATCCATACAGCTCAATATATTAAAGCATGAAAAAGATTTATATAATGCTATTATTTTTAACCATTCTCATTTTGCCAGTTTTGCTAATTAGCTGTGGTGATAAAGATGAGAAAAATTTGACATCATATAAGATGCAACTTGAATTTAATGAGGAGGAAAACATTTTATATGGCGAAGAAGAGGTCATATTTTTCAATAACTATGATAATGCGTTTAAAAACTTATATTTTCACCTTTATCCAAATGCCTTTCGGGAGGATGCAAAGAATCTTGTTGTCAGCACTACAAAAGTTGAGGATGCCTATCCAAATGGTTACAGCTACGGTCATATAGATATCAAAGAGGTCAGCGCTGATAATTCTCTCGAGTGGCAGATAGAGGGCGAGGATCAAAATATTTTAAATGTAAGCCTGCCCTATGAAGTCTATCCTGAGGAGAAGATAACCATCAAGATTGAATTTGAAGTCTTGCTTGCTGGTATAAATCATCGCCTTGGCTATGGCGAAAATACCATCAATTTTGGCAATTTTTATCCAGTTTTAGCGGTTTACAACGAAGGGGTGGGCTTTATGCTGGATCCTTACCATTCAAACGGAGATCCTTTTTATAGTGAATGTGCAAACTATCAAGTCAGTGTCACTTACAGCTCAAAATATCAAATTGCTCACAGTGGCAAACTGATTTCATATAGCGAGGCAAACGGTCAAACTACTATAAATGTGGAGGAAAATAAAATTCGTGATTTTGCATTTGTACTAAGCGAAAAATTTCAAAAATCGACCGCTGTGCTTGAAGATATAACAATAAATTTCTTTGGTTATAACGAGGATGAAGATATCGAAGAAAGACTTTCCACCTGCCTAGATGCTGTCGGCACATTTAATGATTTAATCGGAAATTATCCTTATGACCAGCTCAATATTGTCAAATCAAATTTTGTTCATGGCGGGATGGAATATCCCCAGCTTGTTCTGATCAGTGACAGGGTGGAGGGAGAAGATGAAAACTATGTCATAGTCCATGAGATTGCCCATCAGTGGTGGTATGGGGTGGTTGGGAATGATGAATATAATCACGGCTGGATTGATGAGGGTCTTGCAGAATATTCCACACTATTATTTTTCGAGCAAAACAGCCAATATGGCCTAGATTACACTGAAATGATCAACGCAAACACTGAAAGCTATAAACTGTTTGAAAGGGTATATAAAAACGTTACCGGATCGGTTGATGGACGAATGGATCGACCGCTAGACCAATTCAACACCGAGCCAGAGTATGTTCAATGCGTCTATAATAAGAGCGTTATCATGTATGACTCGTTGCGCCAGATGATAGGTCAGCGCAAATTTATGAGGGCGATAAAAGATCTGTATAAAAATTACTCCTATCAAAATATCTCACCGCAGACCCTTATTGCCTCCTTTATCGACAGCACAGGGTATAATCTTGAGGGATTTTTCAACAGCTGGCTAAGAGGTGAGGTTGTAATACAATAATTCTAAAACAAATTTTAGCACAAAAAGTGAACTCTTAAACACAATACAAGGTTCGCTTTTTATAAAGTCAACAATGAAATTAGCTGGCAAAATTGTAATATAAATTAAGCATTTCAAGATATCTATATTTCAAGATTGAACTGTAACTTTGACCTTGGTTTATTTTTTCACCCCCGCAAAGCTTGGTGCTGATTGAAAGTGCATCTGCCAGCATTTCTTTTAAAGTTGTCAATTCATCACTTTCGACATCGCCAAATAAAGTATTATAATCATCGATGATATTTGCAAGGACGCTATGAGCATTGTTTATGGCAAGTCTTGCCGATATTTCGTTATAGACACCGGTATCCAAGCTTACTGCAATATCAAACACACTGAGATAGTATTGATAAATGCTGTCAACAGCCTTTAAAAGCATCTTTTTCTCTTCAGATGAAAAACTGCCATAAAGAGTGAAGGAAGGAAAAGACACCGTAATCAGTTCACTGTCGAGATTAAAATTGAGTTTAATGCTGTTTTGCACCAAAACCGCATCATTTTTTTCAACATATGCGCTACTTATCACATGATAATATTGCTCATCTTTCCAAACATAGCCTCCTGCTCCAATCATTTGAAAGTCTGCTCTTCGCGACAAAGATTCATTTTCCACCTGAGATTTTGACAATGAAATCATATAAAGATTAAATTGAGAGGATGAAATATTTTCACTCTCTTTATTTGCGGGGACAATAATCGAAGATAGAAGATATGCAACGATTGCACAAAACACCATAATGACTATGGCAACTGAGATAAAAAGGATTTTTTTGGAATTATACAAATTTTTTGGCATAAAAACTTGATTTTTTTCTCCTTATACTTTATCTTAGTTTATGACAAAATTTTGCAAACTATGAGTAAAAATAGCACAATAAAATTTTGAGAATTACAAAGAAAAGTTGTATAATATTAAGGATAGTGAATGATCGTTTTAAACACCATTTTCTACTAAATGACAATTTGCAAAATTAAAAAGGAGGAAATATGAAAATAGAACCATTATTTGACAGAGTTGTGCTTTTGCCAAAGGAAAGCGAGAGCGAAACAAAGAGCGGTATAATATTGCCGTCGGCAGCTGCAGAAAAGTCTCAAATCGCAGAGGTGATAGCCGTGGGAAGCGGACTCGGACCAGATGGAAAAAATTTAGGAATGCAGGTAAAGAAGGGTGACCTGGTGCTTTATGGCAAATACACGGGCGTTGAGGTTACAGTTGACGAAGTAAAATATGTTGTGATCAGACAGCCAGATATTTTGGCTATATTAAAAGATTAAGGAGGAATTATGTCAAAGGAGATTTTAGAGGGAATTGAAGCACGCAAAGAACTTGAAAAGGGGGTTGACAAACTTGCAAGCACCGTGAAAATCACCTTGGGCCCAAAGGGAAGGAATGTGGTGCTTGGAAAAAAGTTTGCTTCGCCTTTGATTACCAATGATGGAGTCACAATTGCAAAAGAGATTGAACTTGATGACCCATTTGAAAATTTGGGAGCCGAGCTTATAAAAGAGGTTTCAATTAAGACCAATGATGTGGCAGGTGATGGCACCACAACGGCTTGTGTGCTTGCACAGGCAATCATTCGAGAGGGGATGAAAAACTTTGTTGCGGGAGCAAATCCTATCATACTTAAAAATGGCATTTTTAAGGCGGTAGAGGTGGCAGTAAACAGTTTGAAAGCGCAGTCAAAGCCTGTAAACAGCTCAAATGACATAAAGCAAGTTGCCTCCATTTCAGCCGGTGATGAAAATGTTGGAAAACTCATATCAATGGCAATGGATAAGGTTGGAAGCGATGGAGTCATCACTGTTGAAGAATCTCAGACGATGGAAACAGAGCTGTCGATTGTTGAAGGAATGCAATTTGACAGAGGATATCTTTCTCCATATATGTGCACAAACACAGAAAAAATGGTCGCAGAATTTGATAATCCACTGCTACTTATCACAGACAAAAAGATATCAAATATTCAGGAAATCCTGCCACTGCTTGAAGAAATCGTAAAAACCTCTGCAAAGCTTGTCATAATTGCCGATGACGTTGAAGGAGAGGCACTGACCACACTTATTTTAAACAAACTTCGAGGGACATTCAATTGTGTTGCGGTAAAAGCCCCTTCTTTTGGTGAGAAGCGAAAGGCAATGCTTGAGGACATAGCAATCTTGACTGGCGGGCAGGTTATATCAGAAGAGCTTGGTTTTGAACTTAAAAATGTGACTATTGATATGCTTGGCAGGGCCAAGAATGTGATTGTAAGCAAAGATAATACAACCAT
Organism: uncultured Clostridia bacterium; assembly: GCA_944384495.1. GTDB lineage: Bacteria > Bacillota > Clostridia > Christensenellales > UBA1242 > Caccovivens. The sequence goes on from CALWTP010000066.1 coordinate 20,413, forward strand.
TGTTGAAGGTGGCGGAGATAAAGAACAAATTAAGGCACGCATAAAAGCTATAAAATCTCAAATTAAAACCCAAACAAGCGACTATGAGCTTGAAAAGCTCAATGAGCGTCTTGCAAAACTCGCGGGCGGGGTTGCAGTTATCAAGGTTGGCGCCGCAACAGAGGTTGAGATGAAGGAGAAAAAACTTCGAATAGAAGATGCACTTGCTGCAACAAAGGCAGCAAGTGAAGAGGGGGTTGTTCCTGGAGGCGGAGTTGCTTTACTTAAAACCTCAACAGAGATCAAAAAATTGATTGCAAAACTCTCGGGTGATGAGAAGACTGGAGCGATGATCGTTTTGAGTGCAATCGAAGCGCCAATCAGGCAAATTGCCAAAAATTCTGGTGTAGATGGCGGTGTTGTGATAAATAAAATCTATGAGAACCTTGATAAAAGTGCTTTTGGGTTTGATGCGCTAAACAACAAATATTGCGATATGATAGAAAGCGGAATTATTGACCCAACCAAGGTCACTCGCTCAGCCCTTCAAAATGCCGCATCTGTTGCTGCGACAATGCTGACAACTGAGGCATTAGTTGTCGAGATTGAGGACAAAAACAAGCCTCAAACTAATGATGTTTATTGATAAAATTTATTAATCAACTTACAGAGATATATAAATTTCAGTTAAGCCAGCTAAACTTGTTATCAAAACTTAAAAAAATCAAAAAACCTTATGCATTGAAATAAGTCCAATAAAGCTCAATTACTTGGAGGTATTTCATTGTATAAGGTTATTTTTTATTGATGAGGCTTAAAAGGCAAAAATTATTTATCTATAAAAAATATTTTCGTCAATATTTTTAAAACAAAAGATTTTGGGAAAAATTTTTGTACCTGATAGACAAACTTATTTCTAAAACCCATTATATATTGAGGCTTCAAC
>CALWTP010000067.1 GCA_944384495.1 uncultured Clostridia bacterium
AATCTGCGTTACAGAGCGCAATAAACTAATCGTTGACACTTGGCTCGACTATGTAAAGGACAAGCGCACGGTCGTTTTCTGTGCGTCAGTCAAGCACGCCGAACAGATAGCTAAGCTTTTTAAGGACGTGGGCGTAGAGGCCGTGGCGGTTTCGGGCAGCATGAAGACGTCAGAGCGCAACGAGTGGCTTTCAAAGTTTGCAGAGGGAAAGGTTAAAGTTCTGTGTGCCTGCGATCTTCTAAACGAGGGGTGGGACTGTCCTCAGACGGAAGTTCTGTTTATGGCTCGTCCGACAATGTCAAAAGTGCTGTATATGCAGCAGCTCGGCCGAGGAATGCGCCTTTGCGAAGGTAAACCTTACCTCATGGTGTTTGACTTTGTCGATAATGCAGGGCAATATAATGCGCCCTATTCTATGCACAGACTTTTCAAGTTAAACGGATATCATCCCGGTGAGGCGGTACTTGGTAGAAAGGGTGAAAGGGAGGCGGAAGAGGCGCTTTATAATAGGGGCGAACGTCCCGATGCGATAGTCGACTATCCCGTAGATGCCACCGATTATGAGCTTGTAGATATATTCAACTGGCAGGAAGAGGCGGCTGGAATGATAAGCCAAATGGAGTTTGTCCGCCGCGTGGACGTGCAGTCCGAGACGATTGAAAGGTATGTCAGAGAGGGCAAGATAGTGCCTGATCTTGCCGTCCCCATGAGCGAGCATAGGGTATTTAAGTATTTCAAGGAAGAGAGCTTAAAGCGCTATGCCGAGGAGTTCGGCTGGCAACTTATCGACGATAAAAACCGCAAAGAGTTGTTTATGAAGATGGTTGCCGATATGGATATGAGCTATTCATATAAGCCCGTCCTTTTGAAGGCGGTGTTTGTCCATGCCGATAGTCGCGGCAGAGTAAAGATTGACGATATCGTTGGCTATTTCAAGAGCTATTATGAGGGCAAAAGGTCGCAAGGGCTTGTTGTTGAAAAGTCCAACAGTATATTTGCAAAGGGCGGATATACCGATAAGGAGGCGGAGCGCAATATCTTAGCCAATACTTTCAAGCGTTTTGAGGATATGGACATGATGCACCATACAAAAACGCTCGGCATAGTAGAGGTGGACAGTTCAGTCTTCAAAAAGCTTACACCCCAGGATATTGCCCAAATACTTTCAACTTGCGATGAAAAGCTAAATGAGTATTATGAGAGGTTGTAAAACAGAATGGAGGTAATTGTAATTACCTCCATTCTGTTTTAATTATAATATTCGCTAATAAACAGCTTTATTAAAGTGTTTGTTCGGTCTTTTTTAAACCTGTTAAAATTTTGGACCGTAAATTCTGAGTTGGACTCTATGAATCTTATTTCGCTTCTTTCAGGATAAACGTACTTATCTAATAAAGTTTTATCATAAGTAAGTGCTGATTGATCTCTAAGCTCAACTAATTCATAATATGTTTTTTCTCGTTTTGACCTGTTGTCAAATCTAGGGATTAATGTCAAATTAGCAGGAGATGAAATGCCTAGAACTCCTTTTTCTCTACTTGATAATAGTTCAAGCCTCATCTGTGGAATAATGTGTTCAATATCCATGCCTTGATGAGGTTCAGAACATCTCTTTTTAACTATGTAATTTATAAAAAGTTTAATTTCAGGTTTTACTGTAGTTGTTTTTTCGTTCCCTTCAGCATTTATCCAGTCATATAAAGCAAGTTGAAATCTATCAGAATCAACTTTGGCAAAATATGGCGATGTAAAAATATCATCAATAATAACAAGCCTGTCTAATTTTGTGTCGCCTGAACCTGCCCAATATCCTCGAATGTTATCGAATAAATACCAAAGATGAAGGTTGGCTTTAAAATCTTGAATTTTATTCCTTTTAGGATTGTCAACAATTCTTCCATCGGCAGTTATTTCAAAGCGAGCTTTAAAGTAAGTAACAATATAGCTAACAAGCTGATTATACGAATGAGTGAAATAATTTGTTCCGTCGGGTGCTGTGCAGTACCAATCTAGTATGTTTTGTATTTCCTTTGAGCAATAAATAATTTTATCTTTTAAAATCACATAATTTATATGACTATCAATAAGTTTCTTTGATAGCAAAACCATGTTTTTTGATGGTACATTAAGAATGCTTGCAAGAATTGAAAAGCCTAGGGAATCAACTTCGCTAGCTTCTTTTGTTTGGTACATTTTTCCATTACATGCTTCGCCTATCAATTTTGATAGAGCATAAGCATATTCAAAAACATTAATTTGTTTGCTTGATCTTATTTCTGTTTCATTAAAGTTTTCAGCTTCAATGTTCTGATTTCCATCAAGACTATCCTTGTATTTAGAAATTACTTTGTCAATTATATTATCATCGTCAACAGTTATTATGTCGTTTTGCCATTTTGCAGAATATAGATCATATTTACTTAACTTAGTACCTTTCGTGTTGAGGTTTATAAAGGTTGCAACAATTTCGTCGTCAGATATGTTATTGTTAAAAATTATGCAGGGAAGAACAATATTTGTAGTATCAAGAATTTGCCAAATAGAATCATAGAATTTATCAACACAGCCACTTAGTTGCTTTTTGTCTTCTCTTGATAGATTGGGAAAATTCTTTTCTATTTCATCAATGATTTCAAAAGTAACGGAAGATTTTTCTGCGTTTTTTGTTTTTAATTGTTTAACTGCTACTGCTTTTATTTTTTTAATTATTGTCTTTCTAGCATCTTCGCAATATTTCTGAAATTGATTGTTAATTGATGCGACGCTAGAAATAATTTTTAATATTTTGTCATTGTCAATATCGGATTCTTCTATATATTCATATCTGTGATTTTCATAATCAAGTAATGTGGAAAAACGCTGGCGTCCATCTATAATATTATATTGACCATTGTCAAGCGTTTGTAAAAGAAAACAACCAATAGGAAGTCCTTGCTTGATTGAATCAATTAAGTTTCTTCTTGCTTTCTTTTTCCATACGAAATTTCGTTGAAATTTAGGAGCTGATATTTTGCCTTTTAATTCAGTGTACAATTTGCCTGCAACTTCATATTTTAAGTTCGCCATAAGTTTCTCCTTGAAGTAAGTATTTAAATTATATCAGATATTAAAATGTTAATCAAGAGAAAATAAAATTTGACTTGTTAAAAAAATCTATATTATTAAGTTCTATAATTGCATAATTTTGACTTGCTATTGACAATATTTGGCAATTAAAGTATAATTTTTTATAGTTATTTAAGCTGAAAAGATTTATTTATAGGTGTTTTTAATGAGTGAACTAATTGGTAAGCCATACGTAGAAGTAGTGGCGGCATTGATATGGGAAGGTGACAAATTTTTAATCTGCCAGAGACCCAAAAACAAGGCAAGAGCTTTACTTTGGGAGTTTGTCGGAGGCAAGGTCGAACAGGGCGAGAGCAAGGAAGAAGCG
>CALWTP010000068.1 GCA_944384495.1 uncultured Clostridia bacterium
AATTACCGCCATTGACTGCGGTCAAGGCGATAGCTTTCTTATTGAAAATAAGGGAGAATATGGCCTTATCGACTTCGGCGGTGATAAGGGCAAAGTGGAAAAATTTTTAAGATATAATTTAAATAAAACATTAAAGTATGCAATCCTTACTCACCTACACCAAGACCATATGGGAGATTTTGTATCTATTGTCAAAAATTTCCCTATTGAGGAAATTATCATATTCAATGGAAGAAAGAGAACAAAAGTGAAAGACAAAGAAAAGGCAAAATATTCAATATATGAAAATATTGATTCGGATCGCATTAATTTTATATCAGCTGATGACATCGCAGAAAACAAACTTTCATTTAATATTGGCAATGCTAAATTTACATTCTTGAGTCCAACCATAGTTTATGATGAAGACAACGATAATTCACTTGTGCTTTTAATGGAATATCAAAATAAAAAAGTTCTCTTCACTGGTGATATCAGTGCTGATATAGAAACTAAAATTATAGATTTTTGTCTTGATCATAATATCGACCTTTCAAAAACATCGATCTTAAAAGTGGCACATCATGGGTCAAGGTTCTCTTCTTCTGAAAACTTTTTATCAAACTTAAACAAACAATTCATTTCAGTCATAAGTTGTGGAGAGGTAAATCGATATAATCATCCACATAACGAGGCGGTCGCAAGATTGAAAAAATACGGCGAAGTGTTTATGACCGACGAGATGGGAAATATTTCGTTAAGTCTGAAAAAACACCGAAAAACCCAAGTTGTCACAGAACGAGAAACTCTTTTTAAGGAAAGTTTTCTGCCTAGCACAACAAATAATAAATCAAAAAATGAAACAAGCAAAAAAATCGGCAATCAAACTCAAAACAAAAATCTTGCAAGCAAAACTGACAAACCAGTGCACAAAGATGAAGACGAAGTCGAACTTGCAAGTTGAGGTCACTTTCTCTCGGTATATATTGTACATGAACAGAACATAATAGTAAGATTTGAAACAATTTAATTTATTATAATAAATCATAATTCAATCAAAATGAAGTGAACCGAAAAAGTTAGATAACTTTTGGCTGATTCAATTCATTTTTTTGTTTAAAAATCCCAATTTAAAGCGAAATTATATATATAAAATTGATAAAGTTAAGAAATACAAAGCATTCTCTTGTAGCATGGCCCCACTTTTTATATTAAAATCCACTTCTTCTAATAGATTGAAGATCTTCTTCAGTTGAAGTGCCGAAAAATTTTTAGCTTGTGCACGCTGTTTGGTTATCGCATACTCCTTTACATCCAACATTGATGCCAAACTTTTATCGTCTAATGCTGAAATTGCAATAAAGAATAACCGTCTAAAATGATTGGTGATGAGCCCTAAAACCCCTTGAGTTTTGGATAGTTCGTCCAAAATTTGTAAAACTTTGTCTCCATTTTTTCGACCAAGTGCTTCAGTAAGTTCAAAGATCACAAACTCGTTATCCTTGGTGACAACATTTTCCACCAACTTTTTGGTGATAAGTGTGTTGCTCATATCATAGTAAACCAGTTTATCAATCTCATTTACTGCGCGGGTAAGGTATCCATTGCAATAATCTAACAATGTATTAGCCGCTTCTTCGCTGATTTGTTTCTCTTTTTTAGCAAATTCATTCACCAAAAAAGCTGTTGCTGTTTTACGATCAAAACGACGTAAATCCACATGCTGGGCAAAAGGCTTTATAAAATCAAATTTTGAAAGGAAATCATAAACAACAAGCACACTGCTTGGGCATGGATTTTTTGCATATTCAAGAAGGCTTGACTTGTCTTTCTCTGTCAACTTGCTGATATTTTTGCAAACTATAATCCTATACTCTCCGCCGACAGGCAAACTCTCTAAACTTGATAGAACATTATCTATTGAAAAATTCTCATCATCAAATACAGATAAATTAAAGTCGTCATAGCAAAGAGCTGTTGCCTTTTTAATAAGCAAAAAAGCCCTATCATAAAGATAGTAATCTTCTCCCTGCAACAAATATATATTTTTAATGCCTTCTTGCAGGCGTTTTTTTAATGTCCTCAATCAAGCCTCCCCCAAGCAAACTGCTCATTATTAAAGTTGATGATGAAATTGCCCATATCGCCATAATTTAAAGTTGTGACATCGTTCCTTTCGCTACTAATAGAAATATAGTCTTTGCCCTGCGCTAAATAATAATCCTCTCCGAGCACAACAATATCAGGATTAAATTGCGATATGTTCTCAAATAACTCTCTATCATTATAATCTAGTTCACTCGAGTTGGCAACAAAAATATCTATTTGATCGAAATTAATATTGATACCTATTAATTTTGTAGAAACCTCCAAAAACAAAATTTCAAAATTCCCAACCCTATAGGTTTGGTTTTTATCTAAGATTGTTATTTGCTGATTATCAAGCTCGCCACTGGTCGTCAAAAAACTGCCAATGTTGTAATTTTCTAAACTAGGCAACATATGACTGGTCACATCCTCAAAGGAAATATAATAGTCAATCTTTGTTTGATTTACCGAATGTAGGTACCGCTCGGTCAAATAGCAGTCTCCTATCATAATGGTTTCATTCGATGTGTTCTTAATAATTAAGCACTCCTCGCTATAACTATTCAAATATGTTAAACTTGGCTTTAATTTATTTCCAATTGACGAAAAACCATAGGAGCAAGATAGTCCAAAAATTATTGTTGCACACAAAAGAAGTTTGTTTAACTTTTTGCACATTACCATTTGACTTAGAAGAAAAACCAAAAGGAAGAAGAAAATAATAACCGAAAAAGCAAAAGGAGTCATTTGTATTTGCAACGATGTGGCTGAAAATATCACAGCAATAAATTTGGTCGCGCTAAATCCCCATCCTACCGGAACCAATAAGAATGCCATAAAGGGCATGATCAAACAGATAATAGACGCAAAGAACAGCCATGGAAAAATGATGGAAAACAGTGGAACAATAAAAAGATTGATAATAAACGATAATAGATTGATGCTGGATGAGAATAAAGCTAAAAATGGCAAAATTGTAAGTTGGGCTGAGAGAGAAATGGCTATGTACTGGGCAATCAGATCTGGCATAAACTTTTTGCAAACATTATAAAACGGTTGATACAATAATATAATTCCACACACGCATGCAATCGACATCAAAAATCCCACATCAAAAGCATTTAAAGGTCTAAAAAGAACGATTGCAAAACCGGCAACTCCAAGAGCATTCAGCGAGTCATAACGTTTTTTTAACAGTCCCGCCCCCATCATAATGATTCCCATTATCGATGCTCTTAACACAGATGGAGTAAATCCACAAAGAGTGGTATAAATTATAATTACAAGTGTGGTGATAGCAAAATTGACATATTTATTACACCTGCATAATTTCAAAAGTCCGAAGATGATTGAAATTAAGAAAGTAATATTTAGACCACTAACTGTGAGAATATGAATTATGCCACTGTCTCGATAGCTCTCCTGTGTTTCAAAAGCTATCCCACTTTGGTCACCAAACAATACCGCATAAGCAACCGCAGCATTTTCGCTACTCATGTTTTCATATAGGTCATCCTTGATAGCAAGCCTAATTTTTTCATCAAAGGTGGTATATCCCTCGCTTATTACGCAGTTTTCGAGATTAGCAAAGCAATAATATCCCGTATTAGATCGATAAGCACTTGAATTGAAGGTGTTTAAAGAAAACGGTTTGACGCTCTCAACTTCTCCCTCAAAAGAGACAATATCTCCGACATTCAAATTTTGACCATTTTTTGTGAAAACCACTCTAATATTTCTACACTTTTCGCCATTAATGGAGGCATTCTTTAAAAGAGTTGTATACGAATAGTCATTTTCTTCAAAACTATCGCTGACTCGACCCACCACCAAAACCTGTCCGCTGTAATCCTTGTTGTGATAAGTGGCCTCGCCAATAAAATAAAATCCATTTCCTATGAAGAAAAATGAAAAAAGAATAAGCAGGATTTTTGTCTTTTTTCTGTAAATTAAAAATGCACCAAGTGCTAAAAGTAAAATCAAAGTAACTATCAATATTTCAATATCTGCTTGATAAAATCCTCTGGCAACAATTATTCCAAACAAAAAAGCCAGAAAGGGATAAAAAATATATCTAAAATTTACAAATCTTTGAATATTCATTTTTTTTATTTTAACAAAAAAGCAAATTTTGACAAAATAATTATTGATATTTGTATTATCGAAAGCCAAACTTGCTTGCAAGATATACTGATAGTCATACTTACTATCTGATGAAAACACTATATTGTGTGTTTTGCGTTTAAGATTTGCATTATATAGCTATACAAGACCAATAAAAAAACGGCTACCATTGTTGAAGTCTAACCTCTTTAATTTCTATCGAATTTTTAGAATAAACTTCATCAAAGTGGTAACCGTTTTTTTTAAAGCAGTATAATCATAATTTTTGTAGTTATACAAACATAATCTACTCTCTGCTTACTTTTGGTCAATGTCTGTAATATCCTGGCTTATATTGTCTTCCGTTTGAGGTTTATCACTGTCATCCTCATTCTTTTCATCTTGCTTCTCATCTTCTTGGCTTGTGTTGTCTTTAGGCATTGTTACTATCCCTAAAACAACCAAAATCCCCGCAAAAGCCATGATTAATCCTGAAATAAGATCATCTTGCACTGAAAAGCCAAAAAGCTCACCAAGTGCATTGACAAAAATAACGATAGAGCCAGATAATGCAACCCAAAAACTATAAGATTTAATCTTGTTTTTCATTTTCCCTCCTGGTCATAATTTCTTTCAACTGATCAATCTCTTCTTTTACCTCATTTATGCTATCAAGATGAGTGGTAAGCTTTTCAATCGTCTGTCTGTATGCTTCCTCTCGTTTTGAACTGTCTTTCAATTGATAAAAGAATAAAAATACAAATAGCATTGCAAAAACACCGTAGGACACGATTATTTTAATTAATTCGGACCAAAAATCCATTTTTAAATCTCCTTTTGCTTTTGATTAAGTAGATCAAGGATGATTTTCTCTTCTTTTTTCAGGCGTTTTTCGTTTAACTTTGCGATATGGTTTTTATATACCAGCTTCACTTAGGTGCTTCCACATTTAAAACAAGGTTGCTGATTGATGATTGTAATGTGCAAAAAATGGATACTCGAAATACATGACCTGTCACATTTGCATAAATCATTTCACTTGTCTCTTTGCCACCAATGTCAAAGGTTTTTGTGCATAAGTCACTTTCAATCTTTATTGAGCATGGATTTTCCGATTTCACTATAAAGGATTTTATCTTTTTTAAAGTTCCACTCTCTCCTAAATCAGTAAACGCACTTTGCCAGTATTTTTCAAGATTGTTTCCAAAAATCTTACCATCTATGGTAAGCTGGCCAATTTTCCCTTTAAATTCATTATTGAAACAAGCAACAAGTTTGGTTTTATAGGGACTAGGGAGAGTTAAGAGCATTTTTATATCTACTCCTCGTACAACCTCGCATGTCTCTTTTGCTATATCATAGATAAGAAGGGTATTGTTCAGGTATCCATCTGCATAATTTTCACACCCTATCACATTTTCGTCTTGAAAGTCGACCTTGCATGCCATAAAATATTTGCCATCAAAATATTCAGCATAAGCATATTGCTGTCTGAAGAGTTTGATTTTATCACAAAGCGGACAATCGAGCTCTTTGACGGATGATCCATTGAAAACTTTCAGTCCACTGCTATCCAAAAAAATTATCTCATCTCCGCAAACCGCAATGGTATTTGGATAAATATAACTATTGGAAAAATATAAATGACTCACTGCAAATTCTTGGTCAAGACCATAGATGGAAACCTCAGTGATACCATAGTCACGGAAAATATACAGATAGTCATTAAATGAAATGATCTTATTTAAATCACCTCTCTCATCTGAAAAATCGAGGTTTTGACAAAGCTCATCAGTAAAAGTCAAAATATCGGTATTATCGCTATAGACAAGCGTACCTCGCTCAGATGAAGTTATTGCAAACAATCTTCCATAATGACTGCAACATGAAACAATTTTGGGTGCGTCTTCATTCCGCTGGACACCACTTCCTGTTATAATAACAAGGTCATCTCCATCTCCAGATAAAAGCAAGGTGTCCTGTTGCCCTGTACGATAGTATGCCGCATATGGAACAGTGGTAAATGTGTTTGGAACCACATATGTGGCAAGACGCACTCCATAGAGATTGTCATAGCAAACATATCCTTCGTCATTATAGTAGAAAAGATAATAGTTGTTGCTATCAGTGTTAAAATCATACCACTTCAATTTCCATATGGATTTAACCTCGCTCCCTCTAATACTAACTTGTGTTTCATTCTCTGTGTCCGTGCTTGTTGTAGGAGATGCAAGCTCAGTAAAACCATAACTTGACGATAATGCTCCACTATCAAAATTAAAGTTGTAACAAATTTTCGTAGAACCACTTTTCGCTATGCTGTCATCTTTGTCAACTATGCCATCTTGAAAGAGGTTAAATTTGTATTGCTTTTTATCTGTCTGTTTTGTTTTAAGAATATTTTTATAAAACACTATAGCCACCTCCTCCGAGGTATTCTTATTTCCTTTTTCTTGTTATGAAAGATTTGAAGGGAATTTTTAAAACGCGTCTCCCAAATATCAGCATCATCAAATAGTGCCTGCAAAAAGAAATATTCCCTTGCAATAGCATAAGCATAAACCCTCTGCGGTAAAATTGATTCAAATTCATCATCAGCATCAAGCTTGCTTGGTTTTATAGAATAAAGAACAGTCACAGTATTTGCTATCGCGATAAAATAATCTTCAAATACTTTAAACTTTATCGCTCGACCAGACCCGTCCTTTACCGAAATTATTTGTAGAGGCTTATATGACAAAGAGGAAAAGTTGACTTTAAAATCCTCGCACTTAACCGTTTCATATTTGCATATTGGAAAATATTCGCAAGCGACTTCATCATAGACAAGGTTGAAACAGTTGAGTAGACTGTCAAAAATCAGTTGCTCATCTTCTGTCAATGTTCCGCTCTCAATTGCACTTTTAAGTGACTGCTGTCCAGTGAAATCGCAGGCAAGTTTTATTATGTCTTTTACAAACATAGAGCCTCCTTTATCTTTTTTGTTTGGTCTTTAATCGACTTTTCGTATAACTTTTGGTTGTTAAATTCTATTTCTTCTATTATTTTATCACGATTTGCACTGCGGGTCTTTAAAGCATAATCTAAAACCCTACTGTCCAAAGATGAATATGGAACAGTGAAACAATAGCTGTCTTTTGAAACTGTACCACTATGCACCTCATAGGTTTTCTTATTAAGGTTGTAAAAGATTTGATAGCTTTCATCGATCATTTTCAGTCTGCTTGCGATAAAATATACATCATCTTCTATCTTTAAATATTTCATTTATCCCCCAAAAATTATTAAAAGGCAAAAAACCTTAAGTCTCTTGCCTTTAGATTGTTTTTAGCCCTGTACATCTGCGGTAGACTCAATAGCCTCAACAATAGAAGAGAAAGGATTTGTAATTGTCGATTTGATTCCACTTATCTTTGCCTGTCCGCAAGGTTTGTCACAAATAAGCTCTGCATATTTTACAAGTGTTGCACTGTAGGTAGGATAGCCAGGATTTTGTCTCAAAATTTGGCCATTTTCTCCCTCAAGCCATTTCCAGTCACAAAGTTGATGTAATACAAAATCATCTGTATTGAGCAGATACATCGTGTCGTCATCGACAAATCTATCAGCGACAACTGGGATGCCATTATGAGTGATGGTCTTGTATCCCCCTTCAAGTGAAGCGATTTCAATGTTTCTTCTATACGCGCCAAGATATTCTTGATATGCACGTCTTACTTTGCTTGAGCAAGTGATGAAGTTGATCTTTGAATCAGTGTTTTCATCAAGAAAATCAATTGCCTCTTGAATTACAATATCGCTGATTTCTTTGCTTGTTGAACTTACATATGGATTAAGCCAAGGGTATTCACTCTTGCTTACGCCATAAATTGAGCTTGCACTGCTGTCAAATAGTTTTCCAAGACCAGAAATCTCGCTATCTTTCGAACCTTGAACATAAACCTTATATCCACTTGATATTGTCAAAGATTCGCTTGAAGCATATTTGAATTTTTTGTTTACTCTGTCGACATATGTAACTTTTAATGGAGCAGTATTAACTTTTGTTGCATCGTTGTAAATGTCAACAAGCATCCCCTCTATTAAATTGTTTACCTTGTCACAGGTGATCTCTCCGCTTGTGTGATTGCTTACAGTCGCAAGTACTCCACTGCCATCGCCATAGAGCATTCTGCCAAGGTTGAATGAACTTGCTTTTACAAGC
>CALWTP010000069.1 GCA_944384495.1 uncultured Clostridia bacterium
ATTAAAAGGAGGAAAATATGTCACTTAAAGCTAAATTGTTTTCATCAATCGCTGCATTTGCTCTTGTTGCTTGTCTTTTGATCGTAGGTGTATTTGCAGTAAGCCCTGCCAACGTAAACATGGGCGGTTCAATTACCTTCACTGCAAAAGACGTTCTTGCAACTATTAGTGGATCTGTAACAAACATCGCAGAATCTACTACTGGACTTGAAGATAGTATCAAATTTACAGAAGATACTGTATCTGATACAAACAGTGACTGGAGTAACCTTACTTGGAACTTCTCAAGTAAGCAAGATGTAGTGCTTACTATCACTGTTCACAATGACAGTACAGAGCGTGCATTCTCAGCTGCAATTACAGCTCCTACCGATACAGCTGATGACAATGTAAAAATTTCAACAGCTTATCAACTTGCTGCAAGTTGGGACGGTGAAGGCACAGCCATTACAACTAGCGAAACTGTTAATGTTCCTTTAAACAGTACACTTTTGATAAAAGTTACATTCCATATTGAGAATGCTGGCGAAGAAGTAGATGGTGTAAACTGGAGTCTTGGTCTCGTACTTGAAGACGAAGTTGCAGCAGCTGAATAATCTGCATAAGCTTCTTTTTAAAAATAAAACATTCTAAATGGCCTCATTTTTTGAGGCCTTTGGGATTGTTTTCAAACTTAAGGGGGATAGGATGGATAAACAAGGGAAAATCAAGCTTATCATTTACAGCGCTCTGCTTTTGGTGCTGATTGCTGTCTTGATTTTAGGGCTTGTTTTATTTTATAATAATGACGATGATGGAACGATTAATGTCACAGGAACAAACGTTGACATTAATGTTTCTGCGCAGGTTTCAGGTATAGAAAATCCTCCAACACTTGAAACCATCACCATTAATGGTGAGACTTCGACCAGCCAGGTGTGGCATGGGATCGAACTTGAATTTGCAAACAAAGATGATATAATCACAATTGAAATCACAGTTGAAAACAGCCTTGAGGAAACTCCTATCAGCATTGATTTCAACAATATGACAACCCGAGACAATTTGATTATTGTACAGAGGTATTATCTTAATGAAAACTCTGCAAATCTTACAGATTTGACAGGGAATGTTATTCTCAATGGAAGCGAGAGTTGTACATTTATTGTAAACTTCCAGATTGCCGATAAAGGAATGTCGGTTGATGACACCCTAAATATAAATATCACTTGCAATGCTATTGAATAAGGAGAATTATGGCGACCGTATATAAAGAAAAGAAATCCACTTTTAAAAAAGTATTTGATATTGTAACGAATGTGCTCTATGCAATTGTTATGATTATTTTGATTATCTTTTTGGTTTATGGGTTTGGCTCACTGTCAAACAACAGGGTGCCATCTTTTTTTGGACAATCATATGTCCGAATACTTTCTGGTTCAATGGAAGCGAGCGGATTTGAACGCGGTGACGTTGTGGTAATCAAAAAGGTCAACATCTCCACCATTGAAGAGGGAGATATCATTGCCTTTTACAACAATTACACCACAACCCCGGCTCTTCTTACAGCTGAGCAGGCATCGGATATTGAAATAAGTGATTTCAAAACAGGTAGATCTTCCTTTTCCAGCTCTATCATCTTTCATCAAATCGAGGACGTAAGATATGATGCTGATGGCAACACTTATTTCCGCACATATGGTACAAGCAATGTAAACGCTGATGGAAGCTATCGTTATGACGGTTGGATTCGAGGCGATAGAGTGGTCGGTGTTTACACAGAGAGCGGACTTGCTGGATTTATTCAATTTATGTCAAGCAGTACTGGTATAATAGTTCTTGTTGTTGTGCCTTCTTGTATTGTGCTTCTTATATTGGCATTCTCGATCATTGATACAATTGACAAGATGATCAAACAGAAAAAACTTGAGAAAGAAATGATTGATGAAAACATCAAGGAAACAAACCTCAAAAATGAAGAAAATGACAATTCTTTATCCACAGATGACAAAGAGGGGAAATAAATGTTTATAATCATCTCTGGCATATCATCAAGCGGGAAAAACACGGTGATTTCCAACCTTATCAAACGCAACAAAAACCTTAAAGTGCTTGAAAAGTCGTCTGTTACGACCAGAGTGCCAAGAAAGAGCGACGGGGTTTTCAACACATATGTCTTCAAATCAGAAGAAGAGTTTGCAAAGCTGATTGAAGAGAAAGCGCTTGTGGAACATGAAGTCATGTATGGCAACCATTATGGGATATTAAAAGAGCCTCTTGATCGGGTGATCATAGATAAAAAAAATGACTATATCCGTGACATTGATGTCAAGGGGAATTTGAGTGTCAGAAGATATCTTGATGGCAAGTGTGAGGTGATATCCATCTTCATTGATGCTCCAGACGAAGTGCTTAAAGAACGGTTGAAACAGCGAGGTGACAGCGAGGAGCAGATTGAAATGCGACTTGCGCGGGGAAATTTTGAGCGAGGATATAAAAAACACTACGATCTTGTGATTGAAAATATAGATTTAGACAAAACCATTGAAACAATTGAACGTTTTATTGAAAAGAAGCGAATTTTTTTGCGATGACGAGACTTTGCGCTATTTAGATGGTTTGCGTGGAACTGGTTTTCTTGAATTTCAGATTTAATGGAATGATTGCTGATACAGTTTTTTGGAGTATAAACAAACAAAAAATTTAAAAATTGGCTTGATGAGCAGTTGCAACCTTTACCGGTTGTTTTTTTATTGTCATTTTTATATACTGACAGCCTTTTTTATTTGTTTTTCTAAATTGCTCGATTTTTTGATTATGTTATAAATATATCAATTCTTTTTTGTATTATATAAACATATTTACACTTTCGTCAAATTTCAAACTTATTTGAGTTTTTGCGACAAGTGTTTTTTTTATTGTTGCAAAAAAAAGTTTTATAATTTAAGTGTGGAGCGATCATGAAAAGTAAATTAAATTACGTATTATATTTTTTACTATATACCCTGCTTTTTTTCATTTTATCAAGAGCAAGTGTATATGGGCAAATCTACCCATTTGCCTTTGGTATGCTTTTTGCACTTGGCTGGGCAAATCAAAAGCTTTGGCTTTTGTGTCCGGCATTTATTGTTGGAATGATAATAAACAATCACGATTTTTATGGTATAATTTCAATCATATCCACCATTTTACTGCTTATTATTCCATATTACATACATGTCAAAATCAAAAAACCGATGAAGAAGTGGGAGCTGTTTGTCTATGCTATTTTAAGCCAAACATCAAGAGTGGTTTTTAATATTTTGGAAGGAGTAAATCCAGTGTTTGTGGCTTTTGAGCCCATAATTGGAGGAGCCTATCTTTTTGCATGCATTACAATTTTTGAACCGCTTATCATTCGTGGATTTTCAAGCAAGCTCACCTCAAGCGAGCTTATTTGCGGAGCTATTGTGCTGATGTCGGTAAGTGCGGGACTTGCAAGCTGTGATATTTTTGGTTTTTCGCTTGTTAAGCTTTTTGTCTCTCTCGCCATTTTGACCATTGCATACTGTGGAAAAGGGTACTATAGTTTATATTTTGCCTGTATAATGGGGCTTGGAACACTTATAAGCAGTAATAACGCGATCTTTATTGCACCGTTTGTTATTTGGGCACTTGCAGTTGTCGCTTTCAAGTTTCGAAATAGAGCATTTCCCGCTGTTGCGATCATTGCCTCTGAGGCGATGATAGGTTTTTATTTTGAACTGTATTATTCTTTTGGAATTATAGAATTCTTGCCCGTTTTAATCTCGGCACTTGTATTTTTTATTGTGCCAAGCAAGGTTTATAAACAGTTTTCCATTCTCTTATCGTGTGGCAGTGAGCGGATGGCAATTAAAAGTGTTATAAATCGCAACAGAGATCTTTTACATAGACGGTTAAATTATTTGGGCGAAGTGTTCTACGATATGAACAATGTGTTTAAAAAAATGATCAAAAGTGAAATGTCGCCCGATGAGGTGATTGATATGCTATATGAGGAGATTAAAAGCACGGTCTGCTCTGGTTGCAGTGAAAATAAGCATTGTCACCGCACCTTTCTTGAGGATACAAAACAAATCTTTAAACAGCTTATAAAAATCGCGCTAGAACGAGGTCGAGTGACACTTTTAGATCTTCCAAGCTATCTGTCTTCCCGCTGTGCAAAGGCAAATGTTTTGATCGGTGAGATAAACACTCTTACAAGTCAATATAAATCCTACTCTAAACTGGTGGGCAATGTCGACACCAGCAAACTTTTGATCTCTGACCAGCTGAGCGGTATCAGCACTCTTATGAAAAATCTTGCCACCGAGGTAGACAGTTTGATATCTTTTGATGCCTCCAGAGAGGAGGTCTTAAAGGACGAGCTTATACAAAACAATATTATCTGTTCGGATGCCGTTGTTTATGAGAAGGATGCTTCGACTTGTATGGCCTGTGTCGTTGTCAGAGAAGAAGATGTAAACAAATTGAAGCTCCCTTCAGTTGTATCCAAAATCTGCAATCAAAAGATGTCAGTCTATGAGGTTGTTCCAACGGAGAGGGCGGGACTTGTCAACGTCAATCTCAAAACAGCTCCAAGGTTTGATTGTATATTTGGACTTGCCAGTGCTCCAAAGAGCGGAAAGACGATTTCTGGCGACTGCCATAGCATTGAAAGGTTGGATGGGGATAAATTTATGTTTGCCATATGCGATGGTATGGGCAGTGGCGAAAAGGCTGGACAAAAAAGCGAAACAACGATTGATCTTATCGAAAATTTTTATAAAGCTGGATTTGATAATGAAATAATTTTATCCTCTGTCAATCGGCTTTTAAATTTGGAAAAGGATGATATTTTTTCCACCATAGACCTTTGTACCGTTGATCTTAAAAGCGGAATAGCCGACTTTGTTAAAATGGGAGCGATATCATCCTATATCAAGGGAGAAGATGGATGCAAAATTATTGAAAGCGGATCTCTTCCTATTGGCATTTTAAACGAGGCAAAAGCCACAACCAAAAAAGTGGTGCTCAAAGAAAAGGACTTTATCATAATTTGTTCTGACGGAATAGGTGACAGTTTTGGCTCTGATAATGATTTTAAAGATTTTCTGCTGACATTAAAAAGTGCCAATCCTCAACAGCAAGCGGATGAGATACTCAAGCGAGCCCTTGCAAACAACAATGGCTATGCAGTTGACGATATGACCTGTATTGTTGTTAAAATTTTTTAATTTGTCAAAATTTGTTTGAAAGAGATAATTTTGCGAAAAAGTGAATAAAACAAGGTATTTTGTTTAAATTTATATATAAAATTAACAAAATTATGAAAAAATGTCTTGTTTTAGATTGCACATTGATATTATATCTTGTATAATTAATTACTAATGAGAGGATGATATCATGCAAACATGTGAGAAATTTATTGCCGAGAACAATCTTTTTAAAAGTGGAGAAATTATTGGAGTTGGATGTAGCGGTGGAAGCGATTCTATGGCACTACTCCATTTTTTGGCCAAAAATCAAGAAAAATTTGATATAGAAGTCGTTGCCATCCACGTAGACCATGGAATAAGAGACAACAGCTATCTTGACGCCGACTTTGTCAAAGAGAAGGCAAAACAACTGGGAGTGAGATTTTATAAGTTTAGAGTTGACGTGCCAAAGATCGCAAAAGAAAAATCTATCAGCATTGAAACAGCAGCCAGAGATGCACGCTATGGCGTGTTTAGGGCACTTCTGAAAAAGGGTGTCGTCGACAAAATCGCTCTCGCTCATCATATGCTTGATCAGGCAGAAACCATTCTTATGCACATCTTTAGAGGCAGTGGAGTGGCGGGCGCTCGCGGGATGAGTCCAATAAGCGAGAATGTCTTTGTTCGTCCTTTGCTTTCAACTCAAAAGCAGGAAATATATGACTATCTGGACCGCAACCATATCGAATTTGTGGAAGATGAGACCAATGAGGACATGGGATATTCAAGAAATTTTGTTCGCAATCGTATTATGAAAGATATTTTATCGCGCTGGAGCGGTGCGGCTTGTGCGATTGTTAATTTTGGCAAAGCAGTGCAAGACGATGATGACTATATCAACAGCCAAATTCATACCGATGCGTTTATTGTTGAAGATAGATCGGTAAAAATCCCGCTTTCCTACTTTTTATATCCAAATGCAATAAGCTCAAGGATTGTTTTTCGAGCTTTTAATGCTATTGGAATCAACACGGATGTCGAGAAAAAGCATATTGATATGATAAAAGAATTGGCTCGTGCTGGAGAGAATGGTAAGCGTTTGAATCTTCCTTTTGACATAATTGCAGTAAAGGAATATGACTACCTGACGATATACAATCGTCACGAGGAAAAACCTGTGTTAGACCTGCCTTTTAAGTGTGGCGAATTTGATCTGCCAAACGGCAAAAAATTAATCGTAAAACGCGTTAAGGACTTTAATCTGACAGATGGCCAACTTGTTCTCGATTACCGTAAAGTGCCAAAGGAAGCATTTTGGAGATTTAGAAAGGATGGCGATGTGTTTACCAAGTTTGGAGGAGGAACAAAGAAATTAAAATCCTTCTTAATTGACAAAAAAGTGCCTTCGCGCCTTCGTGACCAGTTGCCACTTTTGGTTGTGGGAAATGAGGTTTTGGCTATTGCTGGTATAGAAATATCTGAGAAAGTCAAAGTTGAAAATGTTCCAACTGCTTACATGATTGAAATCAAAGGATAAATTACTCTTGACTTTTTAGGATAAAGAGGTATAATAAAAACATGAATAGTAACACAACAGACACAAAAGAAAACAAGCTTTCCTGCTTATTGAAATCATTTGAAAAGTATTCAAAGGCGATGATCGCTTATTTTGCCAAAACTCGCAGTATGCTTTATTTTATTGGTGGCAATGAATACAAGGATGTTATCATAGCCCAAGATGAAGATTTGCAGGGCAGAATATTGCTTCGACATAAAATCGCCGAAATTGCCAAAAATATCAATGGTATTGCAGTTGAAAAGTGCAGGGCGGAGGGCAGTGTAAAGGACACATATTTAAGACAGATGTGGGATAACATCTATACCGAATTCTTGACCATCAATCAAAGTTTTGACCCTTGCACAATCAGAAAACTTTTCTTCAACAATGAAAGCAAAATTGATCGCAATATGCCAAATTGCCTCAGTGCAGAGTCGATGAAGCTTTATATAGATTTCTTAAACAGATTTGTTCAAATGTTTAGGAAAACAAAGGGTTATCAAAGTGCCACTTCCTATGTCCATCAAGAAGTTTGTGCTGATACAGATCAAAAGATAGTCTTACAAGATCCTGTTTTGCCTGCTAGTTGGCAAAAAATTTATGAAAAAATGCTAGACCTGCAAAGAGCAACTGACATAATTCAAAACAAAAAACATAATGACAACAGTTTTAAACAATATGACGACGAGAATGAATAACAGCTAAAATCCTAAAGATTGCAAGCGTTCTTGATAGTGCATTCCCAATATTTTTTGTTGAGTAAATCATATAAAATGATTAAATTATAAAAAGGAGAAAAAGATATGAGTACAAAAAAGAAGCTAGCGATTGCCATCCCTGTTGTGTTGATCTTGATATTAGGCCTTGCACTTGGTTTATACTTTGGCCTACGTGACAATTCTTTTATGCGGCTTGAGTTTAACCGAGAAGGAACTTTAATAAAATATGAAGGGAATATAAAAGACCTTGAGCTTCCACAGACATATTCACTAGATGAAGAAGGCAGGTTTGTAGAAGGTGAAGATTATACCCTCACAGCTATAGGGGAATATGCTTTTTTGCAAAATGCAAAGCTTGAAAGCATAAAGATCCCAAGCACTGTGACAATGATTGGCGATAAAGCTTTTAGAAATATGGCCCACTTAAAAAATGTAAGCTTTGATGATAATTCTGCGCTAACAGTATTAGGAGAGGGCGCATTTACAAATAGCGGACTTGAATCGTTTGAGCTTCCTGCAGGCGTGGCCAATATCAAAAATGACACTTTCAGCGGTTGCGCTGCCTTAAAAAGTATTGTACTTTCGACAAACACACAAACAATTGGCGACAACGCATTTTATGATTGTCGGGCTTTAGAGGAAATAAATATTTCTTCAGTTGCGGTAAGCAGTATTGGAAAAAATGCTTTTTATAATTGTGACAACCTAAAACAGATTGCTTTGCCAAGTTCGCTTACCATAGTCGGAGATAATGCGTTTACAAGCTCTCAAAAGCTTGAGAGTGTTGTGTTTGCAGAAAACTCCACTTTACAACTTGGACAAGAAATTTTCAGTCAATGTCAAAGCCTTGCAAGTGTTACTTTTAAAGATAACACAACTATTCATTCTCTTGAAGGCGTCTTTAACAATTCACCAGTGGCAAGTGTTACATTTGGAAACAATACAACACTAAACGAACTGGGAGCCAATGCTTTCAGCAATTGTACACGACTTTCTCAAATTGCCCTCCCTCAAGGATTTGATACTGTAAGCCAAAATGCATTTTACAATTGTATGGTGCTTGCATCAGTAACCATTCCGCAAGAGGTTGAAACAATCGGGCAATCAGCTTTTGAGGGTTGTTGGTATTTAAGTTCAATCACTCTGCCACAAGAGCTGACAACAATTGCGACCAAAGCATTTAAAGGATGCAGTTCTTTGAAGACATTAACTCTTCCAGACTCTATTACATCTATTGGCAGTGAGGCATTTTCTGGATGTACGTTCAACACATTTACAGCCCCTCAAAGTTTGAGAGAAATAGAAGATAGTGCTTTCTATGGATGTGAAAATTTGAGCAGTATCGATTTGCCAGACTCCCTTACTACGATTGGAAATAGTGCTTTTGAAAATTGTGAATCGTTGCAAACAATTGCAATTCCAGCATCTGTTCAAACACTTGGAGAACGTGTATTCGTTGGCACCTCTCTTCAAACAATTGAGTTTGAGGGTGAGAGCCAATTGATAGCAATAGGCTCGCAGTGTTTCAGAGACATCAAAACACTTCACTCAATTACATTGCCATCCAGACTTGAGACAATAGGAGAGCGAGCATTTGAAGGATGTAGCTTGCTAAGTTCAATTACAATCCCTCAGTTTGTTCAGACAGTTGGCGCATATGCGTTCAGCGATTGTTTTGCACTTGCAAATGTCAACTTCCAGACAAGCCTTATCAACGTGATAGAGCAGTATTGCTTCAATAGCTGTGTCTCATTGATTTCAATTTCTATTCCAACTTCTGTTAAAACTATAGAAGACTATGCTTTTAATGGATGCAATATGCTATCAACTTTTACAATTCCTGAAAACGTTGAAAGTATAGGTGACTGGGTTTTTGATGGTTGCCGGAATCTTGTTTATATCATCATCAACAGTGCCACAATTTACAACTCATTTACAAGTTATGATGATTGTGGTGACGTTTGCAAAATCATCAAAAATGACTATAAGCGAGTACTAATACTTGTTCCTTACAATATTGTGACTGCTAATACAAACACCTTTTTGGGAGACTCAAACTTGTTTTACAGACAATTGCTCACCTTGGAAGAGGTAACTTATGTTATATTTTTGTCACGTGCAGAAGTTATATAAATAAAGTGATTTGATTATACAGTTTTTACAGTTTAACAATTCAGCCTCGCTTTTAGCGGGGTTTTTTATTGGTATAAAGTCGCAATGCTTAAAAACTATTGAAGAGATTGATCAACAATAAAAATTTGATAATAGCATAAAAAGAAAAAAAATAATTTTTCTCCTAGTCCAACATTTAAGAAATACTTGACAAAGAGAGAAAAGAAGGATATAATCATAATCAAGCAGTTTAATACTGTCCTTGTTTTTTGTTTTGAGCAAAAAACCATTTTAGTCCAAAAGGAGGTATAACACATGAATAAGTATGAGCTTCTTTATATCATTGCCAGTGACGTAAGCGAAGAAAAGAGAGAAGAGCTTATCAAAAAGTTCTCATCTTATGTTGAAGCTAAGGGTGGCACAATTGAAGGCATTGATAAATGGGGAATGAGAAAACTTGCTTATCCTATCAACTTCAAAACAGAAGGTTATTATGTGCTTATGAACATAACAATAGCTCCACAAGAAGTTGAACCTATGGCAAAACTCATGAACATCACTGAAGGCATCGTTAGACAAATGTTCGTAAAAAAAGAAAGCAAGTAATTGCTGATAAAGGAGAAATTATGAATAAAGTAATTTTAATTGGAAATTTAGTTAAAGATCCTGAAATCACAACAACAAACAGCGGTGTTTCTGTCTGCAGATTTTCACTCGCCGTTCAAAGGAGATTTGCAAATGCCGACAATGGCCCTTCTGCAGATTTTTTCAATATTGTTGTTTGGAGAGGACAGGCAGAAAACTGTCATAAATTCTTAAAAAAAGGGTCAAAATGTTCAGTAAGTGGGAGAATTCAAAATTCTTCCTATGAAGCAAGCGATGGAAGTAAGAGATATGTTACTGAAATTGTTGCAGAAGAGGTAGAGTTTTTAAGTTCCAGAAATTCAGACGGGGCATCTGACGGGTCAAAACCTTCATCCTCACCAAAGTCAGACACTGCTGAGCTTGAGCCAATTGACGATGACAGTTTACCATTTTAATTTAAAAGGAGAAATGACATGGCTGAAAATGTAAAAAGCGAAGAAAAGGTTGTAGTTAAAAAATATAAAAAACCTTCAAAGAAAAAAGTATGTGCTTTTTGTGTAGCAGGTGAAAAAACAATAGATTTTAAAGATGTTGCAAAAATAAAAAAATATATTACAGAAAAAGGCAAAATCTTGCCAAGAAGACAGACTGGTGTTTGTGCATATCATCAAAGAGAACTCTGTACTGCTATAAAGAGAGCAAGAAACATCGCATTACTCCCATATGTTGGAGATTAAAAAGGAGGCAAACATGAAAAAAGATATTCATCCAGATTATCACGAAGTTACAGTGGTATGTGCTTGCGGAAACACTTTTAAGACAAAATCAAATGTTAAGGGCGACACTTTGAGCATAGATATTTGCAACAAATGCCATCCTTTTTATACTGGCAAGAAGAAAATTGTTGATGCAAGTGGTAATGTTGAAAAGTTCAACAAAAAATATGGTTTATAATTATAACTTTTTTTAGAAAAGCGATCAGTATTTTAAAAGAGATTTTATAAGCTCCTAATAGGCATATGTTTGCTTATTTAGGCGCTTTTTTTTGTAAGTTTTAATTCAAATCTTTTATACACTGAGATGGATGAAGTGTACAAAAACGAGTTTAACAGATGTAATTTGAATATACAAGATTATTAACAAAAATATTGGCAATACTTTTTTTATGAGAAAAATTGTATATCCCTTTAGTGGCGGCGTGGTAATATACCAAAATAATAAACTATCTGCCAGTATTATATCTCAAAGTGGCGACAAAAAAGTCGGAGGTCGACTCCTTGCGAAAAACAGACAAAAACTTTTTCAAATTCCTCTTTTTCGTGGACTGGTATATCTTTTTTATGGATTATATCTGTATTTGCAATCTTTTTTTGTGGTGTTTTCACTCGAGGAGGAGGATGAAAACAAAAAAAAGATTAAAAATTCCACAAGAAAAATCAACCAAGTTTCTGTATATATCCTTTTAATAAGCGGACTTTTAACCATGTTTTTATATGGTTTTATTATGCTTGCCGTTGTGCCCAGGAAGATATATTTTTCGCTTTTCGATGGAGATCAAAATTATTATTTCATCAGTTTTATGATTGCCTTATTGCGTGTGGCAATAATATATTTATCCTTTCTGATATTAAGATTCTGTCCATTTATTGAAGGCATATACTCGTTTAATGGCGCCGGAAATGAATTTTTGCATAAAAAAAATGATAAAAAAGGATATCTTTATCCGCTTAATTTTTTAAATTATCTGGTAAACATTTCTTTAATTTCGGTTTTTGTGGTATCATTAGTTGCGATAAATATTGCATGGTACTTAAATTTTTTAATAAATGCGCTTATAACGATGGGCATCGGCAGTCTTTGTTATGAATTTTTACTCTTTGCATCAAATAAAGATTATCCATTTTTGAAAGATATAATATTTATCACAAACTTTCTCGTTTCCATAAGGCCAAATATTACAAACACGGAGGTTTTGATGGGCGCCAAGAATGAGCTGGAAAATTTCCAAGATTTTCAAAAAATTGACAAGGGTAGAATTGCTATGTCAAGCCTTTATGCAGAGATGCAAACAAAGCTCAAACAAAGCGAACGATTTGAAAGCAGTGACCTGGACTGGATAATTGCCACATTTTTAGGCAAAAGCAGAACTGAGATAAAGCTTATAAGAAGTGTATCACAAAAGGAGTACCGAGATATTATCAGGGCATGTGATCGACGTGCCAAAGGCGAGCCTCTATCAAATATCTTCGGGTTTGTGGAGTTTTATGGGCTAAAGTTCGACGTAAACAAAAAAGTGCTTTCGCCACGCATGGAAACAGAATTGCTTGTGGAAGAAGCATTAAAGCTAATAAAGCAAGAAAATTTTAAAGTTGTGCTTGACCTATGTACGGGCAGTGGGGCTATAGCAATTGCAATTGCCAAAAACTCTGATTGCACCGTTTATGGAAGTGATATTTCAAAGCAGGCACTCTCACTTGCGCAAAGCAATGCAGAAAAAAATCATGCCAAAGTAGATTTTGTGCATGCAGATTTATTTGTTGGATTGAAAAAACATAGAAAATATGATATAATTGTATCAAATCCTCCATATATCAAGACAGAAGACATTGAAAAGCTGGATATAGAGGTAAAAAAATATGATCCAAAGCTTGCACTAGATGGTGGAGAAGATGGGCTTGTTTATTATCGAAAAATCATCAGCGAGGCGGGGAAATATTTAAATAAGAAAGGCTATCTGATGTTTGAAGTTGGCAAAAGTCAAGCAGAAGAGGTCATGCAAATTATGAATGAACATAATTTTCAACAGTGCAAAATTGTAAAGGATTATAATGGTATAGAAAGGGTGGTTTATGGAAGATATTGTAAATGAAATGCTTGAAAAAACAAAGAAGACAAAAGATAGATTTGACTCGCTCACTGCAATGGTTTCAGATCCGAAAATTATCGCGGACAACAAAGAGTGGCAAAAGCTTGTCAAGGAAAGATCTAAAATTGAAGATGTGGCCTTAAGCCATGAAAAATTATTAAAGCTGTACAATGAATATTTAAAATGCAAAGCAGATCACGAAAATGAAAGAGATCATGAAATGAAAATGATGTTCTTTGAAGAGCTTGAAAGACTAAAGTCCTCAATTGAAACCGAGCTTGAAAACATGAAGGAGCTCCTGCTTCCCAAGGATGAAAATGACGATCGAAATGTTATCATTGAAATTCGTCAAGCGGCTGGCGGAGAAGAATCGGCACTTTTTTGCTCAGTGCTATATCGTATGTATTGCATGTATGCCGAGAGCAAAAGATGGAAAACAGAGGTTCTTGATCTAAATGAAACCGAGCTTGGGGGCATAAAAGAAATCACATTTATGGTTAAAGGCAAAGGTGCATACAGCAGGCTAAAGTGGGAAAGCGGAGTGCATCGGGTGCAACGCGTGCCAGAAACCGAGAGTCAGGGACGTATTCATACATCCACCTCCACCGTTGCAGTATTGCCACAGATTGAAGATGTGGAATTTGAAATTGAGGACAAGGATTTAAAGATAGACACATATCGTTCAAGCGGTGCAGGAGGACAGCATGTAAACAAAACAGAGTCAGCGATAAGGATCACGCATATTCCAACCGGCATCATTGTTGCATGTCAAGACGAGCGCTCCCAGATGAAAAACAGGGAAAAAGCTATGTCAATTCTCAGAGCAAAGCTTTACGAATATTACCAAGGGCAGATTGAAAGTGAATATAAAGAAGAACGCAAATCGCAGGTTGGAAGCGGGGATCGTTCTGAGCGGGTGCGTACATACAATTATCCACAAGGCAGGGTCACCGACCATAGGGTTAATTTAACATCATACAACTTAGAGGGTGTTTTAAACGGCGATCTTGATCAATTTATAGATGCCTTGACAATAAAAGATAGAGCTGAGAAACTCGCCAAGGCTCAACAATAAAAATCGCGGCAAATTTACCGATATCAATTCAAGTTATTAAAAAAATGATTTTCCTTTTAAAATATGTGAAAATCATTTTTTTTAACTAAAATTTTTAAGTTTTGTAGTTTTTATATCACAAATGCCGATAAATCATCGCCTTTGTGCCCAAAAAGCATCAAATGAGAATATAATGTTTGGCAAACTCGATTGTTGACTTAAGCAAACGAGTTTAATCTTATAAATTATTTTGTGATCAGGTGCATTTTGCCATTTTTATATGCCAAAAGGTGAAAATCAATGAGAAGATTGATACTATGTTGTGAATCATATAAACACATTGATTATTTGTAAAAATTCCGCCAGATCCAGACAAGCGCCCCCAACCAAAAAGCCATTGGAATATTTTAAGTTTTTAAACTGGCTAATATTTTTTGCGTTTATGCTTCCGCCATATAAAATTTGTAAATTTTCACTGGCTTTGGCAGAAAAGTCTTCTTTTATAACACTTCGAATAACTTTGCTTGCCTTCTCTATTTCACGTGCCGATGGCGTTTTTCCCGTGCCTATTGCCCAAATAGGTTCATAGGCAACTGTTATATTTTCCAGTTCATTTTCATAAAGCCCTTTGAATGCTGACTCCAATTGTTCTGTCAAGACATCTTTGGTTTTTAAAGTGTTGTACTCACTTAAACTTTCACCAACACATAGTATGATTTCCAGCCCATTTTTTAGTGCCATTTTGATCTTGTTGTTGATTGTTTTGTTGTCTTCTTTGAATTTTTTGCGTCTTTCACTATGACCGATGATAACATAGTTAACCCCGACATCTTTAAGCATTTCTCCGCTTACTTCACCGGTGTTTTTTCCGACTTCTTCATCGCTTAGATTTTGCGCGCCCAGTTTTATTTTCCTTTCACCAATCAAAAATTTAGCAATTGGAAGCGAAGGATAGGGGATAGAGAGTCCAAGTTCAACCTTGTCGCCATCTTTATATCTTGCCATCAAATCGATCAAATATTGTTTTATTTGAGATGGGGTTTTGTTCATTTTGAAATTTGCTATAATTTTTTTCATATATATTTCTCCTGAATAACATCTATTGCCGGAAGCGAACCGTTCTCGATAAATTTCATAGTAGCTCCGCCACCTGTTGAGAGATAATCAATCTTTTTTGCAAACCCAAAGGAATTTACGGCCGCCGCAGTGTCGCCTCCGCCCACCAGAGTATAACCTTTTGCCTGTGCAATCGCCTCAGCAATTCCTTTTGTGCCTTTAATAAAACGACTATTTTCATACCAGCCCATTGGACCATTCCAGAAAATTTGGCCGGCTTTAGCAATTTCATCAGAGAATAATCTTACTGTTTTAGGGCCAATATCATAGCCAATCATATCCTTGACAATATTTTCGACGATTATTACATTCTTTTTAGGATCGCTTTCTCGAACGCAGGCATGATCAACTGGTAATAAAATTTTTTTGCCCAGTGCTTGAGCTTTTTCAAGAATTCCTTTTGCTATTTCAACGTTTTCCCGCTGTATATTGAGAAGGCCGGTGCTTTTTCCCTGTGCCGAAACAAATGCATAGGCCATTGCACCACCTATAAGCAGTACATCGGCAACTTCAATAAACCTATTTAAAATTTTGATTTTGCTTTCAACTTTGGAACCTCCAAGCACAGCGACAAAAGGTCTTTTAGGTTTTTCCATAAAGGTTGTTAAGGCATTTAATTCTTTTTCCATCAAAAACCCTATTGCATTTGGGAGCAACCTTGCAACGCCAAAATTGCTTGCATTTTCTCGATGTGCAACACCAAACGCGTCATCGACAAAGATCTGCCCTAGCGATGCAATTTGTTTTGCAAATTTCATATCACACTCGCTCTCACCCTTATAAAATCGGACGTTTTCAAGTAACAAAACATCCCCATTCTTCATGGCATTTATGCGGTCTTTAACCTCATCGCCGATCACGCTATTACAAAAGGTCACACTTGCTTTGATTTTTTTCATAAGCAGAACTGCAATTGGCCATAGTGATTGTCGAATATCATATCCGTTTGGTCTGCCAAGATGAGAAAGCAGTACCACTTTGGCGCCCTTTTGGCTTAAGTATTCAATTGTAGGAATGGCCTTTATTATGCGCGTGGCATCAAGAATTCTTCCTGCCTCATCGATTGGCACATTAAATTCAACCCTGCAGAGCACAACTTTTCCTTGAAGCTCTGCCAGATCCCTTATTGTTCTTTTCACGTTATCCCTCCAAATAAATATTACTACAAACCTTCAAAAATACAAAATCATTTGCAAAACAATTCTTCCAAAAGCTTTAAACTCTCATCTATCGAAGGGCTTGTGGCAATCTTTGCCCGATAAGAGCAGGCATTTGGCAGAAAGGCGCTATACCAAAGAAAGTGTTTTCGAAGATATAGCACAAGCCATCTTTCCTCAAAATATTTTCTTAAGATTTCAACATGTCTTTTTATGGTATCAAATTTTTGTTTACCATTAGGCGCCGGCGAATTATCCAACAATTCAGAGAATACCCATGGCCGACCTTGGGCACCTCTACCAATCATCACCGCATTCACTTTTGTGCTTTTCATTTGTTCTAGGCTGTCTTTATCCACAACGTCTCCATTGCCGATGACTGGGATCTTGAGGCCTGCTTTTAATCTCGCAATCGCATCAAGGTCGACTCTACCACTGTAACCTTGCAAAGCGGTTCGTCCATGAAGAGTAACAAAGCTTGCTCCGCTCTCCTCACACATCCTGCCAAAGTCTAAGGAAATATCCTTGTCAAAACCCAGCCTAAATTTTACCGAGACAGGCTTTTTTGATGCCTTGACGACAGCTGAGATAATGGTGCTTGCCCTTTTTATATCTTTCATCAGAGCACTCCCTTCACCATTTCTGATAATTTTAGGGGCCGGACAGCCCATATTGATATCAATAATATCATAATTTTCAAGCAGGGGACTGGAAAGTGATTTGACCATTATATCGCTCTCATGACCAAATATTTGACCTATCTTGATCTTTTCATCAGAACAGGTTAGCGTCATAAAAGCCGTTTTTTTAGGATTATTGAGCATTGCTCTAGATGACAACATCTCGCTGAAGGTTGCACTTGCTCCAAACTGAGAACATAGGCACCTAAATCCAATATCGCAAACTCCAGCCATGGGTGCTAAGACCAAATTATTTTTAAAATCAACGTTTCCAATTATCATACCAAGGTATTTTACCAACTTTTTATCTTTTTAGCAAATTATTGCTCCCGTTTTGCTCTAAATTTTGCAAAAAATTGTCTGCTATACTCCAAAACGAGAGGAAAAGCACACAGAAAATAAACCACGCCTCCGATTAGTACAGACATTATGATTGCCATAATCCCCCCGAATGCTGACTGTAAAAATCCTATAGCCATATACATAATAACAGCGCTTATTATAGGCAATAGGAATTCAAAATAATTGATTTTTACCAGTTTGCCAAGCTTAACCAGTGCGCAAATACAAACAATAGAGCTGTGAATGACATTTGAGATAGGCAAAGCAAAGATGTTTATACTTGAAATAGGGGCCAATATAAAAAGAGCAATCACCTTGAATATGCCTCCAATCAGATTAAAGGCAAAACTATAATAAAAATAACCCTTTCCCTGTAAAATCGAGAGCAAAAATTGCATAATTGCAGTCAGCAGTATAGAGATTCCATTAAAAAGTGTAAGCTCAACGGCAATACTAAGGTAGGGAAGGATTGATTCTTTGTAAATAATTGAATATAGATTGCCACTGATGGATATGATTCCAAATATCAAAGGGACCAGGATAAACCACATGACAGAAAATGCCCCTCCAATAATTTTTCTTTGCCCATCGTCATCATTTTGCGAGGACAAGAATGATACCTTTGGCAAAAGTGCAACCGCAACAGACATGGAAATAAGCAAAGGAAAATTTAAAATAGCACCCACCACTCCAGTTTGAATTCCATAGATGGACTTGCCGATATCGCTATCAATTCCAGCTTTCGCAAGAAGAGAAATTATTGCAAGACTTTCGACAGCGGTTGTAAGGGGATAGACTCCACTTGATAGAGTCAACGGTACAACGGCTTGAAAAAACTCTTTTTTATCTTTAGCGGGCGCGAATTTTAATTTTACCTTTCTAAATATTACAATGACAAGATAACAAAAAGCCAATATTTCAGAGATTGTAATCCCCAAAAAAGCGCCATATACACCATAGGCAACTCCTCTATCAATAAAAAGGTAGGCAAAGAGCAGACCAAAAATAAATTTACTGATCTGTTCGATTATTTGACTGACAGCGGTCGGAACCATGTTTTCATAACCTTGAATAATTCCTCGAAAAATTCCAATCATGCTTCCCAGAGGCAAAAGTATCAAAAATAACATATAATTAACAGTGGCCTCTGCCGAGGCCTGCAATGATGCAATTTGTTTGGAAAACAGAAAGAAAATTCCGCCGATTAGAAAGCTCAAAGCCCCGCCAAACAACACTGCAATTTTGAAATAACCATTAATTTTTTTATAATCACCTCTCGCCCTAGCACTCGATGTCAATTTTGAAAGTGCATTATTGATTCCGCCAGAGACCAAAACCAGACATAGCGAATAGAGCGACATAATCATTTGAAATAGGCCAATTCCTTCAAGTTTAATTATATTTGTCAAAGGCAAACGGAACAGTGCGCCAAAAAACTTGCAAACAAGTCCGCTTACAATCAATATAAATGCCCCTCTACCAACCGACGATTTCATAGAAATATCTTGTGAAAAATAAAAAAAAGTATACAAATTTTGCGTTTTACTATTTACAAATCAAAAAATATGTGTTAATATAATAAGCGTAGAAAATTAATTTAAAGGAGAGTATGATGAACGGAAATAGTTATTTGATTGACGAGTCAAAACTTACCTTGCAACAAAAGAAGATGGCAAAAGACAACAATGTTTATATGTGGGGAATTTTAAACCATATGATTTGCAGACCTAATGAGCCCATGGCAAAAGAATGGCACTCTAAAATAGTAGAAAATAAACATCTGCAGTATACAGATGCAGAAACAAATATGAATATGGGTTATGATAAAACAGCAAAAAAAATAGCATTTTTATACCAAGCCATGCAAAAGGATCCCAAAGTAGTAGAAGAGTTTAAAAAATCTTCTCTTTATAAACTTTCTCTTCTCTTTTTCGGGGGACAAAAGGACAAACCGTTATGGCATTCTTGGGCGATTAAAAGAAATGTTGAAAAACGTTATCAAGGTAAAAATTATATGCAAGGGGCCTTCATTGCTTACAGACATGACGACGAGGCCAAAATTGAATTGAATACAAGTAAAATCATTGATTTATATGTTCATGAAACAGGAGACGGTAAATATTATTTAAAAGATATTTATAACGATTTAAGCGAGAAAGAGCGTGGCGAAATTCTTGAGGCGATAACGAATACCGTACGTGATTTACAAAAAACAAAAGAATTTACAGAAAATTATTATGAGACAGAAAATGATTCGATGAAAAATCAATTTCCA
>CALWTP010000070.1 GCA_944384495.1 uncultured Clostridia bacterium
TATATGCTTTTATTTTGGCACCTTATTGTTTAATGGGATATATTTCAGAGTTAATAAATCTAAAAAAGAAATGGTAACTGTTTAAAGGAAGGAATTGCTCCTTCCTTTTATTTTTTAGTATACATTAATTTCGTATTTTTGTTAATTCTAGAAAATCGCCTCTCCCTGATTGAAGTATACATAAATTTGTGATATAATAGATAGTGATAACATTGTAGAAGTCTTCCTTGCGTGACAGCATGCTTTTGCAAGAAGACATATTTGATTAAATAAGGAGGAAACAAATATGTTCAACAAAAAAATTGTAACTCTCAAAGTTTTGCTAGTTATCAATGAGGTAATCAAGCGGTTAAACCGCTTACCGCGGTGGACGTCTATGGATAACAAGCCTCCATACAACGAGTTAAATAAGCAAGCGTTGGATTCCAACATTGCATGTTTACTCGCAAAATATGCAGAGGCTCATGGAAAAACTATCATCTGGGAGAATTTACCTAAAGTCGCAATATATAGAGCTTTCCAAAAAGCCTATATATTCTTTGACACAAGGCGGGAGACCATAGAAGCTGTCCTTGAAGTTGGTGGTATTCCCAAATCAGTGATTGAGGAGAAAACTATTGAAGTCATTAAAGAACATACAAACGAAGATTTTGGTGACTTTATTTGTGAGGGACTTAACAGCAGCTATGAAATGAGAATTTTTAAAGCTAGCCGAAGGATTGCCAATCTTGTAGAGCTTAAAGAGCTTTCTTTGAGTAACAATCCAAATGTAATAGAGAAGAAATTTCGTCAAATAATTTCTTCTCTTGAGCAATATAGTGATATTCCAGGAGTATTAGAATTTTCTAACGCAGACGGAAGTTATTTTGACGTTCTCTTACAAATATCAAGCCAACGGAATATTAACCGTTTCAATTACACTGATGTCTTTTCCGATTTCTCAATACTGAGAAATCAAAATCGGTGGGCTGTGCAAATGGCTCCCATTAATTGTTCTGTTTTGGGTCATGAAATTGACGCAGCTACCTGGGGATACTTCATTGGTTTAGAAGCATTTGGAGATGAAAAAATCGCCACATCAATGTGGGAATCTTTGCTTACTCATGATCAGCCAGAGGCATATACAAATGATATGCCATCTCCTTTTAAGAAGCTAATCCCTGGATTCCGTCCAGCTTTGGGAAAATATGAAGAAAAACTTCTTCAAGTCAATTTGTATGACAAACTGCCCGACTTTATGGCA
The DNA here is from genome assembly GCA_944384495.1 of uncultured Clostridia bacterium. GTDB lineage: Bacteria > Bacillota > Clostridia > Christensenellales > UBA1242 > Caccovivens. Next base: position 1,244 of record CALWTP010000070.1, read on the forward strand.
GATTTTATCCAAAGTAATATGATGGACGCACCAGAAAATAAGCATTTGTTCCCTTATTTAAAAGGTGCAGATTATCTATCTGCAGATTCCGAATGCTGGCGCCAATACCAGATGGGGTCTCGAGATACGTACTTTTATAAAAATGCCATGCTTGATTTTGAAAACGAACTAAAAAAGGGTACGTATATTCTTCCACCCAACTGTAAAAGGCTTCATGATTACTTCATGAGATATGCATTTGCATGTGTCAAGGATTTCTTGGAGCTTGAAGCGGAACTTGAAAATGAAGAGATTTAAACCAAACAAGTCAACCCTACTTGGGTTGGCTTTGTTTGGTTTAAATAATTTTTCATTTAAAAATTACATTTGACAAAATAATAATAATATGTTATTATTTAAGTACCTTAAGCAATGTACTCTAGGTCAGGTTGTGTATATTGTTTGCGTATGTGTACCTCAATGCACATACTTTTTTTATTTCAGTCTAAAGAAAAGGAAAGTATCCTCAACTACTTCCCAATTCCGACTATGTAATGACACATTTTAGTCTTTACTCTTTTTGCATTCTTCTAATTGTAATTGAAGTTTTATGTTTTTTTCTTTTTCAGCTAATAATTCTTCAACTAACTTTAGAATAAGATCAGGTTGTGTCATCTTATTTGCCCCCTTTCCGCTCTATGTAAGAACTACCTTCATAACAAGAAAGGTTGCTATTATATTACAATATTTTACAGTAAAAAACAAGCGAACAGTAAAATCTTCCTAAAAAGTTTTGATTCAAAAATAAATATAAAATTCCCCATGCAATGCCAGCATGAGGAATATATTTATACTATTAATTATGTTAAACTGTAAAAATATGATAAATCAATGTCGTGAACATACAAATCACAATTCCGCAAACGGTTGGAATTAAAAAACTAATAGCCGTCCATTTCCAACTTCCTGTTTCTTTTTTTATTGTCAGTAAAGTTGTTGCACAAGGGAAATGGAATACTGTAAATAACATCACATTAATAGCTGTCAAAATCGTCCAACCATTTTGTCTTAAGATTTCCCCTATTGCAAATGTATCTTCCATATTCACTAATGAAGTGCCTTGCATATAGCACATAAGGATAATTGGAAGTACAATTTCATTTGCAGGAATTCCAAATATAAAAGCTGTTAAAATATAGCCATCTAATCCCATAAGATTTGCCAATGGGTCTAAAAAGTTTGCTATTATTGTTAATAAACTTTCTCCCTGTACACCAATGTTAGCAAATATCCAAATTACTAATCCTGCTGGTGCCGCAACAGCGATTGCTCTTCCCAATATAAAGATGGTTCTATCAAAAATGGATCTAACCAATACTTTTAAAAATTGTGGTTTTCGATATGGTGGCAATTCTAGTACAAATGATGATGGCATCCCTTTTAATATGGTTTTGGATAATATTTTTGAGATAACCAATGTCATAATAATTCCCAATATGATAACTAGTATGACAGATACTGTTGATAAAATAGAAGCACCTATTCCCCCTATCGTTCCTATTATAAATATACTTGCAATTGTGATTAAAAATGGAAATCTTCCATTACAAGGAACTAAATTGTTCGTTAAAATAGCAATTAATCGTTCTCTGGGTGAATCGATAATTCTACAACCTGTTACCCCACAACTATTACAGCCAAATCCCATGCACATGGTGATGACAATATGGTAGTTTTGAAAAATGTTGATAAATGTGGTATCACAAGCTTTATAAAAGTAAAGTTTATGGTGTATTTTAAAATTTAATTATTACATTTAATATT
>CALWTP010000071.1 GCA_944384495.1 uncultured Clostridia bacterium
CCACTGACTCAAATGAGCCTATTGTGATCGAATAGTATGGGAAAGAGTTTGTCTGTCTGATCGTCACCTGTGCAGGTTCAAGATCCACTGCATAACAATAGATCACATACTCAAGTGTCTTGACCATATCTGAATAGTTGGCATAATCCTCCTGTCCTGCCACACCTCCATCTTTGCTTCCTAAGAATATTTGTTGGTATAAATTATCATTAAACGATTCGTCGTTGCCGTAAAATGTATTTACAGTCTGATCTGGATTGATATATGGAATATTTGAATAAACATGTGTATTTTGATATGTTATGACAACATTGCTTACATTGTCTTGATACATATACGCATTTAAAAACTCGCTGTTGTCCTCGCTAATCTTTGCCGGCACACTCCAGTTCCATTTGACACTCTCATCTGCTCCGTAGATGGTATAGTGATTCTCTTCCCCAAGTGGCACTGTGTCGGTGTCTGGATTGAAGTTTCCAGGAATCACATAGCTTCCGTTTTCCATCGTTACTTCATATGAGTGAGTTACCACCCCTATTGTGTCATATTTGTATCTTATCGAATCGTAGAAAAATGGTGACAGCTCTTCAAGCTTTTCATCCAGTCCAGTATAGTTTGGATTGAATAGTGGTACACGGTCTTGCAATGTATCTTGATTTACTACACCATAAATGTTGACCAAATCATTGATGATCGCATACGCATACTTTCCATAATAGTCATTTTCTCCTTGACCACTGCCATCTGCTCCGCCTGAGCCTAGGTCATAGTCATAATCATCTGGTCGGTATAGCACCTTCGTTCCGTAATAGTCTTCAGGAAACATGTCCTCTCCTGACCCTGAACCGAATCCTAATAAATCCATTACTCCATCCCATATATCTTCTGGCGACATACATTCACTGCTCCCCATTAGGGTTAAACAGCAGAACATCGCGATCAGACATAGGCATAGCCCTCGTATTATCCCTCTCTTTTTCATGTATATATTTTAACCTGTTTTTTTACAAAAATCAACACTTTTTGTCTCTTTTTTACCCTTTTTATTGATTTATCTTCTCTTTTGTGTTATCTTGTTTATAGATAAATGTAAAAAATATTCTTTTTTTTCAAAATTTACTGTTGAATTTTTGCTTTTGATGGTATATAATAGCTATGTATTAATTCACATCTTTACATTTATTAGGAGGAACCTTATGGAGGAAGATAAAGGTTTTATGAAAAATAATAAACGTTGCACTTTGGGAAAAGGTAAAAAATTTGCTATCGCTGCCGCTGCTGTCCTAGCTATCGCTGCTGTGGGAGTTGGGCTATTCTTTGGACTGAGTAGTAATGATACTCCAACACAGCCTGTCACCCCTCCTCCTATTGAACAACCTGTTGATCCAAACCCTGGCACTGATAATCCGGGCATAGAAAACCCTGGTGAGGAAAATCCAGGTGAAGAAAACCCTGGCGAGGAAAATCCGGGTGAAGAGAATCCGGGCACTGATAATCCAGAAGAAGAGAATCCTGGAATTGACGACCCTGAAGAAGATCCTTCTGAGGAAGGGGAACTCTTGCCGCCTGCCTCAATACAGGACATCTTCCCTTCTGCTGATACTGATGAGGCAACTTTAAATAGGGCTAAGATTTATCAAACTCAAATTATTAATTCTTTGAATGATAATTTATATGATTCCTTTGCAATTTACTTTAATAACAATCTGAATTTGACAAAAATCTATGATGCACAGTGGAAATTAATTGCTGATGAAACTGATAATACCAAGGTTGGCGAAATCATACTGAGTTTCGCCTACAATTCCTCAAACACAAGCAACTCTTTGTATATCAATACTGTAAAACCAAAAACTGAAATAACTTTTGCCGATTTATATAATGGTGACCCAACCATTCTCGGTGAAGCATTCCAATCAAGTTTTATTGGCGGGGCTCAATATAGTCAAAAATTTGCCTTCTCATACAACCCTTCAATACAAGAGAGCAGTGCCGATCTGACTGCAGTGCTTATAAATCAAGCCTTTGAAGATGGGGATCTCAATATCTCTGACTTTGGCATTTCAATCTCTCAAAATCAAAATGGTGATCTTGAGGTTGTTGCTGACCCGGATACTAGTGTGTTTATTGTGGATGAGGGTTATCAAGTAGACACTACTTTAGGTTCTGAGGCAAGACAGGTGAAAATTTTTATAAAGAATAACACTGGTTATAAGAGATTGACATATCGAATTTCTGATCCAAATTTTGATATTGAAAAACTTGTAACTGAAGTTCAAAATGGAAACTATCGACTTTCAAGCACCGAACAAGGTGAATTTGCTGGACAGGAGCTTAATCAATACGATCTTAGCCAAGTTCTTCCATACAGCTTTGAAGTCGCAGGCTCAACCGTTACACTCAACCTATTCGACTACTTACTAAACGAACAAGAATAACAAAAAACTTATATTGAACGAAACTTAATGAACAAGAATAACAAAACTTATATTGAACGAAAAAAAGAAGGATAAACTTAAACCTTTTTGAAACTAGCAGAAAAAAAAGAAAAACTTTACATAATGTAAAGTTCCTTTTTATATTAATTTCCAAAATCACTGACAAAATAAAAAAGATAGATTTTTTATTTTTAATCTATCTTTTTTATTTTAAAAATTTTCTTCACTTTCAGATACTATTTTTTCCCACTCTTATCTAAGCTTATCATTATATTTATTATGTTCAATCAAATCTTTTAAATTCTTTTTTCCTAAACTGTGTTCAAAAGGCTTTGCTGAAAATACAAAATCTATTGTTTCACGACTAGGTGTAGTTTCATAATTAGCCTTTTTACAATATTCTAACATTATATTCGTAAAATTGTTTTTTGTTTCATCTGATAAAATCCGCCAAACAAACATTGTTGCTTCGCTTGAAATATTGTCTCCAGTGCCAGAATCTCTCCAAGGAAGTTTATCCATTAATTCTTTAAATTTTTCTGTATCACAATTATGTGCACATTCTATAATATTTACAATATCAATTAAACTAGCAACACGATGTAAAGAATAAGCGTATTTTTTATAATCACCTTTTTAAATGATTCATATGGATCATGATACATGTATTTTAAAATTTCTTCCCAAGCAGTCTTCCTTTCTTTTGGACCATGCATTTCAAGTTCTAAACTTATTATTTTTTCAATTTCAGTTAAATGACTATTTATAAATTCAAATAATCTTTTAGCATTCTATCATCAAATTCCCTAACATAGCTTAAATATTCTTCTTTAGGAATTTCAAATGATGATTTTCTTTCTTCAAATTTAAATTTTTCTATCATTTTTCTCTCCATATTTATATGAGGCATTGTAACATTTATTGTGAAATTTGTAATAATTAATTA
>CALWTP010000072.1 GCA_944384495.1 uncultured Clostridia bacterium
GGAGGATATTATTTACAGAGAAATGGTCAAGAAGAGGAATTCATTCTTTATAATCCATCACAGACAATATCATCATTACAGGATACCACAGATTTTCCAATTCAAATACGATTAAAGGATGTGTCGATAACCTCCTTTACACAATCCATTGATGCTGAAGATTTAGCAAATGGACTACTAGCTATGCCTGTATACCAAGTAATGTGTGGATCGCTGACTTCTATAACGATTTCTGCAAGCGGATATGACCCGATCACTATAAATGCAGATAATTTTCAAGAAGTAATGTCAGGAAATTTGTTGGTTATTCTTGATCAAGCTGCGACAGGCCAAACAGAATTTGAACAATTGTTGCCAATGAGTGTAACTTTTGGGGATTTTGTGGTATTCAGTAGAGGAGTAACTCCAGTGACATCTATTGGAGAAGAATATGGGATGGAGATGTATGTTGGAATATCAAATAATGCAATAAAAACGGTGATAATTCCAGATGGCATTCTTCAGCTTGGGACAGAAGCTTTCAGTCGTTGCTCATCTCTTACTACAATAACTATTCCTGAGACAGTGACAAGCATAGGCGATTATGCCTTCCAATGGTGCTCTTCTCTCCAAACAGTAGACTTTGGTACCAACAGCTCCCTTCAGACAATAGGTAGTTCTGCCTTCTTTTGTTGCACATCTCTGCAAACAGTGGACTTTGGTACCAACAGCTCCCTTCAGACAATAGGGAGTAATGCCTTCGATACTTGCACATCTCTTACTACAATAACTATTCCTGAGACAGTGACAAGTATAGGAGATGGTGCCTTCTCTGGTTGCACATCTCTTACTACAATAACAATTCCTGAGATAGTGACAAGTATAGGAAGTGCCTTCTCTGGTTGCAGAAATCTCCAAAGTGTAGACTTTGGTACCAACAGCTCCCTTCAGACAATAGGGAGTAATGCCTTCCAAGGTTGCTCATCTCTTACAACAATAACAATTCCAGAAGAAGTGACAAGTATAGGTAGTTTTGCCTTCTCTGGTTGCACATCTCTGCAAACAGTGGACTTTGGCACAAACAGCCAGCTTCAGACAATAGGAGACTATGCCTTCTCTGATTGCTCATCACTTACTACAATAACAATTCCTGAGACAGTGATAACAATTGAGGGTTCTGCCTTCTATGGTTGCACATCTCTTACCACAATCACAATTCCAGATAGTGTAGAAACAATTGGAAGTCAAGCCTTCCTTAATTGCACATCTCTTACCACAGTGGTGATTGAAGGTCAGTATATATATAACAATGCAACAAGTACGAGTGAATGTGGATATCTTTTACAATATGCTCAGACGGTGAAGGTGCCGACAAGCATCGTGAGTACATATGATAATAGTTTCTTGGAAGGCTTATCATCAACGACTGAAATGATTGGAGATGTTGAATATACTGTGTTTACAATCTAAAGTTATGCTTTGGATGAGACAAAGAGTATAAAATTATTTTGCGAAAGCTATTTGGTATAAAACCAGCTATTTGGTGGTTACCTTATAGTGGTAAATTCACAAGCATTTGTTATAACACATTAGAAGCAAAATCTTCTAATGTGTTTTTTATGATGAAAATATTGAAATTGGATATTGATTTTTGGATAAATCAATGGTATAATACTAAAAAGGAGAGAGCGGTATGAAAAAATACAAGGTGGGAAGCATTGAAGAGTGGGCAAAACTTTTGCAAGAGCGAACTTCTGGTGAATTTACTGAGCAAATGTTGTTTTTGATAGATTATTATAAAGGGAATATTCGCCACTTGAGGACATTAAAGGAACTTTTGGACTTATATATTGACGTGCGACATCAAGAAGCAAATGGGCATGGCATGGCTGAACGTTTTTCATTAAATACCACTGAGATTCCAGAAGAGATAAAAAAAATGACGCAAAAACTCTATGAAAGTGTTTATAAAAGAAAAGAAAAGCATGTTGTGGCAAATTATAGATATATGGTAAAAGAGGAAATCGCTGAATAAGGCAAAAGATTTATCAAGTTTTTTTCCATAATTTTGTTGTTTACGCATTTTTAAAGCTGAATTTTTCTTCAGCTTTTTTATTTATAAACGATTCGATCATATGGCAAACGAAAAAAACGCACAAAAACAAATTATACAAGATCAAATTTTGAAGTATAAAAAATATTTTGAAATAATTACAAATTATATTATAATAAAAAAAACAGTATAAAAATATAAATTGAGGTCCAATATGAGTTTTATGGGAAGTATTTTCAAGGCACTCGGCTTTGAAAGTGAAGAAAAAGTCAAAACAAAGGTATCTAAAACAAAAGCCACTTATAAATTAAATAAAAATCAAACTCTAAGAGCCGACCAAATTGACGGAGTACCGGTTTATTATCCTGAAAATTATCAGCAGGTGAAAGAGTTTGTGGAGTTTGTAAAACAAAAAAAGGCAATAATCATTTCGCTGGAGAGCTGTGAAAAAGATGTGGGAGGGAAGATACTCCTTTTCTTGGAGGGGTTTTGCTATGGAAGCAAAGCAAAATTTGTGGCCTTGACAGAAGGAAAGCTTTATCTTATTTTGCCGGAGGGAATGGAAGTTGAAGAATAGAAATCTGTTAAAAAGCATACTCATTCCATCATGTATTTTTGTTGCCATACTTTTGTTGGATCTTTTGACCAAGCATTTTGTTTTTCAAAAGCTCAGCCTGAGCGGTGATGTTATGAGTGTTATTCCCGGGTTTATCAACTTTGTGCATGTTGAGAATACTGGGGCTGCTTGGGGGATACTTGCAGGCAGACCGGTGTTTTTGATTGTGTTTTCGATATTAATATTTGCAATTTATCTCGCTTTTTATATTATAAGAGTCAAAAAATTCCGAGGAAGAATTCACTTGACTCTAGTGATAAGCTTGGGATTGATAGCAGGTGGCTGTGTTGGCAATTTGTTTGACCGCATTGCTTTTGGATATGTTCGAGATTTCATAAATTTTCAATTTATCGACTTTCCTGTCTTTAATTTTGCTGACATGGCTCTGACTTTTGGGATAATTTTAATGATTATATATTTCTTTTTCTTCTATACAAAAGAGGACGAGAGATTGAGAGAGCGAAATAAAGCATTAAATGAATTTAAGGATGAAATACAAATATTCCAAAACGATAGCCTCACATTAAAAGATGTACAAAGTGAAAACAAGGATCAAAAAGAGGAAGATTTGAATAAACCAAATGAGGGCAAACCGCCAGAAAACACATCAGCTGACAATGATGAAATAAATTCAAACAAGACTCAAAAGGATTAATAAAATTGTTATTAAATTATATAAATTTATATTATCGGAAGCCGAACTTGCTTGCAA
>CALWTP010000073.1 GCA_944384495.1 uncultured Clostridia bacterium
AGCGATACTAGCCAACTTCAGACAATAGGAAGTTCTGCCTTCTCGTATTGCTCATCTCTCACCACAATAATTATTCCAGAAGAAGTGACAAGTATAGGAGATTATGCCTTCTGTATTTGCAGATCTCTTACCACAATAACAATCCCAGAGGGAGTGACAAGTATAGGAAATGGTGCCTTCAATGGTTGCTATGCACTTGCAATTGTTTATAATAATAGTGGACTCACCATTACAGCAGGAGGTGCCGGTCCTAATAATAGTTATGTAGGCTATTTTGCCAAAGAGGTGGTAACCGCAAGCAATCCACAAGTAGGAAGAATAGAGACAATAGACAATGTAAAGTACTATATAAATAAAACAACAAAGAAAAAAATAGCATTGTTGCCAGCGGCAGCAAGAGATACTTTAACTTCAGTCACTCTTGCCTCAGATACCACAGAGATAAATCAATATGCCTTCTCTGATTGCACATCTCTGCAAACAGTAGACTTTGGCACCAACAGTTCCCTTCAGACGATAGGAAATTATGCCTTCCAATGGTGCCCATCTCTCCAAACTGTAGACTTTGGTACCAACAGCTCCCTTCAGACAATAGGGAGTAATGCCTTCGAAAATTGCAGATCTCTTACCACAATAACAATTCCAAAGGGAGTGAAACGTATAGGAGATTATGCCTTCCGATATTGCTATGCTCTTGCAATTGTATATAATAATAGTACTCTCACAATCACAGGAAATAGTGGCAATGGCCAGGTAGGAGAATATGCCAAAGAGGTGGTAAAAAAAGGATCAAGTGCACAAGGAGAAATAGTAACAAAAAATCAAGTGCAATACTATGTAAATGGAAGCACAAAAATAGCATTAGCGCCAGCGGTAGCAAAAGATACTTTAACTTCAGTCACTCTTGCCTCAGACACAACAGAAATAAATCAATATGCCTTCCAATGGTGCTCATCTCTCCAAACTGTAGCCTTTGGTACCAACAGCTCCCTTCAGACAATAGGGAATTTTGCCTTCAATGGTTGCACATCTCTTACCACAATAACAATACCGGATACAGTGAAAAGTATAGGAAGTAATGCCTTCTCTGATTGCACATCTCTTACCACAATAACAATACCGGATACAGTGAAAAGTATAGGAAGTAGTGCCTTCTCTCGCTGCAGATCTCTTACCACAATAACAATTCCAGAGAGTGTGACAAGTATAGGAAGTAGTGCCTTCGTTGGTTGCACATCTCTTACCACAATAACAATACCAGAGACAGTGACAAGTATAGGAGATTATGCCTTCTCTAGTTGCTCATCTCTCCAAACTGTAGCCTTTGGTACCAACAGCTCCCTTCAGACAATAGGGAATTCTGCCTTCAATAATTGCACATCTCTTACCACAATAACAATTCCAGAAAAAGTGACAAGTATAGGGAACAATGCCTTCTCTGGTTGCACTTCTCTTACCACAGTGGTGATTGAAAGTCAGGATGTATATAACAATGCAATATACACGAATGCATGTGGATATCTTTTAGAGAATGCCCAGACGGTGAAGGTGCTCACTAGTGTGGTGGATGGTACAAATACGTATTTGACTAGAAACTTCCGTTACACTTGGACGGAAGGAGATTATACCGTTTATTCAAAGACTGCACGGAGCTAAATGGAAAATTGTAGAGCTTAAAAAACAAACCTTCTAGGGAAAATCCTTAGAAGGTTTGTTTATTCATTGTCGCTTATATCGCTGATCTGTTTGCCTTTGAGGGTGAAATTATAGATCTTGTTCTGGCCATCGCTGATGGCGAAGGCGGTGGTGGGGTCTATCAGATAAAAATAGGACAGATTACCAAAAAAGGTCTTGAGGGTGTCAGGGGAGATCTTGTCTTTCAGTGATTGAGTCAAAAAGCTATACGCAAAGGAGGTGTCGCCGTTTTTTAAGGCGGTCATAAAATTGTAGACACAGAGCTCCTGATTTTGAGCCTGGCTGGAGAGCGAAAAGGTTTTCGATCCAGTTTTAAGGCCATCGCGATCGATTATATACTCCTCGGTGATATCGCTGTAAAGCCCTTTCCCAAAACGTTTGACCATGATTCCATTGTCTAAGATTTGAATCTCGTCGCCGTTTAAAATTTTCGCCTTATTATTTTTGATATTATATAAGATGATCGACAGGTCGCCGTCATGGTTTTCAAAAAGAATATAATCGATATGATAAAATTGACCGCACTGAAAGCTTTTTATTTGGTTTGGCAGGTTTATCACCTTTTTTGATTTTTCACCGACAAAAACAATCTTTGTTTTTGCGATCTCAATGCTACTCTTTATATTTTCATATTCAAATTCAAATATTTCAATATTTTCGCTCAGCAAGCCATCGAGAAGAAACACCAAAGTTTTGTTATCCTTTTTCACAACCCTATAAAACTCGCTGTCAAGATGGTCTACATCAATCGAAAAGGCATATTTTTTGGTCTTGCCAGTTGGATAAACGCAGACAGAAACAGGATTGTCTATGACAAGATGACTGTTTTGGTCGATATAGATACTTTGTTTATCATTTTTGATAAGACATTTATAGGGTGAATACAAAACTATTGGCGACATAAGATAATTTATGCTTGTTGTGGTTTTATTATACAAATTCTTTTAAAAAACGATAAAAATTCATCCTATTTTTATTGTATAAAAAAGATAACACTTGTCGATAACTATGGCAAGGAGATAGAATATGAAAAAAGGTATTTGGAAAAATCAAGAGGTAAAAGATTTGTTTTCAATTGTGGAAGACTTTAAAAATTCAAATAAGGCGCTCAAAGAGGCCTTTGCCGAACATGCGAGAAAATATGGTCGAAGACCAAACAGTGTAAGAAATTATTATTATCACGAAATTGACAATTTATCGGCTGATGATGCTCGGCTTAAAAAACTTGGCATAGATCTAAGCAAACACGAGAAGAGCGAAATCGCATATTTCACAGAAGGCGAGCAAAAGGCACTGATGGAGAGAATTGACAGAATGGTGAGAGATGGGGTCTCCGTGCGAAAGGCTTGTTTTACCCTTTCAAATGGAGATGTCACCAAAATGCTTCGATATCAAAACAAGTATAGAAACTATCTATCCAAGCAAAAGCCCAAATTTGAGGATAAAGGCAATATTATAAAGTTTACAAACAAAAAGAACAGCTCAATCACCGATGGAGAGCTTCAGGCGCTGTTTATGGGGCTTGTCCGACTTGTGAAAAGAAATGCCATGCAAGAGCTGGACAGCTCCTTCAAAGTACAGCTTGATAAGGCAAACGCAAACCTTAGGAAAGCGCTGGTTGAAATGAGTGGGAAAGAAAAGGAACTTCAGCTTTTAAAGACAAACTTTATAAAGGCAAAGGAAGAGAATTTATCGCTTAGGCAAGAGATCGTGGCTTTAAGGTGCGATAAGGCAGAAAAACTCAAAAACAAATTAAATAAGGTAAAAAATAAGTCGGCGATGGAAGATTAAGCATTCTATCGGCAAAGGCAAGTCTAAAGGGCTTGTCTTTTTATTTTTAAAAAATTCTTTTATTTTGGTGTGATGTATGTTAAAATATCTCTATGATTAAAGCATATATGGCATACACCACTCTTGATGCAACCAAGGCTATGATTGGCGCTATTGACAATAGCGATTTTTATAGCGAGCATATTGTGGTTGTGCCAGATAAGTTTTCTCTTCAAATGGAAAAAATGCTTTTGTCAACTTTTAAACAAAAGGCTCTGTTTAATGTCAAAGTCATGGGTTTGTCTTCTTTGGCAGTGTCGATCTTATCAAAATTGAATCTTAACAGCGATATTTTAAGCAATGGAGAGTGTTTGCTTCTCACGCAAAATGCCATAGAGAGCGTAAAGGATGAATTTTTAACATTTAAAAAATGTAGCATATCATTTTGTCATGAGATGTATAAACTCATCGCTCAGCTTAAAAGCAGTAGGGTTCAGCCTGAGGATTTAAATGTCAAAGCAGGAGCCATTACTGGTGAAAAATATCATGATATTGCCTTAATCTATAAAAAGTACAACGAACTGTTAAGCGGGCATATGGATGCAAACGAAAGGCTAAATTTGGCAATAAGCAAACTGCAGGATGGCAAAATCTTAGAAAACACATCATTCTATTTTGCACAATTTGATAGTTTCACAACCGAAGGGTATGATCTTATAAAGGCGCTTGCTAAAGTGGCCAAAGACATCAGCGTTTCGATTGCCACAAGCAAGACTGTTGGCAATGATTATATATACGAAAAAGATATTTTTCAGAAATTGAGCAAATTTGCAACAGAAGAGCAAATCAATATTGCTGTCATCGAGGCCTCAACACCATTGCCTCCAGCCAAAGAGGCAATAATTCGAGGAGTTTACAGCTATGATCGTCCTCATTGCAAGAACAACGGTTTTTATTTTGCCCTTACCAGTACTTCTATCTCAAATGAATGTCAACAAGTTGCAAAACTTATTCATTATTATATAACAAAAGGGTACAATTATAAGGATATCGTTGTGGCCTGCGGAAATTTTGAAAAGGTTAAAAAAGAAATAGAAAACTGTTTTCAAATGTTTGATTTGCCTTGTTATATTGATTCGTCTGTAAGTGCCAATGAGACGATTTTGAGCAAATTTATTTTTTCGCTTTTCGAAGTGGTATTAAGCGGATTTAGCCAGGAAAGCCTTACCAGACTTTTGTCTTGTAAATTGCTTGGAAATGAGCTTGAGCTTATTGAATTTGTCCAAAAGTATGCGGTAGATAATCGTTATAAATATAAAAAATATATCGAAAATGATTTTTCATGGGCAGAGATTATCAGAAAAATAGAAAATGGCAAAACTGCACAAGACTTTCAGGATATCATATCGACAGTTTGTGAAAAATGTGAACAAAGTTATTCAATTCTCGAAAGCCAAATGATGGAAAAAAATTATATTGTTGAGCAAAAAATCAACAGTCAGGCAAAAGAAATTATTTTTGAGAACATCTTGCTTATCTCAAAATATAAAAACAATATCACTCTTGATGAATATGTGAAAACACTAAAGCTTTTGCTCACCTTTAAGCAAGTCTCAACAGTTCCGTCATACTGCGATGCTGTTATGGTTGCAGATGCACAAGAGGGCTTTTTTGACGAAAGTAAGATTTTATTTATCATTGGTGCTCAAGCACTACCTGTTGTCAACAATGATAATGGTCTGTTAAACGATGATGACATTTCGTTAAACTTTGCCAGCAAAAAGATTGAGCCCACAATTCGCATGATAAACAGGCGCAACCGTTTTAAAATTTTTAATTTACTGACGACCGCACAGGAAAAGCTTATAATTTCTTATCAATTTGTAAATGAAGAGGGCAAAAAAAATGAAAGTCCAACATTTGTTGAAAATTTAAATGCTATATTTTCTCAGCGACCGATCGCTCTGACTTGGAGCAGTGAAGAGCTTGCACAATTGTCAGATGAGATTTTTCTTTTAACTTTTGGTAATAGAAAATCATTTATAATTCAGTATAGCGAAGACCTTTCTGATATTGATAAAAACAAATTAAACATCCCGAATCGTTATTTTATAAAATCTGATTGGCATATAAAAAACGCAAAAGAGTTATATTTTGCAGATGGCAAAATACGAGTCACACAACTTGAAAATTATTTTGTCTGTCCGTTTAGGCACTTTGCGACATATGGGCTTAAGTTAAAGGAAAAAACAATTTATCAGTTTGATGCTTTAGATTTTGGAAATGTTTGTCACAGTGCATCACAGCTTTTTGTTGATATGTTAATAAAAAACAACTATATTTTATCACAAAATATCGACGATTTAATAGAGTTATGGCTTCCACAAATCATTGCAGGGCTGTCACTAAATGAGAAATTAGAGGCAACAAGTGAAAAAGGCAGTTTGCTAAATTATGTTAAGCTTTATCTTAAAAATCTTTTCCAGGACATTTATTTTGAAATTCAAAATTCTTATTTTAAACCTAAGTTCACAGAGCAAAGTGTTCAAAATATAAGGCTTGGAAAATATAAATTGGCTTTGATTGGAAAAGCGGATAGAATAGACTTTGCAGACGACTATTTTAGAATTATAGACTATAAGACCGGTCAAACGGGAAACATTCGCAAGGATCTTTTTTATGGCAACAAACTTCAACTTTTTCTTTATATGGGCAGTTTTGAAAAACTGTTCCAAAAACAATGTGCGGGAGTTTTTTATTTCAATGCAAAAACGCAATATTTAAAGAGTGAAGAAGAGAGATTTTTATTAAAAGGCCTTGTGCAGAATGACCAGAGAATATTAAAATTTTTTGATAAATCTATAGAAAATGGAGGCAAAAGCAAAATACTTGCAATCTCGAATGAAAATGGCGAATATCATGGACAGGCGATTGCAAAGGAAGACCTTGCAGATTATGTGGGTTATGCCAAGAATGTTGCAGGGCAAGGTGCAGACGAGATTTGCGAGGGCTATATTGAGCCTAAGCCGATAGAGGATGCTTGTAAAAATTGTCCTTTTAAAGCTGTCTGTGGTTTTGAAAAGGGATATGGAGAGAGAAAACAAAGATCAAATTTTGCTTTTTTAGGAGATACACATGGCTAAACAGCTTACACTTGAACAACAAAAGATTTTAGAAAGCGACAAAAAGAAATTGGTGGTTTCAGCATCTGCGGGAAGCGGAAAGACGTTTGTGCTGATTGAAGTGCTTATAAATTTAATCTGCAATAAAAATGTGCCAATAAGCAAATTGCTTGTGCTGACCTTTACCAAGGCGGCGGCCAATGAAATGCGTACCCGGCTTTATAAGGCAGTTTTGGAGCAAAAGCCATCAGAATTTTTATTAAGTCAACTTGACGAGATAATTGTAAGCGATATTTGCACAATCGATTCATTTTGTGAAAAAATTATAAAAAGAAATGTGAGCAAACTACAAATTGATGAAAACTTTAACATTTTAGACGAAAAAGCAAGCGCCAGATTAAAGTTGAAGGCCTTTAATAAAACTTTTAACGAATTTTTCCAAAAAGACAAACTTGCTTTTGAAAATATATATTTTGCATTTAAAAGAAACAAAGACGAGATTTTCAGCTTTGTCCTGCACGTCAATAATTATTTAGATAGCTTAACCGAGGATGAGAGAGAAAAAATTTTGTCAAACGACTTTCCATCAGCTTTAGCAGAGAATTATTTGCTATCTTTAATAAACAGTTTAAGCCATTTCGGACTTAAAAAACTTGATAATGCGGGAAATATCCCTCCAGAATGGGAAGATTATCGCAACGATCTAAAAAGTACATTTAAAATGCAAGATGATTTTTACCAGGCTTGCAATTATTATAATCAAAAAAACTTGCCCAAGTTGAAGCGCAACAAAATTGATGACGAAAAGAAGCAATTATTGGTACAAGCAAGAGATAATCTTGCAAAAATTCAGGAGATGACATTATATTATAAGGATATTTCTGCAGGCGAGATTGCTTTAATAAGGCAAAACCAACTGAAAAATGACCTATCTCAATTTTTAAAAGATTTTATCGAGTGTTATCATAACGAAAAAGCAAAGATAGATGGGCTGGACTTTGCCGATTTAGAGAAATATATGGGTCAGCTTTTAAAGGATTCAAGCCTATTAAAGTCTCTCCAAGAGAAATACAGCTATATTTTCATTGATGAATATCAGGACACCAATGCCCTGCAGGAGGGGCTGATAAAACCCTTGGCAAAATATGGAAATTTTGTTGCAGTTGGAGATCCGAAACAGGGCATATATGGCTTTAGAAATGCCAGTATGGAAATCATGAACAGAGATATTGAAGAGTTTGAAATAGATAGCGATGCTGATGCACTGTTTTTGACTGGAAATTTTCGTTCAAATGGCAAGATTTTGGATTTCATCAATCAAATATTTGAAAAGTTAATGACAAAAGAAAGTGTCAATATAGATTATAAAAACACCTCTCGTTTACAGGGACTTATCAATTTTGAGAAAACCGATCTGCCAAGCGTGATCGTTGATATAGCTGTTGAAGACCCAGTAAAAAAGGAGGCGGAAAATAAGATATATTCGGTTAGAGATGACCCACATAGTTATGAAGAAAAAAATGTATTAGAAATCAAAGATATAGCATACAGGATTGACGAGGCCCTAAACAGTGAGATTTATGATGCAAAATTAGGAAGAAAAAGGAGGGTTTTTCCTCAAGATATTGCCTTAATCTTCCGCTCCCGCAGCAGGTTAATGCGAGAGTGTGTTAAATTTTTACAAGAAAATGGTTACAGTGTGATCGCAAATATTAAGGATGATTTCTCTGATGATAGTCAGGTTCAGGTTATACTAAGCCTGCTAAAGTTGACTTTAAATTTGAAAGATGATATAGCTTTGGCATCGCTTATGAGCTCATATTTTGGTAACTTTAGCTTTGATGAGATTATTCTTTTTAAAGGCAACAGTGAGAAAAAATTCCATGAGAATGTTTTAGCAAGCGAAGATCTCAAGGTTAAAGACTTTTTACAGATGATAGAGGATTTTGCTTTTGATGTGCAGGTTTTAGGGCTGAAAAGTGCACTCAAAAATTTTTTTGACGAAAAAAATTATGATTTATATTTAAACTCCTTGCCAGATAAGCTCAGCAAAAAGAACAACATTTCACAACTTCTGTCTCTTGCAGAAGAATTTGATGATACGACAAGCCTTATAAACTTTATTGAAAGTGGGCAGGGCAATAATCAAACAGAACAATCAAGCGAAAATGCCATTACAGTGACCACCATCCACGCAACAAAGGGACTTGAATTTCCAATTGTAATTTTGGCAGGAGCGGGAGAGGCTTTAAACAAGGTTTATAATAAGCCCTTTGTTGTTGATTCGAAATTTGGCATAGGAAATTATGTCTATGATTATCAAAATTCCCTGCGCTGGCCAAGCCCAGAATTTGTCGCAGACCAACATATAAGACGGCAAAAAGAAAGAGAAAGTGAGCTGATGATATTTTATGTGGCCTTGACACGTGCTCAAAACTGTTTGATAATAATAGGCTCGAAAAACAATAAAAATCTTTATGATGACGAAAAAGACAACTATTTGTCATTTATCTTCCGCGCTTTAGGTAAAAATTTTATTAAAGATAATAAAATAAGTGATTATTCCTTCAATATAATTACTCAAATAGATTTTTGTAAATCGCAAAAAAATATAGAAGTATTAAGCGAAACAAGACTTAAAGATTATCAAAAGATTTTATCCTATATTGATTTTCAGTATAAGGGGTGGGAATATTGCAAAATAAATTATAAAAATTCGGTGACGGGAATTCTCAGTTTAGAGGAAGAAAAATTGATGACACCATCAAGCAGTATATCTCGCTCAAATGCGATAGAGAGAGGGCTTGCCTACCACGAGGCTTTGAAAATTTTAGATTTTTCAAGAATCAGCACTCTTGCCCAGCTGGATTTACAAATAGATAGCAAACGGGATTGTTTCACAAATGGATATCTGGATTTAATAGATAAAAATATTTTGCTAAAAAATATTTTACTGTTAAAAAACATTTGTGGCGAGCGACATCTATGTAAAGAAAGAGAATTTATCATGTCGATTTCACTTCGTGAGCTGTTTGGATATGATAGTGACAATGAAGTCATTGTTCAGGGAATAGTAGACCTATTTTCAATTGACGATGGCGGAGTTTTGGTGGATTATAAATACACAAGTGTGGAGGATGACTCAGTCTTGGTCAGCCGTTATTGCGATCAATTAAAACTCTACAGCAAAGCCATCGAAAAGGCATATAAAATCGTTCCATCTAAAATTTATATTTTATCTATAAAAAATGCACATCTAATTGAAATAAAACTGAAGTGATCTTCGCTTAAATGTTTTTATAGGCAAAACAAATTCACAAAATTCAAATAAACAACAAATACAATTTTAACAGTTATATAACCTTTGGGACATCAATGCGACAGAAAATCGCCTCCTTTTTTATCGGCTGAAAATTTGACGATATTGAAATTAATTTTTAATTTATTTTTTTATTTAAATTTTATTAGCAATTTTAGAACTTGTGTAATAGGGTTCTTTACGAACATTTAGTTATAAAAAAATAATTAAAAAAATAGCGAAAAAATTATAAAAAAAATATTAAAAAATATTAGTAAAAAAATATTTTATGTGATATACTAAATCTAAGTAAAAGGGGTAGGATATGAATTCTTTAATTTGCGCAATTGATGACAGCCTTAAAGCATTTTTTGGACAACTTACTTCTGCATTAGGCTTTGGCGGTTATCTTGGAATAATCTTAGGAGTCGAGGCACTTTTTATTATACTTTTTGTGATCAAAAGTGCATTTTCTTATGAGGCAAGACTGAAGAGAAACCTTGATGATGCAAATAAGTGGCTTTTTAAATATAAGAAAGTCAACGAAAACAATATTAAAGATTTCAACAATATTATAAAGAAAGGGCCAAAGCGCCTTGTATATTTTTGGCAACAATACATACTTTATCGAGATGGAGAGCCTTCAAAGTACTTATCGGAAGAAAATCTTATAGAAAAGCCGATGAAAACATCCAGTTGGCAAAGCAATATCAAAACACTTTCAATGCTTACTGCCGTATGGGCTGTTGTTGCCTTACTTTGTGGTTTTGCTTCACAATCGTCAAAACCGGTGCTGTTCCAAGCATTTGCGGTTGCCGTTTTATTCAGTGCTATGGTGCTGGTATTAGGAGCAATTGCCATAATCTTCTTAAAAGGAAAAAGGGTGTTAAACCTCGATGATATATATCACTTATACCACATATTTGCCAGATTTATCAATAACGGCTGTGCAGATCTCGTTCCTTATCTTGATTTTGAATTGCTATTTTCCGCAAAAGAGATTTCGAGAGGAAATCCACAACTTCGAGAATACTATGAGTCACGAGCAAGAAAGGCTAAAGAGGAATTTGAGAAAGCAAACAAAAATGAAGTGGCTCTTGTCGATTATGACTTTGAGGGAGTAGGAGTTGATGGAGCGCTTTTGCTTGAGAGGGCAATGAAAGAAAGTGAAATGTATATCAACCAAAAAACCACCATCATGTCCCAAATCGCACAGATCGAAGCACAAAAAGACGCACTTAAAAGAAATTCAGAAAATGCACAAATGGATTTACAAAGAAAGATTCAAGCATCCAAAGAAAACATGCAAAGGCTTATTGAACAGCAAGCGGCAACCACCTCACGTAGTGCGGTCAGCATGATAAGCCAACAACAAGAAAAAGAGAAAAACAAACATGAAAGCCTTCAGCGAGACTATGAAAACGAAAAAAATAGATATAATTCTGCAAAGGCAGAGCTTGATGCTGAGATTGCACAGCTTAATGAAGTTCTTGATAAGGGATTTGAACAGGCAAGACGTGGTATGGTGAGCGAATATCATACATTCTACGAGAAGCTTATGAAAAATGCCTACAGCATTGCCGAGCAAAAAGTGAAAGAGGAAAAATCTGAAATTATCAAAGAGCGCGATAAAAATGAAGATGAACTTATAAATGTTCAGACACAAATCAAACGGTTAATGGATGAAAACGCAACACTTCGCCAAAAATTGGCAGAAAACGATCCAAATTTCAAGGTAAATATTGGGCAAACTCCTCAAGGAGAATATGACAACACTGGCAATTTTATTTATAAAGATGGCTCATATCACGATGCAACGAGTGGACTTTATCACGATAAAGATGGAAATGTATTTGATCCAAATGGTGAATTGGTAGAGAAAAAAATTGATGAAAGCGAAGAAAATAAGGCCATCATTGATAAACTTTTGGAAGAACAGGTTAATCAATTTGGTTCAGCCGTTGACTTTAAAGAGCCAAACGATGGAGCAAAAACAGATGATTTAAAACAGCTACCAAGTGCTCAATCTGACGATGCTTTTGATCAGGCAAAAGACGGTGCCGACAAAACTGAAAATTTAAAAGCAGAAGAAAAGAAGTCAGAGCCTCAAAAACAAGAAGGAGAAAGTGCTTCATCGCCGGTCAAGAAACGTGGCAGGCCTAGAAAAACAACTGCACAAGAAAAAGTTGCAAGTGCTCCAAAGAAACGAGGCAGGCCAAAAAAGAGCGAAAATGAAAAAACGCAAGCATCGAAACCTCAAGCACGACCAGGCCGACCAAGAAAAAATACAACCAGCACCACAACAGCAACGTCAAGCAAAAAGCCGGGACGACCAAAGAAAGATGTATCATCTCAACCGCAAGAAGCCACTTTAAATGCGCCAAAGAAAAGAGGCCGTCCAAGAAAGGTTCAGAAGGTTGACGAAACGTTGAACGAGATAAATAAGATGATCGATCAAGAAGAGGCAAAACTTGCAAATGCTCAAAATGATATAAACAATAAACTTGATCAGGCTATGAAAGATCAAGATAATTCACAGGATAAGGATAAAATAATGCAAGAGGTTGAATCTCTTACCGCTCAGGCAGATAGTGCTCGTCAAAGCGGTCAGTCAGAGGATCAGCTTGCCAAAATCAATGCACAGATCGAAGAACTTATCAATCAGCTTACCATCCTAAACTCGGATGACAATAAAAACAACTAGGGTTTTGCACATTTGGACTTAAATATTTACAACAAATAAAGTAATTATCAAAAATATCCATAACTATAGTTTTGCAGTGAAACTATTGGCTATGGGTATTTTTTTGTTAAAAAAACCCCGAGTCCCGGGGTTTTATGTTGCTGATAAATATTTTCGCTCTTTTGCGCGAGCTAAAGGTTGCCTGACAACGAATATAATAAAACTAAAAGTGATTTATTTTAGCAAAAAAACCTTAATTATTTTGCAGGTATTTTTAGAAACAAAATCATCATATTATACTTGTTTCAAAATATAGGAAAAGGTATTTTTAAAATTGGTAACTTATTTTTTATAACTAGTAATTTATTGCAACAACTTATTCTCTCGCGTTTTGTGCATCTTCAAATGCTCGATTTCGCTCTGCTTTGTCATTGCATATTTGTTCAATCAATTCAAGGTCTTCTTCACTTAGTATTTCTAAATTGTAAATTTCTCTATAAAATTCAGGTCCACGTTTTGAAAAGTCCAAAACAATTGAAGTTGTAATTCGATGTGATGTGCCTGAATGGTTGGCATTTTCTAAGGCGTGTTTTGCCTGATCCAAGCCTTCTTGACCTTCAACTCTATCCAAAATGGACATGATCTCAAGTGCATTATCAAGTTCCGTACCATGGTATATATCCTTTGCACGCACCGAAACACATCTTTCCCATCGGTCGAACATTTGCGGATAGATAAGCGCTTGTCCCTTTTTAATCCAATCAGGTATCTTCAATTTGGCTTGTAAAGTTTCGCTTTCTATAGTTTCAGTTAAACGTTTTTTATACTCTTTTTGACGATTGTCAAATTCCTGTTTACTAAGTCCAGTGACTTTTATATAACACATATCTTCATCGTCAAGTAATGAATACAATTTATGTCCATTGAAGTTTATATAAATGTTTTCACCATTTTGTTTTGCCTTTTTTAAAACTTGATATGCTTGATCAAGATTTCCAATCCCATAAGCATCTATTCTGCGTGCTTGCTCCATAATTCTCTCTACTTCTCTATTCATTTAATCCTCCTAATCTATTACGAATTATATCATAAATAATCAAATTAGTCAATATTTTTTTTAATTTGCTATTTTATGTTTCTATATATGACTTTATAATGCCGTTATAAACCATTGTAATAAATTCGATTGACTTTTTGTATATTTACTAATAGGAGAAAATTTTGGAAATTTTGATTTTGGCGCTATTAGGTATTGTTCAAGGATTATGCGAGTTTCTGCCCGTTTCGTCAAGCGGGCATTTGGTGCTTTTATCTAAGCTATTTGGCATTGATGAGGTGCTTTTTGTCAGCATTTTGCTTCATGCTGCAACTCTTTTAGCAATTATAGTTGTTTTCAAAAAAGATGTTTTTGCTATGATCAAAAATCCTCTTTCTTCTCAAAGTTTATCTCTGGCCATTGCTACTATTCCGACCTGTATCATAGCGCTTATCTTAATGCCTGTGATTGACCAATCGTTTGAAGGAGGATTTTTGCCATTTGCATTTTTGATCAGTGCCATGCTCCTAACGACGAGCGAATTTGTATACAAAAGAAATAAGCGATATTTACAGTTCCATAGTATCAATCATAAAACAGCATTCTTTATGGGTGTGGCTCAAGGCCTTGCAGTGTTCCCTGGCATTTCTCGCTCAGGAACGACAATATGTAGTGGCATTTTGCAAGGAGGAAAACAGAGCGAGGTTGCCAAATTTTCTTTTTTGATGAGTATACCTATTATTCTTTTATCGCTACTTATGGAAATTGGAAAAATGATCGTTTTCAAAGAAACCCTTTCAGTCAATCCGCTCGGCATGACCATATCATTTCTTTTAGCCTTTATTATCGGCACAATCAGCATCAAGACAATGGTCAAATTGACAAGTAAAGTGAATTTTAAGTGGTTTGCTGGTTATTTATTTATTCTTTTTATCATATCTTTGATTATCTTATAATTTTAAAAGGACAGGCGTGAAAAATTTTTATTGTAAAACTGTTGGTCAGACTCTCGAAGAATTGTCTTCAAGATTTAAAGGGCTGACTGATGGAGAAGTAAAAGAGCGGTTAAGGCAAGGAGCGGACGAAAAATATAAAAAAGCAAGCATAGTCAGCAAGTTTTTTGAACAATTTTTTGACCTTATGATCATTATTTTACTTCTTGCAAGCGTAGTGTCGATCAGTATTGGTATTTTTGAAAGAAGTAGCAGTGAAATCTTCGATGGTTGTATAATACTTTTGATTGTGCTTATGAATGCTATTTTTGGAGTTGCGCAAGAGTATAAAGCAGAAAAAGCGCTGGAATCTCTCAACAAAATTGTTCAACCCATGACTGTTGTGAAAAGAGGAGGCAAGATTTTAAAAATCAACACCGGCGATCTTGTTGTTGGAGATGTGGTGGTGCTCAGTGCAGGCGATATTGTCCCAGCTGACCTAAGACTGATTGAAAGCACCAAACTGCAAATCGATGAATCATCATTGACGGGAGAGAGCATAGCGGTCAAAAAAAATTGTGACATGGTTTGCAAGGAAGAAACTCCTTTTGCAGAGCGGATAAACATGGCCTACAAAGGCACGACAGTCTCATATGGCAGAGGCGAGGGGGTGGTGGTTGCAGTAGGAAACGACACTGAGTTTGGCAAAATTGCGAGCGCGATACAAGACAATCAAAAACAGCTCACTCCTCTTCAAAAAAGTATTAAAGATGTCGGCAAGGTATTGACATATCTCGTTCTTGCCGTGGCAATTATTACATTTATCATAGAAATCATAATTGATCCTTCAAATATTATGGAAGCATTCTTAACTTCAGTTGCCATTGCTGTTGCCGCTATTCCAGAAAGTATGCCAGCTGTTATCACAATTATTATGAGTTTTGGTGTTGCAAGTCTTGCCAGACAAAAAGCCATTGTCAAACGATTACACTCAGTCGAGACACTTGGCTGTTGTGATGTGATATGTTCTGACAAAACGGGCACAATCACTCAAAATAAAATGACTGTTACAAGCATTATGTTAAATGGTAAAGTGATTGAGCGAAAGTTTATGCCGGGAAAAGAGGTGGAAAGATTGCTAAGTTGCAGTGTACTTTGCAATGATAGTCTTGGCCTTACCGATGCTGGTGATCCCACCGAAAAAGCGTTAATAGATTTTGCTAAAAAATCAAATTTTGACTTTTCGAAAATATCGGCTTTTAGAAGAGTTGACGAAATTCCTTTTGACAGCGAGCGGAAACTAATGTCAGTTATGATTGATGGAAACGACCGAAACACCATCTATTGCAAGGGTGCTCTTGATCAATTGTTGTCACGATGTGATCGAATTTTATATGATGGAAAAATTGTCGCCTTAGGCGATAGAGAAAGACAGATTTTAAACGATGGGAATGATTATATGACCTCAAAAGCTCAGAGAGTCCTCGCGTTTGCCTATCGAGAGGTGGAAAAAGGAAGTCTTTTAAAAGAGGATGGACTTGTGCTCATTGGCCTTATCGGCATGATCGATCCGCCACGTGATGAAATAAAAGAAGCGGTCAAAAAATGCAAACGTGCAGGGATGAAACCCGTGATGATAACTGGTGACCACAGTCAGACAGCCCTTGCTATTGCTCGCGAAGTTGGACTTGCCAATTCAGCCTCGCAACTTATAACCGGTCAACAATTGCAAAAAATGAGCGATAAAGAGCTAGCCATGCAAATAGAAAATTATAGTATATTTGCAAGGGTGACTCCTGAAGATAAGGTTCGAATTGTTTCCGCCTTTAAAAATCGCGGGCATGTTGTGGCTATGACTGGTGACGGGGTCAACGATGCTCCAAGCATCAAAAAGGCAGATATTGGAATTGGAATGGGCAAAAGCGGAACAGATGTTGCCAAGGCGGTCAGTGATATAATCGTCACAGATGACAATTTTGCCACAATAATTGTTGCGGTTGAAGAGGGAAGAAAGATATATCAAAACATTCAAAAAACAGTAAAATTTTTGTTTTCGGCAAATATGGCAGAGCTATTTTCACTCTTTATCGTAACATTAATCTATCCCCATCTTGTGTTTATGTTGCCAGTTCAGATCTTGTTTGTCAATCTGATTACCGATTCCTTCCCAGCCATCGCTCTCGGGCTTGAAAATCCGGAAAGCGACCTTATGAACATCCCTCCAAGAGACAAGAAAAAATCATTATTTTCAAACGGAGTTGGATGGTCAATTGTCATTCTGGGACTGTGTCAGACATTGCTCGTTGTTTTAAGTTATGCGATAGGAGTTGAATACTTTGATGCAGGTGTTGCGATGACAATGGGATTCTATACTTTAAATATCGTTCAGATGTTCTATCTCGCCTCGATGCGCACCAATGCCTATTTTATCAAATCAAAGCCATTGAAAAACAAATTTTTCTTGCTTGCCGTAGGGTTCTGCTTTGGGCTTGCATGTTTGCTTGCAGTGACTCCTTTGGGAGAAGTGCTTGGGCTTGTGGATTTAACTTTGAGCCAGTGGGCAATTGTGCTTGGATTGTCGGCAAGTATGCTTTTGATAAGCGAAATTTATAAGTTTATAGAAAAACAAATCCTCAAACGAAAAGTGCAAAAATAAAAGAAAAATGTTTAAGCCTAATTCTATAAAACGCCATATTATAAAAAACACCTATCAAGTGAAGAGAAGTGCGGTTTATCTTTGATTTTTCTTCAAAATATAGGTGTTTTTATTCACTTTTTCATAAATTCAATTATATTTTTCTTTTTATTTATAGGCAATGACTCAATTAAAGATTTAAGTTCAATATCAATATTATAGTCGTCAATGTTGGAGCTAAAAAATCTTTCAATAGGAAACTGGCAAATTTCTAATATTTGCAATAATTTTTCGACAGTTAAAACAATTCTTCCACTTTCTAATTGTGCAACATATTGTGGACTCATTCCCATTCTTAAACTGACTTCTCTTGCAGATAAATTTGCCTTATTTCTTGCATAACCTATTCTTGATAAAATCTCTTTTATTTCCATAATGACTCCATACAAAATATCTATACAGCAATTATAAATTAAAATTTGTAATATGCAGAAAACTCACACATATAAATTTTTTCCAAAAAACCTTATTTTAAATACGCACAAACATAAAATCGTGCTATAATTATTAGCGAGAGTATTCAAAATAAATAGCATGGAGAGTTTTTATATGGAAAGATATAAAGTTTGTTCTTTCATCGGACATAGGGAAATAGAGCTAACCGAAGAATTAAAACAAAAAACAAAAGAAATAATTGAGACCCTTATTACTGAACATAATGTGCTAACATTTTTATTTGGCAGTCGCAGTTCTTTTAACTATTTATGCCATTCAATTGTTACTGAACTAAAAGAAAAATATAGCGATATAAAGAGAATATCATACACTTGCAAAAACGAAACTTGTATATTAGAATTCGAGAGAAAAAAATGGGAAGAAATTTATTCACGTATCAAAAAACAAAATATTGAATTATTAGGATTTGAAAAAGAATATCAACATAAAACAAAGTTCACGGCTGGTAAAGCGAGTTATATAGAAAGAAATCAAGCTATGATAAATGATAGCGACTATTGTGTATTCTATTACAAAGATCATTATTTACCAGAAATGCGAAAATATTCCCAACGAAGTATTGGTTACTATCAACCTAAAAGTGGAACAGCTCTCGCATATGCTTATGCTAAACAAAAAAGAAAAATATTAATAAATGTAGCACAGCATATTTATAAAGTAATAAATTAAAAATTAAATATAAAAATTAAAAAGTTTGATTACGTATTATTGAGCACCCCAAGCAAACTCTAGGTGATGTTGGCATATGAAAAAAATCCTAAACTTAAATGAATACGTGAAGTACAATAAACCAGTACAGCTATACTTAATAATAAATGTGATTTAAGATTGCTGTTGCAAGTTCTTTAAGTCAAAAAGAGGAAAATCTGTTTTGGACTTGTGTTTCTTTAGGTAAAATTAGTTTTACTTTAATCGAAATTTATGGTATTATACTAGTATGACAATGGAAGAGCTGATAGTGCAGAGCGATGACTTTCAAACCATTCAAAACCAAATCAAGATGAATAAGGTTGCAAAAAGCTTGCTTTTAATAAGCAAGGATAGCGACTATGCTTTTGAGTTTGCATCTTTATGCGCTGTTGCATTGTTGCTAGACGGAGCTGTCCAACATGAGGAGAACTATTTTAAAATAAAATCAAGCAATCATCCTGATGTCAAAATATTTCCTCTCAAGGACAAGCTTTTGGTATCTGACAGCGAACAGATTGTTGAGGAAAGTTTTATAAAACCGATTTTTGCAAATAAGAAGATTTTTATCATAAAAAACATTGATAATTCTATGGACTCGGCGCAAAACAAACTGTTAAAGATTTTGGAAGAACCGCCAAGTGGAGTTTTTTTTATTTTGCTTTGTGAAAATTTGAATTTGGTCTTGCCAACCATCCGTTCAAGATGTCAAAAACATGAGCTAAAGAAGTTTGCGCCAGCACAGGTCGATCAGTTTTTGAAAAGTTATAAAGACAATATTATCAAATATATTTGTGATGGCTATATTGGCAAAGCACTTAAACTTGAAAAATTAAAAGACCTTGGTACAATCTATGAACTCTCTGTCGCCCTGCTTACCAAACTGGCGTCCAGCAAACAAGTGCTCTCTTATTCCAAACAAATTCTTGCACACAAAGACAATCTGGCTTTGATTCTTGAAATTTTAGCATTGGCACTTGAAGATTTATTGCTTATTAAAGCCGGGAAAAGCCAAATGATAAGGCTTGTGGATAAAAGAGAGGAACTTCAAGAAAAATCTTCTGAGTATACAGCTCGAGCAATTTGCGAAATTCAAAGACTGCTTGATGAGGCGAGAAAACATCTTGTTTACAATACAAGCGTCACACTGGTCGTTGAAAATTTATTACTTGATATATTGGAGGTAAAATATATATGCAAATAGAGGTAATCACTGCCAAATTTCGTGGCGGTTGTCATGGGTATTATTTTAGTCCGAATGGATTGAAACTCAAAAAAGGTGACCATGTACTTGTCGAAACGGAAAAAGGAAAAGATATTGTAACCATTACCAAAGAAGAAGAAAAAATTGAAGCGAGCGAGCTTACAGAACCTCTTAAAAACGTGCTGAAAATTGCAGATAAAAGCGAATTGCAACAGTGGGATGAAAATTACAACAAAGCATCAAACCTTTTGCCACAAATCAAAGCTATTGTGCGAGATGAGGGTCTGCAAATGAAAGTGATTTCAGTGGAATCAAATTACAACTTCTCTCGTTTGACTGTCAATTTCACCGCTGACGAGAGGATTGATTTTCGAGAACTTGTAAAAAAACTTGCAGAAAAATATAAGGTCAGAATAGAACTCAGACAAATTGGCCCGCGCGATGCTACAAGAATTTTGGGAGGGCTTGGTCCTTGTGGTCAGGTCTGTTGCTGTCATAAGGGTTTTGGTATCAACGATCATATTTCGATCAAGATGGCAAAAAATCAGGGATTAAGTTTAAATCCGAACTCGATAAGTGGCCTTTGCGGGAAAATGCTGTGCTGTCTTGCCTATGAAAATCAATACTATGCCGACACCATAAAGCTCATGCCAAAGCTCAACAGCATGGTCGAGACAAAGGATGGTGAAGGGAAGGTGGTTTACAATGATATTTTGAAGAAAACCGTCTCTGTGAAATTTCAAACTGAAACCACAAGCGAAGTGGTGGAATATCCGCTTAGTGAGATAAATTTTATAAAATAGGAGGGCATTGTGAGATTGGAAGAAGGCGAGAGAATTGAAGATTTGCAGTGTCAGGGACTGAGAATTATTCAGAACAAAAATTATTATACATTTACTTCCGATTCTGTGATACTTGCAAACTTCATAAATCTTAAAGAAAATGATGTGTGTGCCGAGATTGGAACGGGATGTGGGGTCATACCAGTGCTACTGAGCGCAAAGACCAAATTTAAAAAAATATTTGCCTTTGAATTGCAGAGCGAGATGGCAAGGCTTGCTGAAAAAAATGTCATTTTAAACAAACTTGAAGATAAGGTTTCAATCATTAGTGACGATGTCCGCAATTTTACTCAGCATTTTCAAAAAGAGAGTTTTGATGTGGTATTTTCAAATCCGCCATATATGAAAGGAGATGGAAAAAACGCAAATGCAATCAGAGATTTGGCAAGGCATGATACATCACTTCCGATGGAAGATTTATGCAAGACGGCGTTTAACCTTCTAAAGTTTGGCGGGAAATTCTATGTTGTCTATGGTGCGACACGCTCATGCGAGCTTATACATATGCTTATCGAGAGCAACTTAGAGCCAAAGAGGATGTTTTTTACCCAAAATGGAAAAGACAAAATTGTGCTGGTTGTAATCGAGGCCGTAAAAGGAGGAAAGCATGGTGTGGAAGTTTTGCCAGATCTTGTCACAAACGATAAAAAAGGTGATTATTTAAAAGAACTACAAACCAAATATTTTTTAAGGAGAGGAAGATGAAAAATATAGTTGTTTACTATTCGTTGACTGGCAATACAAGGCAAATTGCAAAAGATATTGCCAAAAAGCTTAAATGCAAAATTGTGGAGATAAAGACAATCAAGGAATATCCTAGCGACTATGACGAGCTTCGTGCTGTTGGTAAACAGGAGTCGATGGACAAAGTTGAGCCAGAAATCAAACCGCTTGAAGTTGATTTTTCAAAATATGACAATATAATAATTGGCTCACCAGTGTGGAGATATACGTATGCGCCAGCAGTACGAACATTTTTGCATAGTTACAAAGACCAGTTTAAGTATAAGAGGCTTTTCCCTTTTGCGACATATGACAAACAGCTTGGCCATATTTTCGAAGATATTAATCGAGAAAACGTGAGAACAAGTATTGTAAAAATTGGATTTGAATTTCAATATGAAGAGGACAGCTCCACATTAATCACTCCACTGAAAGATATTGATAGATTTATAGAGTATATCAACCTATAGCGAAATTTTGAGCGGTTGTATATCTGTTTTTTGCAATAAAAACAATCAATTGCTATTATGAAAATTAATGGCAAGTTTTTGTCGTTATGGAATAAATTTAAAGAAAAACTTGGTAATTTTGTTGAAAAATAAGCAAAAAGAAGACAATTTTATAATATTTTTACTTTTTTTGTAATTTTTTGTCCTTTTCAAATATTTTTACTTTTTTGAGGGAAGATAACAAAAGGAGGAGTTATGAAAAGATTTTTGCTTATTTTTTTATGTTTGCTTCTTGCAATAAATGTTTTTGGTTTGATTCAAATAGATACGCGGAATATTGAGCAAGTAAGAGCGGAAGAGGTCGTCACATACAGCAATGACGATGACGAAGTTGCAAAACAGCTTTGCGTGATTGGAAGCGCAAGCATTTCGATAAAGCCCGATAGTGCAAGTGTGCAGTGCTATATTGAAACTTTGGATAAGGATTTGAATAAGTCCAAAGATGATAATTTTGAAATTTTTGACAATACTGTCTCCATGCTAAAGGATTTGTTGGTTGAAGAGGAAAATATCATTTTTGGAAGCTTTTCATCATATCCCAGCTTTGACTATTCTCAAGGGAAAAATTTAATCGGTTATTATTGCAATACAACTTTTAGTGTTGAGGCGGAGAGTTTAGAAAATCTGCAAAGCTTAGTAGATTGTCTATCGCAGTGCGGTGTTAACATTCAATATATCCAATATAAACTCTCAAATCAAACTGAGTATTATAATGAGGTGCTTTTGAAGGCCATTGAGGATGCAAAATCTAAAGCGCAAATCATCAGTGGAAGAGATGATCTTACCGTAAAAAACATCACCGAAGAGGCGATGTATTCAAATACCAGCATATATAGAAACTATTGTGATGGTTTGGATAGCTCCATTGTTGGATGCGTAGATTTGCAGGCAAGGGTTGTGGTGATTTTTGAATAGAGAAAACACAAGTTGATTTTTGGTTTATAACAAAAAAATAGGGGTGGCTGA
This sequence comes from uncultured Clostridia bacterium, assembly GCA_944384495.1. Taxonomy (GTDB): domain Bacteria; phylum Bacillota; class Clostridia; order Christensenellales; family UBA1242; genus Caccovivens. The sequence continues at coordinate 22,619 of CALWTP010000073.1, forward strand.
AATTGATATTCTTTATCGCTTAGCATAAAAAAATGCCTGCAAGCCGTTTAAAAATAAGGCTGAGGCATTATTTTTTTGTTAAATAAAACCCCCAGATAGTCTGGGGGTTCAGTTTAGGTTTACCGATGAACAAATTAACTCCTTTTGTGTTAGAATATGTTGTAGCCTAACAACAATTTTAATACACAAAAGGAGTTAATTATGTCAAAAGAAACCATTAATAGTTTAGCACATACTTCTTGGAATTGCAAATATCATATTGTATTTGCACCAAAGTATAGACGGAAAGTATTTTTTAATCAAAAAAGAAGAGAAATAGGAGCAATTTTAAGAAGTTTGTGCGAATGGAAAGAAGTAGAAATCATAGAAGCCGAAATATGTCCAGATCATGTTCATATGTTGGTGTCAATACCACCAAAAATAAGCGTAAGTGGATTTATGGGATATTTGAAAGGGAAAAGTAGTATATTAATATATCAAAAATATGCTAATTTAAAATTTAAATATAGGAATAGAGAATTTTGGTGTCGAGGATATTATGTAGATACAGTAGGAAAAAATAAAAAGACAATACAACAATATATTGCGAACCAATTGAAAGAAGATAAAATGATGGAACAGATGACAATATATGAGATAAACGACCCATTTAAGAAATAGGAAAGGTTCGCAATAGGCATAGTTAGGCTACGCACGATTTCGTGCTGCCTGTAATGGAGGGTTTTACCCGATATATGAAAAACCACCAGGTTTACTGGTGGATTTTTATTAAATTTTGTTTTGTATACCAAATTTAAGTTTTTGGCTCATACCAAACAAAGACTGTCATAAACTTCAAGATGAATATTTTATTCTTTAAGGATTTTAATTTACAGCAACTGTTCCAAAAAGTATGCTACACCATCTTCATCATTACTCAAGGTGCATGTCTTGATCTCCCTTTTTAAATCCTCTGTGGAATTTTCCATAGCCACAGGAATATTAACATTTTGCAGAGTTTTAAGGTCGGTTATCTCATCTCCAAATGCAATCGTTTTATCTTTTGGCAAAAGTTTTAATAGTATTTCAAGGCCATTCCATTTATTGGAATCTTTTGGGACTATTGTGCAAAAGACTCCTTCACGGTTAAAATTAATCTCACAAGGATATTTTGAGGCGACCTTTATATATTCTTCTTTTTTGTCTTTATCAAGCTGGAAAATAAATTTATAGATATCGTGTGAGGCAAATTCTTCTTCTGGTGCGACAATTGCCCCTATTTTTTTTGCCATATTGGAATCATTGCAATAGGCCGAATCTAGGGTTTCTATACCCACCCAGCCCCTATAAATCTTTTGAAAATCGGCAATCAAATTGCCTGCATCTTTAAGATTAAATTTGTTGGAATGTAATATTTTTCCATTTTTATCAACAACCAAATTTCCATGGAAACAATTGATATACTCGGCATCGAGCTTTTTGGCAATCTCAATCGTTCTGATCAAACTGCGAGACGAGTTTATCACAATTATATCTCCTCTTTGCTTACATTTTTTCAATATGTCAATGGTTTTTTCTGAAAGCAAACCCTGTGAATTGAGCAAGGTAAAGTCAAGATCCAATATTATTATCATAAAATCTCCTTTCTTTTTAAAATAAGAGTATCACACCGGCTCAAATTTGTCAACTTAAAATCTATATCGATGCTGACATTTCAATAGATTTTATGTATATGGCTTAGAGTGAGAGAATTTTCCTTTGAAACTAGAGAGCTTTTTGCTTGCAAATTTTGGATTTAGTATGTATAATAAGTATTGTATTTGGGGAGCGCTATGGAATACCTATCACTTTACAGAAAATATAGACCTAAATCTTTTGAAGATGTAATTGGACAAGAGCATATCACAAAAGCCTTGCAAAATCAAATTGCTCAAGGCAAGATTGGACATGCCTATCTTTTTACTGGCTCACGTGGTATTGGCAAAACTTCTGTTGCACGTATTTTTGCAAAAGCAGTAAACTGTCTCGAAAATAAAACAGGCTCGCCTTGTGGTCATTGCCAGGCATGCAAGCGACTTGAAAATGAAAATGATATAAATATTATTGAAATTGATGCTGCTTCAAACAACCGAGTTGATGATATTCGAGAAATTCGAGAAAAGGTTAAATTTTTGCCGGTTGACGCAAAGTATAAAGTATATATTATCGATGAGGTCCATATGCTTACCGATAGTGCCTTTAATGCTCTTTTAAAAACTTTGGAAGAGCCACCAAGCTATGTGATCTTTATCCTTGCAACAACAGAAGCACATAAGCTTCCTGCGACAATTTTGTCAAGATGTATAAGGTTTGATTTTAGGCTTGTGTCAACCAATATACTGGCAAAGCACTTACAGTCTATTTTAGATAAAGAAGACATACAATATGACGAAGACGCACTCAAACTCATTGCCTCCGCGGGAGAGGGGAGCGTAAGAGATACTCTCTCTATTGCCGATTGTGTCATTGCATACACAAATGGTAAAATTACAAAGGAAGGAGTACAAAAGGTTCTTGGCTCGACCGATTTTCAGCTTCTCGCCGGGTATTTTGACTTGCTCTACAAAAAAGATATAGGTGCGGTTTTGGAGTTTGTTAATCAAATAGACAGCGAAGGGAAAAATCTAGCAGTGTTTGTCAGAGAGCTTACCAAATATGCGAGAAATCTTTTGATATGTCGCTCATGCGATGATCCAAATAAGATATTAAATTTACCTCAAGATGATTATATTGCTCTTGAAGGGCAGGCCAAAAATTTTAGCGAGAGCGAGCTTATCATGTATATGCAAATATTTGGTGGAAGCGAGAATGAATTACGTTATACCTTATCTCCAAGACTGCTACTTGAAACATTATCGCTTAGTGCCATCAGCGGGAAAGACACCACAGATGTAAAAAAAAACTAAAGATGGAAAAGTCGCAGACCAATCTTAGTCCGCGCACGGTTTGGGGAAAGGTTGTACTTTATCTGAAAGAGCATCATATGGTGGCTTTACATGTGGCGTGTGGCGATATTACCGATGTGGAGATAGATGGACAAAATATTGTTATAAACGCAAAAGATGGGATGCTTTTCAATTTGCTACTTGAAGGCAAAAGGGAAATCGAGAGCGCCTTAAGATGGCAGGGATTAGATTACGCGGTCAAGATCAATTTGCTCACTGATGAAAAGAGCGAGGCTGATCTTGATTATGAAAGATTAAGAGAAATTTTTGGAGATATAGTTAAAAGGAGATAGATATGGGATATAATAATTTTGGCGGTTTTGGCGGTGCAAATTTAGGAAATTTGATGCGCCAGGCTCAGAAAATGCAAGAAGAAATGGCGAGGGCCAAACAAGAACTTGAACAGACTGAGTTTACCTCTTCCGTTGGTGGCGGAATGGTCGAGGTTAAGATGATGGGCAATCGAGAACTAAAGTCGATTTCTATTAAACAAGAAGTCGTTGATCCTGATGATGTTGAAATGCTTGAGGATTTGATTATCTCAGCAGTCAATGATGTCCTTGGACAGATAGCAAGAAAGGAAAAAGAGAACATGCCAAATGTTCCTGGTATGTAGGATGCAAGACGAGGTTATTGAAAATCTTATTGAACAATTTAGAACGCTTCCAGGTGTTGGGTACAAAACTGCTCAGCGCTATGCTTTTTCTATAATCGAGGGCGGCCTCGAGCGAGCTAAACGATTTGCAGATGCCATTGTTGAGGCTAAAGAAAAAATAAGATTTTGCAAAGAATGTGGAAATTTTACCGATAAAGAGGTCTGCTCGATATGTCAAACACGTAACAAAAAAATCATATGTGTTGTCAAAGATCCACGCGATATAATCTCGATGGAGAGGGTGAAGTCATTTGATGGTGTCTATCATGTTTTATTCGGAACGATAAGTCCGCTTGAACATCGCGGTCCAGATGACATCAAAATCAAAGAACTGCTTGCTCGCATTTCAAAGGATAATGTGGAAGAGGTGATTATGGCAACAAATCCCGATGTAGAAGGTGATGCCACGGCCATGTATATCGCAAAGCTTTTAAAACCACTGGGCGTCAAGGTGACACGACTTGCCCAAGGTATTGCGATGGGAAGCGAACTTGAATATGCGGATGAGGTGACCCTAAGTAAGGCCTTAGAGGCTAGGCGAGAAATTGACTAGAGGAGGAAGAAATGACGGTATCTAAAGAAATTGAAAAGTATCTAAGCGATGCGACAGAAAAACTTCAAATAGAAAAGAAATTGTCCGTTTCTTTTTCAAATATGCCAAAGCTTTGTGACTTTCAGTGTAATGATTGTTTTTCACTTGCTAAGGTTTTAGGCAAAAATCCTTATGATCTTGCCTGCAAAATTGTGCAAAATATTGAGCCGAATGAAGATTATATTTTTGAGGTCGCTCGTCCTGCTTTTATCAATATAAAACTAACTGATCGAAAACTTGCCAGCATTGTCAACCAATTTTCAAAGGATGATATGGGGGGAGTAGAAAAACACGAAAAGAGTCAAAAAGTTATCTTGGATTATGGTGGAGCCAATGTTGCGAAACAACTCCATGCTGGGCATCTTCGCTCGCCAATCACCGGAGAGGGGCTTAAAAGATTATATAGGCTTCTTGGAGATGAAGTTATTGCAGATGTCCATTTGGGAGATTGGGGGCTTCAGATGGGGCTGACCGAATTACAGCTTTATGAAGATGGGGTGCTTGATTATTATTTTGGAAAGAGCACGACAAAGCCAACCATTACACTCGAGATGTTAAATGAAGCATATCCAAAGGCAAGTGCACGAAAAAATATCGATCTTGAATTTAAGAAGAAGGCCGATGAGTGGACACTGAAAATTCAAAATCGCGAGCAACCTTATCATGAAATTTATCAGGAAATCAGGCAGGTTTCTGTCAAAGAAATTAAACAAAACTATCAGGATTTGGGTGCCAGTTTTGATCTATGGTATGGCGAAAGCGATGCTGAAGAATATATTGGAAAAGCAATCCAAATTATAGAAGATAAAAAGCTTGCAAGGGAAAGCGAAGGCGCACTTGTGGTGGATGTTGCTGTTGAAGGAGAAAATATCCCCATAGAGAAAAAAGATCCTCAAGAAATACAAAGGTACAAAAATCCTATGCCACCAGCTATAATACGAAAATACAATGGCTCAGCACTCTATGCAACCACAGATATCGCAACTGTGCTAATGCGAAATGAAATGTTTAAAGATGTGGACCGTATTGAATATATCGTGGATGCCAGACAAAAAACTCATTTTATTCAAGTCTTCAGGGTTTGCAAAATGGCGGGAATTTCTCCGCCCAAACAAGAACTTATACATATTGGCTATGGCACGATGAATGGAAAGGATGGCAAACCATTTAAGACTCGATCTGGCGACACCATTAAGCTTAGCGATGTAATTCAATTGTTAGTTGACAAAGCCAGCGAAAAATTAAAGTCAAATGGAGTGGATTTTGATAGGTCAACCGCGCTAAAAATAGGAGTTGGCGCAATGAAATTTGGCGATCTTATCAATAATGTTGGCAAAGATTATATCTTTGACCTTGACAAATTTTTATCATTTGAGGGTAAAACAGGACCTTATATTCAATACAGTGTTGTGCGAATTAATTCGATATTAAACAAAATACAAACAGATCAGGGGTACTTCTTTATTTGTAATGAAGACGAGAGAAATATTATAATAAATATTTTAAAGCTTAACAGTGCCTACGAAATTGCTTATCGAGAGAAATCGCTTTCGTCAATCTGTAGCGCTTGCTATGATCTTGCCAATTCCTTTTCAACATTTTATAATAATCACAATATTTTAAGAGAGAGCGATATCAAAAGACAAAAAAGCTATATTGCACTTATCACCCTTGTTAAAAAGAAACTAGAGCAGGCACTGTCGGTACTTGCTATTGAGGCTCCAGAAAAAATGTAAATTTTTTAAAAAAAGGTATTTACAAACAAAAAAAAATATGCTATTATAAGACCAAGTTATGGAGGACAAGTATGATTAAGAAACGTTATGCGTTAAAACTAGCAGAATATTATGGAGAGATAACTATCGCGGGAAGAGATAAAATCACTGAAGGGGAAAAAGAAGTAGAGATAAACAATTCCTATGAACGTGAGAGTTTTTAGAAAAATATTAATATTAGATAAAATTTTGCAAGCAAGCTTGCAATTTTTTATTCTAATTCAAAAAGCTCAATTTGGGGGTGTGTTAAGTTAATATGTCTTATCTCTGTTCGATTTTTCTTGAAACTATGGTAAATTAATCGTCAATATGGGGTGCATCCCAAAAGTTGGACAACTTAAGGAGGCTCACTTCAATAGCAAAGGTGTTTTTTATTATAATTTGATCGTTACAGTATGACTAAAATTATTTTAATTTTATCACATTGATAATAAATTGGTTGGCTGTATACATTAAAGCATTAGATAGATCATATACTTTAAAAACCGAGCATGACTATAAAAAATTTAATTTTATATTTGTAATTATTTTCTTTCAATCGAGACATTTTAAGCATAATTGATATCAATATTTTAGAGTTTTATAGCCTTTTTAAAATTGGCAGAAAAAAAATAAAATAAAAAAATATCAAAAATGCTTGAAAAAAAGAAATAAATTATGTATAATATGAAAACATGGAGAGATGGCTGAGCGGTCGAAAGCGGCGGTCTTGAAAACCGTTGATGTGAAAGCATCCTGGGGTTCGAATCCCTATCTCTCCGCCAAACAATTGTCGTTTGAACTCAAACGGCAATTTTTTAT
>CALWTP010000074.1 GCA_944384495.1 uncultured Clostridia bacterium
AGGAGCAAATCCCTCTCTGTATTGGTAAGTCCTTACATATCTTCCCTTTTGAAGTTTTCCATCAGTATCAAGAAAGGTATATTCACCATTATCAAGCTGAACTTTAGCAAGACCACATTCATTAAAATCCCAAACTTGCCTAATTCCTTTTGGATACATAAATTTTCCTCCCTTTTTATCCTATATCTCTATTATAGTCGGGGGGGGAATTGTCAAGTCCTTTTTTCAAAAAAAGTTGAAATTTAATTGTTTATCACATAAAAAAGATTCTGGTTGCTGTCTTTTTTAATGTTGACTAGAATTTTGGGGATGATATAATTTTGTTTATGTAAAACATTACTTAAAAATGGTATGAGTATTTGCTTTTTTGCAAATATTCTTTTGTTTTATATTTCCTTGACTAAAATCTTAAATTTTTCTCCATCTGAAAAAGTAATATAAAAATTGCTCCCTTCTTGCTTAATCTCTGCTTTCAGGTCTTGGCTTAGAGATATTGACAACACATCCAATATGTCCTGCATATAATCCTTCCTTTTAATCGTCACCTACTAGCGGTAGGCAGTCTACACCAATATTATAAATCAATTTTGATTACAATAAAATAAATGACTACTTTTGTCGAATATTGAGTTAATTTGCAGAAAATCAATTTCAAGATGAAGATAGGGAAAAAATTGTCAAAAAACTATGGGGAGGATTTATGACATTTGCTGAGGTGTTAAATGAAATTTTAATTGAGAATAATATGACAAAAAGAAGACTTGCAGGAATTTGTCACGTGACCACATCTCAAATGACTTCCTTTTTTAGAGGTGCCATGCCAAGTATAAAGACGGCAACAAGAATTGCAGATGCACTTGACATTTCACTGAATTTTTTGATGGGTTTAGATGAGAACAGGGAAGAGACAAAAGTGCTAAACAAGGGCTACGACTTATCAAATTTTTTAAATAGATACCAAACAGCCCTTGAATTAAACAAGATATCACATTGGAAGGCGAGCAGGCTATTAAGCATCAGCGAATCAAATATTAGGGGCTGGAGAAAGGGCTCAATTCCAAAAATTGAAACACTTATGAAGCTGGCGGAGTATCTCCATGTGTCAATTGACTATCTTTTGGGTAGGGCAAGGGATTAAAAACTGCTCATTGTAATAACTGATCATTAAAACTGTAAAAACACCATAAGCATTCAAATTATGAAGATGATTATAATTTAAAAAGCAGTTTAGATTTTCAAAATTAAAGAAAGAGGTTATCAAAAAAATCCCATTACAGAATGGGATCTTTTGACTTGTAATAAGATAGGTGAGAGGGATAAAATAAAATCTTTATGAACCACTGCTCTTATATTTTTTTAAGCTAAAGTTGAAAAACAATAGGCAAGGAATGATAAACAACATACCAAATACTGGCGCCAAACCACAAAGCCACATCGGAATATTTCCTATGCCAAGCAAAAAGCTGAGAGGAAGATAGTTAAAACAAGCGACTGGGATGACAAAGGTGAAAATTCTTGTCAGCCATTTTGCATAAATATTGATGGGATAATATGCGATTTCTTTGCTACCGTGAGTCAAAATATTTACAAACTCAAGCTGTTCAATTGTGTAAATACTTATTCCAGCAGAGATAATAAATATACCAATGACAATCATGGTTCCACTTATAATTGTGGAAATAAATACCAAGACTTTCAAGACATCCCATTCGATGTTGAGATTGACAAGGGCTATAATTGAAATGGTCAGACCGAGAGCCACACGCGGTAATTTGACAAGGTCAAATTTGGAAGCAAGGATTTGATAGTTTATATTTACCGGTCGAATTAAAATTCGATCAAAATCACCAGATCTAATCAGGTCGCTAAACTCGTCATAACCGCAGGCAAAACATTCGCTAAGTGAGAATACAGCAAAGGTTATTCCCATAAGAAGCAGACATTCATAAAATCCATAGCCACCTATTGAGGTAAAGGTTCCAAATAACATCCAAACACTGAGCACTTCGCCAACCGATACAAGAACTTGAGTGATTGAGATAAATGTTGTATTAAATCGATATTGCATTGATGAGCGAAGGTGCATTTTTAAATATTTTGCATATAACATTTTTAACCTCCTTGAATTACTGTTTTTTTCAAAGCAGATCTTATCAAAAGTTTGCCAATAATTATAAGCACGATCAGCCATGCAAAGCCAATAGCAAGAAATATTGCACCTTCCGTTATTCCAACATTGCCTATATAGATTCGAAAAGGCAAATCGGTGATAAATCGGAAAGGAAGATAATTTACCACATTTTGAATTGCCTGTGGCATAAGTGGAAGGGGAATAACCATACCGCTAAACAGCCCGGTAATGGTGTTGACAATTGAGCTTGAGCCTCTTTTTGACAATGTTTTAAAAGTAAGATAGACCGCAAACATCGAAATGGTTACACTCATACAAAGTCCAAGGATGAGGCCGATAAGAAAGAGTAAAAAGGCGGGAACACTGACCGGCAGAGAAAGCCCTAAACCGGCAGGAAGAAGCAGACCTAAAATTATAATGGGCGGAAATCGTAGAAGCACTGACGACAATTTTTCGCCAAATGTTTGGCAAAACCACTGCGAATAGATGTTCAAAGGGCGGACAAAGTGATAACAAATATTGCCATTTTCAATATTTTTTCCAATTTTTTTGCCCATCATTATAAAACGAATAGCAAAGAAAGCTTGTCCAAGCCAAATATATGATGCCATTTGTGAAATTGAGAAGCCGTCCACAGAGGTATTTTGCAGGCATGCAATGTAAAGATAAATATTCAGAAAACCCCAAAAAACTTGAGTCATAACACCGGAAATGGCCTTGCCTCTATATTGAAGTTCTCCTTTAAAATTCATTTTAAATATGGATAAATATGGTCTCATAGGCTACCTCTCAACAAGTCCATATTCTTTATAGAGCTGAGCGAGTATTTCATCAACACTGATCATATCAACTTGGAAGTCAATCACCTCATATTTCTTTGATATTTGATTGACAAAATCTTTTATATGAAATTCTTTATCTGGTAAATTTTTTATAGTGGCGAATTTGCGTTCATGCGAAATGGTCTGATATCCATCAAGTGAAATCTCGTCATATTCTTGTGCAAATTCAATACTGATTATTTTTGTGGAAGAATATTTGTTTTTAATCTCATCAAAACTACCCTTATAAAGAATTTGTCCTTTTCCAATAAGAATAATTTGATTTGTAAGCGCCTCAATATCGCTCATGTCATGTGTGGTAAGTATTATTGTTGTGTGCCACTGCTTGTTTATAAATTTTATAAAATCACGAACGGCAAGTTTTGTCACAGCGTCGAGTCCAATTGTAGGCTCATCCAAAAATAAAATTTTAGGGCGGTGTAATAGCGAGCCTGCAAGTTCGCATTTCATCTTTTGACCAAGAGACAATTGTCTAAGTGGTCTGTTTAAAAGTTCTTCAAGTCCAAGAGCCTCATTGAGTAAATTTAAAGTGTTCTCAAACTCTTGTTGTGGGATTTTATAGATATCACGAAGAAGTTCAAAGCTGTCCATTACTGGAACATCCCACCATAACTGGCTCCGTTGTCCAAAGACAACACCGATGCTCCTGACGAATTTTTTTCGATCTTGCCAGGGCACGAAGCCATCAATCGTGCAACTCCCTGTTGTCGGATTAAGTATTCCGCTCATAATTTTGATCGTAGTGCTTTTTCCAGCACCATTCGGTCCGATATAGCCGACAATATCTCCTTCTTCAACTTGAAATGAGACATGTTTTAGGGCTTTAATAGTCTTGTGTTTTCTGAAGAAGAAGTTCTTCAGAGTACTAAACTTGCCCTTGGCTCGAAGCGGAACTTTAAAATTTTTGCAAATGTCTTGAAAGTCAATTATACTTGCCATTTTTCCTTTTACCTCCTTTTTCCGAAAAATTAGCATAAGAAATTTTTTGGCCGGTAAATATCTTTAAGACAATTTCTTAATTTCACAAAAAAATGTGAAACGATTAATTCTATCATAAATTGTCGAAAAAGTCAAGTAAAAATACAAAAAAAATATTATAATTAGAAAATAATATTAAAAAGAGTAATTAAATAGAAAATTCTATGTAAAAAATAAATTAAAATCACAAATATATATCAATATATATCATCACAAATATATATCAAATCGATTACTTTATATGTTTATATTAAGTTATAGCCTTAAGTTTACATTAATTCAAAAAAAATGATAAACATGGATGACTAAATGTAAAAATAAGACAAATCATAAAAATAACAAAGTAAGATATTTATTGAATTTGTTGTTAAAGACTTTATTAAATTTGTTGCAAGAGTGGGAAAATTGTGATATAATCAAGTGGATTTGAGAAAAAAAGAAAATTAAATGTTCCCATAGTAAAGTGGATATTACAAGCCCCTCCTAAGGGCTAGTCACAGGTTCGAGTCCTGTTGGGAACACCATAAAATATTACAGTATTAGTGATTATCTTTTCACTCATACTAAAAAATGTTTAAGCAAGACAAATTTTTCTTGTATTTTTTTATTTAACTAGGCGGTGTTTTTTCGTAACTTTTGCCTCTTTTGTCTTCAAAATTATCGAAATATGGATGTATATATCCATATTTTATATACTTTTTAGTACATTTTAACAAGAATTATACTATAGTAAGATATCATTTTTCAGATACAATAAGTGAGAGGTATCTAAAATGGATTTACAAGAGATAATAGCGCGAATTAGTTTACTTCGCGTTCGAGAAGGGGTTTCGGCTAGAGAGCTTAGTTTGAGAATTGGAAAAAATGAGGCATATATTAATAGACTTGAATATCGTAAAAATTTTAACCCATCAATAACCGTTATTGATGATATCGCTAAGGCCTGCCATTCTTCAATTGAAGAATTTTTTTATTATGAAATAAATCAGTACAAAATTGACAAAAAGATCATTGATTTATTACGCAAAGCAAAACCAGAAATCAAACAAGCAATTATAGATATTTTAGAAAACATTTAACTGTTAATGGAATTATGATTTTGGTAAGACAAACCTATCTTTTTTTGTTGTGATTTTTATTTAGACAAATAAATATATAAAAATTAAAAATCAAATTAAAATTGGGATAGATAATCCTATAACTGCGAGTAAGACGTTTATTAAAATATATCCGGATAAAAATCTTGGGCGGTATATGCCTTTTTAATTTTACAGTTTAAAGATATTTAATTTAATTTTACAAAAGACGAGGAGAAAAAATGAAAAAATATTTATCATGCTTGGTTTTGGTGGCTATTGTTTTCCTAATGCCGATCGTTTTGGCGGGATGTGGAGAGAGTGGTGTTTTGCAGGCAAAAAATATTACCCGAATTTTTGGTAAAGGCGAAAATTTTGAAATAGGTGAGCTTGCCACAGTTAAAATTGTCGATGACGAAAGTGAGGAGTTTTTGGATGAAGGTGACTACAACTTGACCACCAATTATAATCCTGCCGAAGAGGGCATATACAATGTGACAATTACTGTTGATGATTTGCAATATGCATATGAGGTTGTTGTGATAGATTTTTCCGCTTTATCGGTTCAGTATGGTGGCAAGCTTGGAGATATAGCCTTGCCAAGTGCATTGAGTTTGGAGTGGAAATATGTAAATGAAGTGGTTGGACCTGTCGGGACAAATATGAAAACAGCATATTTTACTGACAGCAATGGGCAAACAATAGATGTAACACTGCCAGTTTGTGTGCTTGAAAATCAAAACTATTGGATCACGCAGGTCACAATTGAGGATTGGATTTATGGACAGACGCCTTCTACTCCTTATGCAAGTGCATTGATCGGGGATGTGGAGTATAGTTATTACACAAACCAAAATGGCGAGAGGGGCGAGAGGCTTGCAAATATACCAACTGAAGCGGGTGACTATTTTGTTGAAGCGAGTGTGACTGGTGTGGAAGGATATGGCAATATTTTTTCACAGAAAAGTTTTAAAATTGAAAAAGCAACGATTTCTGTTCAAATAGATACTCAAAATATAATCGAAAAAGACTATGATGGAACGAGCATATTTAATGACAACAATTTTTCTATAAATGATTATGTGACTTTGAGCTGTCAAACTGCAGATATTGAAGGATTTGATTTTCAACTCTCTCACGACTTGTATTTTGTTGCCGATCAAACGACTGGACAGGAGCAGATTAATGCGGGAAACTGTTTTTTAAAGGCAACTTTAAATATGCCAGCTTCGCAGTTTGAAAACTTTCAATTTGAAAATGGGCAAGCAAGTCAAAATATCTTTATCCCTGCAAGGATAAATAAGCAAACTCCACAAATTGATCAGATGCCTATTGCAAGTGCAATTATAAGTGGACAAACCCTGTCAGAAAGCGATATAACAGGCGGAGTTGTGACTGCAAATTTGATTGTTGACGGCGTGTCTCAAAGCAAAAGTATTCTTGGCAGTTGGCAATGGCAAAATCCAGAGCAGGTTGCTATAGAAAGTGGAAATTATCAGGCAATATTTATTCCAACCGATAAGAATTTTTCATCTGTCACACAAACTCTTTCAGTCACTGCTGGATTTGACGATGGAGTTAGTGCATATATAACCGATGACTTTGGTGAAACTATTGCATCTTTCGTTCGAGATGGCAACAATTTTACCCTGCAATCACCTCAAAACATAGACAGCTTTAATATTGTCATCGATTTTGCCTCAGGCTTAGATGCTGTGTATACATTTTATTATGATGAGGAGTTGTATGAAATTGATTTTCCTTATTTCAGTGGCGACATATTGTCATCGGTGACAAGCTTTGAACAACAAGTTTACAGCAAGATTCGGATAGAACTAACTTTAACAGACTATGTCGATAGTCGTACATTAATTTTCGAAATTTTGATTTAAAGTTTTAATTATCTTGAAAATATGTTATAATAAAAATGGTTAAGCGGATTGTAAATCAAATTTGCGTACACCATTTTTAATTTTTTTAGGAGAAGAATATGGGAAAATCAAAAGTTTATTTTACCAAAGAAATATCATCGGACTCGCTCATTAAAATCTTTGAAGTACTGAATAGACAGCTTAAAGGAAAGGTTGCTGTCAAAATATCAACTGGTGAGCCGGGTGGACATAATTTTTTAAATCCTCAGCTGATAAAGCCTTTGATCGATAAGCTTAACGGAACCATTGTTGAATGCAATACCGCATATGAAGGCAGGCGAAGCAATTCAAAAGCGCACTGGCAGGCAATAAAAGAGCATGGCTTTTTGGATATTGCTCCTTGTGATATTATGGATGAAGAGGGAGAGATCAAAATCCCAGTAAAAAATTCAACACATCTCAAGGGATACAATATTGTTGGTAGTCATATAAAAAATTATGATTCAATGCTCATATTATCTCATTTTAAAGGCCATGCAATGGGTGGCTTTGGCGGGGCATTAAAAAATATAAGTATCGGCATTGCCTCAAGAAATGGCAAGGCATGGATTCACACAGCAGGTATTACTGAGGATCCAATCAAGCTTTGGAATCATATAGATGATCAGGACGGATTTTTGGAGAGTATGGCTGAGGCCTGTGAGGGAGTGATAGATTATTTTGGCATTGAAAATATGGCATTTATCAATGTTGCAAACAATCTATCTATTGACTGCGACTGCGATTCAAATCCAAGCAAGCCAGAGATGGCGGACATTGGAATTTTTGCCTCCCTAGATCCAGTTGCTCTTGACAAATGCTGTTATGATCAAATCATGAATTCAAATGATAAAGGCAAGGCATCGCTGGTAAATAGAATGCAGGATCGTCATGCAATTGTTACAGTTGTGACGGCAGAAAAATTGGCACTTGGCAGTATAAACTATGAACTTATTTGTATAGATTAATTGATTTAATGGAGGTATTATGAAAAAAGAAAATCCAAAATTACCTAAAACCTATCTTATATTGAAAATTATAGGGGGTTTATTGCTTGCAACTGGCATCCTCTTATTCATCCTCTCGTTTGTGATTTTTAATCAAAGCGGAGAGGAAGCCTCACGGATGGGGATGCGTTTTGGCGGAACATGCGCATTCATAATAGGAATATTTATAACTTTTTGCGGTTTTATTCCAAATGTATCAAAATTAAATGTTAAGACAACCAAATACATAATGAATCAAAATCAAGATGATTTGACAGATATCTCCACCATGCAAGGTGAAATATCTGCCCAAGGCACATCAAAGGTTGCCCAAGCGATCAAAGAGGTCTTTGATAAAGATGGTGAGGGCAAAACCAAATATTGCAAATATTGTGGCAAAGAAATCGATTATGATGCCATATATTGTGATAGATGTGGCAAAAAACAAGAATAAAGATTAAAAGTGAATTTTGAAGAGTATGAAATCAAAAATTCAAGAAAAAATTGATAAGTTTTTGCAAGACAATCAAGATGATAAATATGCACAATTTAGCCGGGGGCTAATTGCCTCGCGCTTTCCTATTTTAGGAATACGAACAAAAGAGTTGGAAGGTTTTGCTAAAGAACTTTTAAAAGAGGGGATAAGTGTATATGATATTCCACTTATTTATCATGAGGAAATAGTCATAGCAGGATTTATGATTGCATTTTCAAAGGAAAATGCCGAATGCAAAGTTGAAAAATTAAAATATCTCTTGCCATACATCGACAATTGGGGTAGTTGTGATATGATCACCATAAGACTTAAAGGGCTTGAAAGTCAAAAAGATTTTTTTGTTTCTCTTTTAAAGAGCGACAATGCCTTCACCGTGCGAGTGGCTATTATTTGGCTTTTTAGAAATTTGGTAAAAGAACATACAGAAGAAATTGTCGATTATTTTTCGCAAATAGATTTTTCAAAATTTGAAGAGACTGTCAATATGAACGGCAAAACAGTTCCGCAAAGTTACTATATCAAAATGGCAATAGCATGGTGCTATAGCGAGGCTCTTATTTATAAGTTTGATTTCATGTATAAATTGCTTGCCAGTATGGATGATAGGTTTATAAAACTGAAAACAATTCAAAAAGCTTGCGAGTCTTACAGAATAGGAGAACAAGAAAAACAGCATCTTAAAGCACTTCGTGGTTAAAAATTGTCGAATTTTAGGGTTTTTATGGATAAAACTATCCTAATCTGACAATATTTTCAAAAAAATAAACTAAATTTATAAAATATTTGTTAAAATCGTTCAAATCTATTATAATGCTTAATAGATGTGTTTATTTTGAGGAGAAAAGATGTTAGCAAAAGTAAAAAGTTTTGGATTACAAGGGATAGATGGATTTCCGATTGATGTTGAAGTTGATGTAAGCAATGGACTTCCTCATTTTGAAATAGTTGGACTTGCCGATACTGCAATCAAGGAGGCAAAAGAGCGTGTCCGCTCAGCCATAAAAAATAGTGCATATGATTATCCAATCAAGCGAGTTACCATCAACTTGGCACCAGCAGATATCAAAAAAGAAGGGTCATTATATGATCTTGCAATTGCTGTTGGAATGCTTTCAACCAATGACGAGAATGGTATAAAAAACCAAGGCGATTATGTTTATATTGGCGAGCTATCCTTTGATGGGAGTGTGAAGAAGGTAAAAGGTTTGTTGCCACTTTTGATATCTGCACGATCACTTGGCTATAAAAATTTTATAATTCCATTTGAAAATTCAAAAGAGGCAAGTTTTATAGAAGGAATTTGTGTTTATCCAGTCAAAAGCCTCGACGAGACGGTAAAATTTTTAAAAGGCGAGCAAAATATTGAAAAAATTGAGCATTGTTCATATGAGGATATAAAAAATCAAAAGGTTTCCGGCCTTGATTTTTGTCATGTCAAAGGTCAAGCCATGGCAAAACGCGCGCTTGAAATTGCCGCGGCAGGAGGACATAATCTGCTTATGATAGGTCCGCCGGGAAGTGGAAAGAGCATGCTTGCAAAGTGCTTTCCAACAATTCTGCCAGATATGACATTTGAGGAGGCACTGGAGGTGACAAAAATTCACTCGATTGCAGGTGAGCTTGACCTAAATGAGGGAATTGTCAGCAGACGACCATTTCGAAGCCCGCACCATACCGCGACAATAATTGCCTTAACTGGTGGCGGAACGCATAGCAAGCCGGGAGAAATTTCGCTTGCAGATCATGGTGTATTGTTTTTGGATGAATTTCCAGAATATTCAAAGCAGACAATCGAGACGCTAAGGCAACCACTTGAGGATGGGGTGATAACAGTTGCCAGAAACAAGGCGACAATTACATATCCGGCCTCCTTTACTCTTATTGCCTCAATGAACCCTTGTCCTTGTGGAAACTATGGTTCCAAGGACAGAGAATGTCGTTGCAGTCCAAGTCAAATCACAAAATACCTCTCTCGTATCTCTGGGCCGATCATGGATCGAATTGACATTCATATCGAAGTTGACAGTGTGACATATGATCAGCTTAAAAGTGTGGAGGAGGAAGAGAGCTCAGAAAAAATTAAAGAGCGGGTAAACAAGGCAAGACAAAGGCAAATTGAAAGGTTTAAAAACGACAAAAATTATAATAATGCCAACATGAGTGTCACGCAAGTAAAGAGATATTGTAAGCTTGATGACAAGAGCGAAGACTTGCTTAGAGGAGCTTTTGAAAGTCTGAAACTTTCAGCGCGGGCGCATGATAGAATACTGAAAGTGGCAAGGACAATTGCCGATCTTGAACAAAGTGAAAACATTGAGCTAAGCCATATTGCGGAGGCAATTTCCTATAGAACACTTGATAGAAAATATTGGGAATAGGTGGATATGGAAGAAGAGAAAAAACTGTTATTATTCCTGTCAATGTACGATTTGACGATCAATAAATTGGATCAAATCTATTCGGTTTTGGGCGAAGATAGATCGCTCAAAGCATTTTTCAAGAGTAAAGAGATAGAAAAACTTTTTGCAAAAGACAAGTTTGAACAGCTTAGGCAGTTGTATGATGAAAATAGAATTTCAAACTATCAAAAGAATTTACAAAATCAAGATATTCATATTATCACAAGGTTTGACAGCACTTTTCCTTCTCAACTTAAAAATCTTCCAGACAGTCCTTATTTTTTGTTTTGCAAAGGCGACCTAACGCTTCTGTCTTGTCCATCGCTGGCTATTGTCGGCACAAGAAAGCCGTCAAATTATGGCAGAGTGGTGACAGATAAATTTGCCAAAGCATTGGCTAAAGAAGGAATTGTCATTGTAAGCGGGCTTGCATATGGCATAGATAGCATTGCTCACCGAAAATGTCTGGAAGTTGGAGGGAAGACTATAGCGGTTTTGGGATCTGGTTTAAACGAAATATATCCAAAGGAGCATATGGCACTTGCTAGCGAGATTGCAAGTCAGGGTTTGCTGATAAGTGAATATTCTCCAAATCGAAAAGCCACAAGCTATACCTTTCCACAGCGGAACCGTATCATTGCAGGCCTGAGCGGTGGTGTGCTTATCACCGAGGCAAGCATAAAAAGCGGAACGATCCATACAAAGGACTTTGCGTTGGATTATGGCCGAAACATCTATGCTGTTCCAGGGAATATTGACAGTCCTTCCAGCGAACTTACCAATGAAACAATCAAATCTGGTCAAGCAATGTGCGTGACCAGTCCAAGTGATATTTTAAAGGATTATGCTGTGATGAAGAAAAAAGAGCACAAAACTGAACAGGCTATCCAGCTTTCAATGGATGAGCTAAAAATAGTTTCGCTATTGCAAGATGGCATGAAAGATATAGATTATCTTGCAAAAAACAGCAATTTAAGTATAAATATTTTTAATAGTTATTTGACAACACTTGAAATTCGTGGAATAATAAGTAGGCTACCTGGTGGGTATGTTGTAAAAAACTAAAGTGGAGGGGATTTTGAAATTAGTAGTTATTGAATCGCCATCGAAAAGAGAGGCATTAAAGAAATATTTGGGATCGGGATATGAAATTTTTGCAACAAAAGGACATATTCGAGATTTACCTCAAAAAGGTCTTGCAATCGACATAAACAACAATTTTACACCAAAATATGAGATCGTTCCTGATAAAAAAGAGCTTATTACACAATTAAAGAACAAGGCAAAATCGGCAGATGAGGTTTTAATTGCCTCCGACCCCGATAGAGAAGGAGAGGCAATTGCATGGCATGTTGCAAATATTCTCGGGTTTGATAGCGAGAAAACCTGCCGAATAGAATTTAATGAAATTTCAAAAAAGGCAGTAAGTCAGGCATTGACAAAACCTAGGAAAATTGATCTTAAACTTGTAAATGCACAGCAAGCAAGACGAATTCTGGATAGGCTTGTTGGATACAAGCTTTCCCCAATTTTATGTAAAAAGATTGCCCCAAAACTCTCTGCTGGCAGGGTTCAGTCTGTTGCCCTAAAGCTTGTCGTAGACAGAGAAAGAGAGATAAGGGCCTTTGTTCCACAGGAGTACTGGGTTGTCTCAGCACTGCTTAAAAAGGATAAACATCAACTGCGTGCAACTTTGGCAACATATAAAAAGAAAAAAATCACCCTTAAAAGTCAAGCTGAGGTTGATGAATTACTCAAGGCAGTAAAGGACAAGGAATTTAAGATAACAGAAATAAAAAAGGCGAAAACAAAGTCACATGCTCCTGCTCCATTTACCACTTCAACAATGCAACAGGATGCCCTCAACAAGCTTGGAATGAGTCTTACAAAGACATCCGCGGCCGCGCAAGCACTTTACGAAGGAGTAGAGATCAAGGGTGAAGGAAAAATTGCCTTGATTACATATATCCGAACAGACTCTGTACGAGTATCAAGCGATGCTCAAAATGCCTGTCTTGAGTTTATAAGAGAAAACTATGGCCCAGATTATGTGCCAAACAAACCCAATATCTATCACACAAAGGATAATGCACAGGATGCGCATGAGGCAATAAGGCCAATTACAATGGCGATCACCCCACAAAGGGCAAAAGAAACTCTTTCAAGTGATCATTACAGGCTTTATAAATTGATTTATGAACGATTTTTGGCAAGCCAGATGAGTGAAGCGCAATACGCAACTGTTTCGGTGAGCTTTGACTGTGCAGATTATGGCTTTAAGCTTAATGGCAAAACAATGGAATTCCCTGGCTATACTGCTGTCTATAAAGAATTTGTCGAAGAAAACAACAGTGATGGTATGGCAGGAAAATTGCCAAGGCTTGATGAGGGAGAGAGCTTGCCGTGTGAAAAAATTGAGAGCGAGCAAAAATTTACCAAACCTCCAACTCGTTACAGCGAAGCCACACTTGTCAAAGCAATGGAAGAGAAAGGAATTGGCAGGCCCGCGACTTATGCATCGACAATAACCGTCCTTGCAAAGCGAAAATATACCCAAAAAGAGGGAAAATATCTCCATCCAACAGAGCTTGGCGAGAAAATTACAACCTATCTTGAGAAGTATTTTAGTGGTGTGATAAATGTAAAGTTTACTGCATTTATGGAACAGCGACTTGATGATATTGCACACAAAAATGAGGATTGGCACAATGTCGTATCAAGTTTTTATAGTGGTTTTGAAAATCTTTTGGAAAAAGCAGGACAAAGCGATGAAAATATGAAAGTTCCTCCAAAAGAGACAGACCAAATCTGTGAAAAATGTGGAGGAAAAATGCTGTTAAGAACAGGTCGTTATGGTGAATTTCTGGCTTGTTCAAATTTTCCTAAATGTAAAAATACCAGACCTGTAGCCAAACCTTTAAAAAAAGTGGGCATCTGTCCTGAATGTGGTGGCGATATGGTTGAGCGAAAGAGCAAGCGAGGCAAAACTTTCTACTCCTGTTCCAGATACCCTGACTGCAATTTTATGAGCTGGGATATCCCGACCGGTAAAAAATGTCCAAAATGTTCAAGCTATTTAATTCGAAAGGGTGGCGTGATAAAATGTAGCAACAGTGGTTGTGATTTTGTTGAAAGCTAAACATAAAGGTTTAGAGCTTGCAATAATCTTTGCCTTACAAAATGTAAAAAAAGAATAAAAAACAAAATAAAGAAAAAATAAATAAAAAAATAAAATAGTTTAAAAAATAAAATAGATTAAATTAAAAAACAAAATAATAAAAAAACAAAATAAATTATAGAAAAAAAATAAAACAAAAGCATAAAATAGTTTAAGATTATATAGTAATTATCTTAAAAATTTAGTCTTATAACATCTGTTACAGTTTTTGCTAAGGATAAACTGAGGGTTTATCCTTTTTTAGACATAAAAATATAATCTTTTCAAAATCAATCTTATAACTTTGCTTTGCAATTTTATCAATATGTAGTAAAATTTATATAGTCATTGTCGACTTTTTATTTTAACAATTGCAATATTTAGAAGGATATTATGAAAGAACATATTTTTGTAAATGTGATAGGTTGTGGCTATGCCGGGGTGGAGTGTGGATTACTTCTTGCCAATTTAGGTATAAAAGTCCATGTATTTGATGGCTTGGAAGGCTATCATTATACATGCAAAAACTGTTACGACAGCAAAAAATTACCCATTTCTGAGCAGATTTACAATGAAGTTTTAAAAAAAGAATTAGCTCTTTTATGCAGTCCACTCATACGAGAGGAAGAGCTACTAAAAAAATCAGATTTTAAGGGTTGTAAAGCTGGTGAAATTTTAAATATTTGTAAGGAAAAATTAAAAAGACATAAAAATGTTGAATATTTTAATATTTCGATAAGCGACATCAATCCAAAAGAGATAAATATTATCACCACAGGGCAAAACAGTAATAAAGAAATTTATAATTATCTTTTAAACCGATTTGGTTCAATGAAGTGTATCAATTACAAAAATTCGGGGCCGATTTTTAGCAATGTCAATGAAAAAAATCTATATCAATTATCTGATGAGAGTTATGCTTTGCCTTTAGGGTATAAAGATTATATAAACTTTATAAATAGGGTGGTCAGGGCTGTGAACGAGAATATTTCAACAGGGAACTTTAGTCCAAGTGATCATAGTCTAGAGGGACTTGTTTGTCAAAGCAAAGATGCTCTTAAAAATTTTGCTTTTACACCAATAGGTGTGGATGGCTTTTCACAAAGGCCTTATGCAGTTGTACGATTAAAAAAAGAGGGTGATTATTTTTCTATTTGCAAAATTGGTTCAAGATTTGATAACACAACTCAAGAGGAGATATTCAGGATTTTGCCGGGATTTGAAAAGGCAAACCTGATAGTTGAGGCAAAAAACGAAAGTAGTGTACAATTATTGCCAAAATACACGATAAACAAATACTGCCAAAGCCAAACGGATAAAAATCTATTTTTTGCAGGCTCTATTCTTGGTCTTGAGGGTTATGAGAGATGTATTGCAAGCGGACACTATGTTGCCCGGGAGGTTTTTAGACGGGTGCTCGGTTTTGATTTTATGGATTTTCCAAAAAACAGCCTTATAAATGATGTAAATAATAAAATTTTTGATAAAAATTCGTTAAATTTTAATGAAAAATGTGACGAGTATGATATAATATGTTGGCAGCGAGATGAAAACAAATACCAATTGATTGAAAAATTTTTTAAAAATTCATCAGATAGTCTTGCTAGATTTAAGGAGGAATATTTATATGGAAAGCATTTTTAGAGGTACAACGATATGCGGTGTAAAAAGGGATGGAAAAATCGCTATTGCTGGAGATGGACAGGTGACCATGAGCGAGAGTGTTATTTTCAAATCCAACGCACATAAAGTACGTCGAATATACAATGATAAAGTGGTGATCGGTTTTGCAGGTTCAGTTGCAGATGCCTTTTCGCTCTGTGAAAGATTTGAAAATATGCTCAACAAATTTTCAGGCAATCTTATGCGAAGTGCGGTCGAGCTTGCAGGCACTTGGCGAGAGGATAAGGCATCTCGTCAGCTCAATGCCATGATGATTGTTGCAGACAAAAATCAACTGCTGATTGTAAGCGGTACAGGCGAGGTGATAGAGCCAGACGATGACGTATGCGCCATAGGCAGTGGCGGAAACTATGCTTTGGCTGCTGCAAAGGCATTAAAACAGAATACTGATCTTTCGGCAAGAGAGATATGCACGAAGGCGCTTGATATTGCAGGACAGATATGTGTTTTTACAAATAATCACATAACAGTAGAGGAGGTGTAACATGAATTTGACCCCAAGAAAAATAGTAGAAGAATTAGATAAATATATCATAGGACAAGCCAAAGCCAAACGAGCGGTAGCAATTGCATTGAGAAACAGATATCGAAGAAGTTTACTTCCAAAAGAATTAAGAGAAGAAATCACTCCAAAAAACATCATTATGCGTGGTCCAACAGGTGTTGGAAAAACTGAAATAGCAAGAAGACTTGCAAAACTTGTCAAAGCACCTTTCATAAAGATTGAAGCCACAAAATATACCGAGGTTGGATATGTCGGCAGAGATGTGGAGAGTATGATCCGCGATCTAGTTGAAGTGGCTGTCAGAATGGTAAAAGATGAAAAGGCACATCAAATGGAAGCAAAGGTTCGCCCAATCGTTGAAAACAAACTTATTGATGCCATTTGTGACACAAGACGGGCAAGTGATCAGCCAGTGGATAAGACGGTTGTGACCACAGAGCTACGGGAAGGAAAGCTTGAGAATGAGAATATTGATATTCTTGTTGCCGATACTCCAAAACCAATGGTTGCAATAGGTGGCCCAGAAATCAGTCTTGGTTCAATGTTTGATGGACTGCTTCCTCAAAAGCATAAAAAGAGAAAAATGTCTGTGAGCAGAGCCCGCGAGATTTTAACAAATGAGGAATGTGATAAAATCATTGATAAAGATAATGTCTATGCAGAGGCAATCCGCAGGACTGAAGAAGAGGGAATTATTTTCATCGATGAAATTGACAAGATTATAGGCAAAAGCGGTGGCTCTAATAATCAAGATGTCTCAAGAGAGGGAGTGCAGAGAGATATTCTTCCGATCGTTGAAGGAAGCACGGTGGCGACCAAAGATGGCAATGTCAAGACAGACTTTATTCTGTTTATTGCATCGGGAGCATTCCATGTTTCCAATATCGAGGATATGATTCCAGAGCTTCAGGGCAGATTTCCAATAAGAGTTGATCTTGACAACTTGACAAAAGAGGACTTTAAGCGTATCTTAACAGAGCCAAAAAATTCTGTGACCTTGCAGTATGCCAGCATTTTGAAGGTTGACAATATTGAGCTAAGTTTCACTGAAGATGCTTTAGATGAGATAGCTGAAATGGCGGCAACTGAGAATGAAACAAGTGAAAATATAGGAGCAAGAAGACTTCATACAATTATGGAAAGTTTGCTTGAGGACATTTCCTTCAACGCGTCAAATGAATTGCCTTTGACAAAGGTCAATATTGATCGCTCCTATGTTCAAAATGCCTTTAAAGAAACCAAGAAAAAGTTTGATTTGAAAAAATATATACTTTAATCGAATTAGCATAATCTAAAGGAACAAATATGGATAATTCAAGAACGGCAATTTTGCTTGGAAAAGAGAATATGTTAAAATTATCTAAAGCAAGAGTTGCCATAGTAGGAGCAGGTGGCGTTGGCGGTAATTTAGCGGTTATGCTCATCCGTGCGGGGATAGAAAATCTTACAATATTTGATTTTGATAGGATTGAAAGCTCCAACATAAATCGACAAGCTCAGGCATTTATGGATACTGTTGGGCAAGATAAAGTTGAAGTTTTAAAAGAAATTTTGTTTAAAATCAATCCAAATGCACAAATTAATGCTGTAACTGCAAAGATAACAGGCGCAAACATAGAAGATTTTGATTGGAACTTTGACCTTGTCGTTGACGCAATTGATATTGTGAGTGATAAGGTGGAACTCATATGTTATTGCAAGGAGAAAAATATAAAAATTGTCTCCGCTATGGGAGCTGGAAATAGGTTTAAAAATCCTGTGTTTATAGTCGAGGATATATACAAAACGCATGATGACGGACTTGCAAAGATTGTTCGCAAAAAACTCAAGGAAAGAAATATCAAACATCACGATGTGGTCTATTGTCCTATAAAACCTGAAAAAATTGAAGGGACAATTGGCAGTGTCAGCTATTTTCCAATGGCATCCGCTTGTATGCTTGCAAGTTATGTAATAAATTTTATAATTGAGGAGGAAAGAGATGAAGGAAATTAAACAGTCTGAATTTACAGAACAAACAAAAGAAGGGGTGTGTCTTATAGACTTTTTTGCCACTTGGTGTGCACCATGTCGAATGATGTCACAAATTTTGGAAGACGTTGATAGGGAACTTGATGGGAAAGTTAAAATTTTGAAAGTCGATGTTGATGAAAATGAAGACCTTGCAAGAACTTATGGAATTTTATCTATTCCAACACTTATAATTTTTAAAGATGGAGTGGCAAAAGAAAAGCATGTGGGAGTATGGCTTGCACATGATTGTGTTGATGCATTAAAGAAATATCTTTAATTTTGACGGGTGGCAGTCGAAATTCCCAAAAACTTTTTGGGAATTTTTTTGTATCACGAGCGAACCCGCCCGTGATACAACAGCTCGCTTGGCGAGCTAGACTGCCACCGCGGTCATCTATTTTTATTCTTACATATTAAAAAAACACAAAATCATACAAATTAAAGTTGTTTTTATTACACTTTACATATTGACTTTAAAATGTTTTAGTGATAAAATTTAGGTAAAGGAGTGCAAAAATGAAAAAAGTATATCTTGATAGTGCTGCTACAACCTTTGTATCAAGCGAAGTGCTTGCAGAAATGCTTCCATGTTTTAATACGATTTATGGAAACAGCAACTCTATTCACAGCTTTGGAAGAGAGGCAGATGCAATCGTTGACAGAGCAAGAGATCGTATTGCAAACGCAATAAATGCAAGCAAGAGCAATGAAATATATTTTACTTCAGGTGGTACTGAGGCGGACAACTGGGCAATAAAAGGTATTGCTCATGCATATTCAAACAAAGGAAAACATATCATCACAAGTGCAATTGAGCACCATGCTGTTTTAGACAGTTGCAAACAACTTGAACAAGAGGGATTTGAAGTGACATATCTTCCAGTTGACAGACATGGGCTTATCAATATTGTTGAGCTTCTTCACTCAATCAGAAAGGATACAACATTGATTTCAATCATTGCAGTCAACAATGAAGTTGGAACAATTCAAAATATAAAAGCAATCGCAAAAATTGCACATGACTATGGTGTGATCTTCCATACAGACGCAGTATCGGCAATTGGAAGTGTAAAACTCGATGTGCAGGATATGGAGATTGATGCCCTGACAATTTCGGGACATAAGCTTTATGGTCCAAAAGGAATAGGATGCCTTTACTTAAAAAATGGCATAAGGATTGAGCCTCTTATCGTTGGCGGAAGCCAAGAGCGAGAAAAAAGAGGAGGAACGGTCAACGTTCCAGCTGTTGCCGGACTTGGCAAGGCGGTCGAGATTGCTGTAAGAGATTTATATATCAATCAACAAAAACTCAAGAGTATTCGAGATTATTTTATTCGCTCAATCAGTGAAAAAATTGAATTTGTACAGGTGAATGGTCATCCTCAACAAAAGGTAAACTCAATAGTCAATATGTCATTTGAAATGGTGGACAACGAATCACTTTTAATGCTTCTTGACATGGAAGGAGTGGCTGTGTCTATAGCTTCCGCTTGTACCTCTGGTTCAAATGAACAGTCGCATGTTTTAAAAGCTATGGGACTTGAAAATAATGCCATTCATTCATCCATCCGATTCTCTTTCGGAAAAAACATTAGCAAAGCAGATATAGATTATGCAGTAGAGGCAATTGCAAAATCTGTTGAAAGATTGCGTTCTATCTCAGCATTAACAAAAGCAGGAAGGAGGTAATTATGTACAGCAACAGGATTTTAGAAAGATTTGCATCACCAAAATTTGCAGGTGCACTTCGAGGTTGTAATGGAAGCGGAAAAGCAGAAGATGAAAAGGGTGGAGATGTTATCAAGTTATACATGCTCATCGATGACAATTCAATCATATCAAATTGCAAATTCAAAGCTTTTGGCGGAGTCAGCACTATAGTTGCTTGTGATATAGCTTGCCAAATGTTGATAGGCAAAACCCTTGAGGAAGGCCTTTCCATTTCAAACCTTGATATTTTGGAGGAAATGGGCGAAATCCCACAAGATCGAGAATATGTTGCCTTGCTTGTTGAAGAGGCGATCAAAAATGCTATAGAGGATTATTACAAACGAAAGGAAAGAGAGGCCAAGAAGGCAATAAATTAAGGTGTAACTTGCAAAGATTAGATAAATTTTATATGATAGGCGAAAAATTTATAGAAAAACGATTGCAAAGAGCATGGAAAAAAGATGTTGATAAGCTTTGTGCAACTGAAAAAGGAATACGAGTGCTTGAATGCTTTCAAAATATCTTAGAGCTTTGTGCAGATGGCTGTTTTTCTGAAATTAAAGAGATTTACGATCAAAATCAAGATATTGTTTGTGATTTTGAAGCATTGCTTTATAAATACAATTTTGGAGTGGAACAAATTCGACAGTTTGCCACGGATGAAGAAAATCAGTTATAAATATTTTAAAATGCTTAATGACCGAAGTTTTGCAACGGCTATTGAGCATTTTTTATTTGTGTTCCTTGCTTAAAACAGCAGGGATTTAAAGAATAGTGCTAAGTTAAGCCCATGTAAATGATTGCATTTATGAATAGCGTATTATTATGTCATAGATAAAATAACTTATGTATAATTTTGATCGTATTGAGAATACTAAACTCAAGGAGGAGAACGATGAAAGATGTAATGATGCTTCTTGGATTTAGTATTGGGCTTTTGACCGGCGCACTTTTGTATAAATATTCCCAAAATGCAAAAGAGATGATTGATCAAGGGGAGAAAAAAGTGATGAGCAAAGTTGATAAAATGGCGACCCAGACTGAAAAGGCCATAAATAAGGCTGAGAAAAAGATAAAGCAAGGGGCTGAAAAGATAGAGAAAAAAATAAAGTCTCAGTGATGGATTAGCAAAATATGAAAAAATTGCATTTTAGTCACAAAATAAAATTGCCATAGAAAAAAAGACACTTTAATTTGAGAGCACCACAAAAGTCTGACACTTTGGTGTTTCACATAATTAAAGTGTTTTTTGAAAAATCCAATTTTCAGATTAAATTTGCCAATATTTGACCAAAAAACTATAAATTCAATCGATTTAATGAATTATTTTTATTTTTTATCTGGTTTTTTGTCAATATTGATATAATTGTTGTCAAAAAAATCCTCGATAAGTTTGATAAGTTCTTCTTTTAATTTTTCATTTTTATTTTTTTCCATTTTAAACTCCTTTTTATTTTCATTCTAAAACAAAATAGAAATCAAGTCAAATAAAACAAGAAATTTTAACTTGAATATAGCTGTTCCGTTAAGCGATCTTCATTTTATTCAAATTGTTTATAAGATGACAAAATTTTGCTTTTTGCAGACTTTAAATTATCGAAAAAGCACTAAAACAATTTAATTTCGCACTTTTTATAGTGTTTACATAAAAAATTATTTAAATGTTACATTGAAAACTAAATAATGCATGAATATCGATAAAATTATAAAAAAAGACAAATACAATACTGCATTTGTCGTATAAATTCAGAAATATCTTTCTGTTTATTTTTAAAATACCGAGAACTTGTTTTGATAAGATTTCACCAACTGCCTCAAAAAGCCAAAACTCCACCAAAGCTACCTCATGGCACACTGAAGTGTCTCCTTAATGATGCTGCCGTCAGGCTCTGACATGGTTCAGAGATTTCAATTGCATAAGACCTTGATTTCATCGCCTTGACTTTTCACACATATTTGACAAAATCAAACCGCAACCAAGCGTTCAATCCCACTATAGCGGATTGTCGGTTACAGAGCACCGCTAACTCTCCATCTATCTCGGCAGTTATATTTATACCACAAAAAAATCTTTTTTGCAAGTAAAAGTTTCAACAATACCAAAACTATTAGCAGAATATTATAAATAAAATAAGATAAATCATGTAAAATATTATCGTTTTTTGGGAAAATATGTTATCATAAGATAAGATTTAAAACTATGGAGATGAAAATGTCAGAAAAAACACAGAAATCAAATGCAAGAAGATTTTTGGAGGCTTACAACAATATTGATTATGCACTAAAAACTCGTTATAACTTTAGCCGGGCGACAGGTTTTTCCGATCTCATTCGTAAAGTCGTATCAATAAATTATGTTGTTCGCAAATATCAAGATGAACTTATTGATTATGGCAGGCTTAGGAATGCAATCATTCACAACAATCATGAAGATTTTATAATTGCCGAGCCTCATATTGAAGTGGTACAAAACATTGAACATATTGAAAAACTGCTGACAACTCCTCCTAAAGCGGTGGAAACGGTGGGAAAAAGAAAGGTATTGACGATCAATTCTGGCAAAAGCATGAGAGAGGTTATCATGCTTATGGCATCGTCTAATTTTAGCAATATTCCGGTATACAATCAGCAAAATGAGCTTATTGGAGTGGCAAATGGGCAAAAAATATTGAATTCGTTGGGACAATATTTAATCACGGGCGGAAAATGCTCCACATTTTTGGATAATGTCCAAATTGAGGACATGCTCTCAAGCCTAAACGATACGACATATTATGTTGTCAAGCCATCTTCATGTACAGTGGAGGAAGCTTTATCTGAATTTGATAAAAATCATAAGTTGCTGGCAATACTTTTCACCAAAAATGGCAATAAAAGTGAACTTCCTATTGGCATCATGACAGGAGCAAACGTCGTTGAGGCACAAAAGATTTTGGAAGATTATTGATAGAGGTTATGATAAATTCCTATGCTTGATGATTTGATTAGCTTATTATGAAAATCATCTAAAATTTTTATAAAACATTCAGCCATATCGACAAATTAGCTATAAAAAAAACAATGATTTTTTAATTTTATATCAGTTTTTAAATTTTATATCAGCTTTTAATTTTGTATTAGTTTTTATGTTTTATATGAGATTTTAATTTTATTTTTATCACGATATTATATATAAAAAATTGATTTGCTATAAAAAATTTCAATTCTGAATTTTGCTTGACAATAGTTTTTTAAAAATATATAATGGAGTAGATTATAAAGGCGTTTGATAAAAGACAGGATTTTTAGATGATTTCTCAAAGAGAGTTGCTGGTTGGTGAAAAGCAATAGAATAGTTTAAAAATTATCACTTTTAAAGCTGTGACCGTGAAAATCTTTACATTGCGATGGATCAGTAATGGTTTGCCGGGACTTCCCGTTATAGAAGAGGTGGGTGATGGCCTGCTCAAAGTTGACAAGTGGTTTATAAAGCCTTGGAAGGCTCTTGTGGCTTATTCCAGGCTTTTTTGTTTAGAGGAGGAATTTTTATGAAAAAAGAACCAGCTTTACCTAATTTTGTCGAAATTGAACATGGAATGCTAAAGTTTTGGAAGGAAAACGATTGTTTCCATAAGCTCGTCAAAAAGAATGAGGGGCATGAGCGTTTTAAATTTTTAGATGGCCCTGCGACTGCAAACAACAGGCTTGGTGTGCATCACTTTTGGGGACGAACACTTAAAGATCTTACCATAAGATATAACGCACTCAAAGGCAAGGACTGTATGTACCAAAATGGTTTCGATGGTCAGGGATTATGGGTTGAGGTCAATGTGGAGAAAGAACTTGGGCTGAACGGCAAACCTGAAATTGTTGGCTATGGCATTGATAAATTTACAAATAAGTGTATGGAGAGGGTCAACTATTTTGCCAATGAGATCACAAATCAAAGCATCAGAATGGGGCAGTGGATGGACTGGGACAACAGTTATTACACAAATTCTGACCACAACATACTTTCAATTTGGCATTTTTTGAAAGAGTGTGACCGTCATGGATGGATTATAAGAAAAAACAGACCGATGGCATGGTGTCCTCGTTGTGGAACAAGCCTGTCAGAGCATGAGATGTCATCCTCATATCATGAAGTTGAACATACTGCTCTATTTATCAAACTGCCAGTCAAGGGAAAAGACTTCAAAATAGTCGCATGGACAACGACTCCATGGACATTGACTGCGAATGTGGCATTGGCGGTACATCCTGACCTTGACTATGCACTGGTAGATTTTCATGGTGAAAAGCTTTTGCTTGGAAAGGATAGGCTCAATATTTTAAAGGAAGATGTTCAAATTTTGCAAGAATTTAAGGGGCGTGAGCTTGTGGGGCTTGTCTATGAGACTTGTTTTCCAGAGCTTCAGGAGCAAAATTTTGAGCATAAAGTTGTGGCATGGGATCTTGTAGACAACGTTGAGGGAAGCTGTGTTGTCCATATTGCACCGGGCTGTGGAGTTGAAGACTTTGAGCTTGGACAAACTCTGTCGCTACCTCAAATTTGTCCAATCAATGAACAGGGTGTCATGCTTGACAGCTGTGGATTTTTGGCGGGCAAGAGTGCAAGCGATGTTGCAAGCCTAGTGTCACAAAGACTTAAAGAAGACGGAAAATTGTTATATGCTCACCGTTATAAACATAGTTATCCATATTGCTGGAGATGTAAAACCGACCTTGTGTATAAATTGATAAGCGGATGGTTTATCAAGATGGACGACATTCGTCCAATGGCACTTAAGGCAATTGAGGATGTCGAATTTAAACCTGCCTATGCAAAAAAACGAATGGCAGACTGGCTGACAAATATGGGCGACTGGAATATTTCACGAAGCAGGTTTTATGGCTTGCCTTTACCATTCTATGTATGCAACAAGTGCGGAAAAGTCCATGTAATTGGCAGTAAAGATGAATTAAAACAAAGAGCAGTTGATCCTTCTCTTGTTGACAAGCTTCCAAATATTCACAAGCCATGGATTGACGAGATAAAAATCAAATGTGACTGCGGAGAGGAAATTTCGAGAATAAGCGATGTCGGAGATGTCTGGCTGGACGCAGGAATTACTCCATTTAGCACGAAAAAATATTTTACAGACAAAAAATTCTTCAAAGAAAACTTCCCTTCAGACTATGTCTGCGAGATGATTGAACAGATCAAGCTTTGGTTCTATTCTCTGCTTATCATGAGTGTGGTGCTCACTGGTAAAGCTCCATATAAAAAGGTTGTCACATATCAATATGTAAAAGATGAACATGGTGGCGAATTCCATAAGAGTGGAGGCAATTCTCTCGAGGCTGATCATGTGGCAGACAAGGTGGGAGCAGATGTTGTGAGATATCTCTTCTCTTCTTCTCCACCATCAAGTGATATGCGATTTGGCTTCTCTTTAACTGATGAGGCAAGACGAAAACTGCTCGCTTTTTGGAGTATATACACATTCTTTAACACCTATGCTTGTATCGATAATCCGGCTCTTGATGATTTCGTAGTTGATGAGAGCTTGCTCACATATTCAGATCAGTGGATACTTGAAAGTGTCAATCGTTTTATCGAAAACAGTGACAAAAATTACAGCGATGATAAAAGCTATGCAGTAGTTCATGATTTTGAAAAACTTGTAGATGATATTTCTAATTTCTATATAAGAAGCAATAGAAAGAGATTTTGGAAGAGCGAAAATAAAGACGACCAAATGACAGCTTATTATTGTCTTTATTATGCAATCAAAAATATTGCACGTGTTATGACACCTATCACTCCTTTCTTATGTGAGTATATTTGGCAAAATCTTGTTCGTCAGATCGAAAAAAATGCGCCAATTTGTATTATGCTTAGTGGTTATCCTAAAGCCGAAGAAAAGAGGTTCGATCAAATCATTGAACAGGTCAGTCTTGCACGTGAGATCATCTCATCAGCATCAAGACTTCGAAATGAAAATCAAATCAAAGTGAAACAACCTTTAAAAAAAATGTTTGTCGGTGGTGATGAAAAAATTGAGGATGTATTAGATAAACTTGGCGACCTTATCAAAGAAGAATTAAACATAAAAGAGCTTGTCACCATTCAAGATGACAGCATATTTAATGACGAATATCTGACTGTGAATTTCAAAAAAGCAGGAGCAATTTTGAAAGGGGAAGTGCAGAAAGTTAAAAACTTGCTTGCGACACTTTCAGATGATGAAATGGCTGGATGTGTTCGTGAATATAAACAGGGAAAAGTCAATATAAAAGAATTTAAAGATTTTGACAGTGACTTATTCAACCTCGAGAAGAAGCCAAAGAGCGAATTTGTGATTTCGCATGAAAATGGAATAACTGTTGTGCTTGATATAACTCTTGACCAAAAACTTGTGGAAGAAGGGTATTATAGGGAATTTGTAAGAGGACTGCAAGTGCTTCGAAAGGAGGCTGATTTCAGGGTTGACGAGCGCATTTTTGCCTGCTTTAACACCGCTGACGAGACCATGAAAAAACTTATAAAAGACAATAAAGAAAAGATCAAGCAGGAAGTGCTTATCAAGGAATTGTTGCCAGCAATCGACAATCCGACCATATCAAAGGAAATAGAAATAGGTGAAAAAACTATTGAAGTGAAGTTTAAAAATTAAGGAGTTTTATGTTAATCGCAAAAGACTGGAAAGATTTTGAAGTCCTATCATGCTCGAATGGCGAAAAACTTGAGCGGTGGGGCAAATATCATCTCTTAAGACCTGATCCACAGGTGATTTGGACTTTACAAGAAAAGCTTGAGTCATATCCCAAACTTGACGCGATATATACTCGCTCCTCGTCTGGTGGCGGAAAATGGGACTACAAAAACAAGTTGCCAGACGAGTGGACAATAGGATATAAGGGTTTACAATTTATCATTAAGCCAATGGGATTTAAACATACCGGGCTTTTTCCAGAGCAAGCTGTCAACTGGGATGATTTGACAGATATTATAGGGAAGGCAAAAAGGCCGGTCAAAGTGCTAAATTTGTTTGCATATACTGGTGGGGCAAGTGTTGTCTGTGCAAAGGCAGGAGCAATGGTCACTCACGTGGATGCAAGTAAGGGCATGGTTGAGCGAGCGAAAGAAAATGCCAAACTAAACAATATCGACAACATCCGATTTATAATAGATGACTGTACCAAATTCGTAGAGCGAGAGATCAGGCGAGGGAATTTTTATGATGGGATCATCATGGATCCTCCAAGTTATGGCAGAGGCACAAATGGTCAGACGTGGAAACTTGAGAATAACCTTTATGAGTTTGTCCTGCTGACAAAAAAAGTACTGTCAAAAAATCCGCTTTTTGTGCTTATATCTTCCTACACGACCGGATTGCAAGCGGGAGTTTTGTCGAATATCTTGACACTTGCCTTTGGCAGTGGAAATATAAATGCGGATGAAATAGGCCTGCCTTGTGGCGAAATCGTGTTACCGTGTGGTTGTAGAGGGTTGAAATTATGGAAAAATTAACAATTTTATACGAAGATAATCATATTTTAGTGGCAATTAAGCCTCAAAATATTCCATCTCAAGCTGATCAGTCAAAAGACGTGGACATGCTTAGCCTTGTAAAACAATATATTAAAGAAAAATATAATAAAGAGGGAAATGTCTATGTTGGACTTGTTCACCGGCTTGACCGTCCAACGGGAGGCATTATGCTTTTTGCAAAAACTTCAAAAGCTGCGAGTCGACTTAGCGATGAGTTTAGAAATAACAAAATCAGCAAAACCTATTATGCTGTAACAAGTAGCATTCCTAAAGACAAGCAAGGAGTGCTTGAACATTATCTTAAAAAAGATGAAAAAAACAATATTGTAAGAGTTGTTCCTCGCGGAGAGAGCGGTGCAAAAGAGGCAAAACTTTATTATAAAGTGCTTCAAACAAATGAAAACAATGCTTTGGTCGAGGTCAAGCTTTTAACAGGTCGATCTCATCAGATAAGAGTGCAATTTTCAGCAATTGGATGTAGCCTTGTTGGAGACAATAAATATGGAAAAGTGGTAAACCAGAACTCAAATCATCTTGCTCTTTGGGCGGGGAGGCTTGAGTTTATTCATCCAGTCACAAAAGAAAAGATGGTATTTGCCTGTCCTCCAATGCTCGACAAAAAACCATGGTCAAACTTTTTTATGGAGAAATACTTTTTAAGATAAATTAAAAGTATTTTTTTGTAAATTTAGAAATAATTAATAAATCTATAGAAAAATTAATAAATTCACAGAAATAATTGAATAAATTTATAAAAACAATTAAATTTTACAGATAAAAAGGTATTATCATAAACAAAAATGCGAAAAATTATTTTAAAATCAAAAAATCATATAAATAGTAAAGGCAGGTGAATGAATGAAAAAACGCAGTCAGATTCAAGAAAGATACAAGTGGGATTTGTCACCATTATGCAAAAATGACGAGGAGTTTTATCAAAAACTTGAAATAATAAAAAGTTATCTTCCAAAATTTAAAAAATTTGAGGGAAAGCTTAACAATAAGAAAAATATCTTAAACTATCTCAATCTCGATAAAGAGTTTGATATGCTTGCAAATCCAATTGCTTTGTATTGTCACTTGCATGGCGATGAAATATTGAGTGATGAAAGACGAAATATCATGCAGGCAAAGCTTGAAAATGTATTTAATGAGTTTAGCATTGAAACCTCATTTGTCACAAGCGAGCTTCATGCTTTGCCAGATGAGCTTTTAGATGATATTATAAAGGATAAAGATTTTGCAGACTATGATCGCGCATTTAAACAAATAAAAAAATCCAAAAAACATATTCTTTCAAAAGAAGAGGAAAAACTTCTTGGAGGAATGAGTTTTTTGGATGGTTTTTCCAATAATATGCACTTGCTTAGCGATGTGGACATGAAGTTTGAAAAGATTGCAGACAGCAGAGGAAAACTTCATCAGCTCACCCAATCGAATTATTCGCTCTATATGTCAAGCCCAGATAGGATACTACGTAAAAATGCCATCACAACGCTTAATAAAACTTTTGGCAAGACAATTAATATTTTTGCTTCAAATTATATAAGCGATGTAAAGGCTGATTGTTATTTTGCGAAAGTAAGAAAATATGAAAGTGCACTTGCTCGAGCCTTAGAAGGCGAGGAGATCAGTCAAGAAGTATATGATGTGCTGATCAAAAAAGTAGAGGAAAACTTGAAAATTTTATTCAATTTTTTCAAAATTAAAGCAAAAATAATGAATTTAAAAGATTTTGCAATCTATGACCATATGGCAGATATAGGAAAGTCAAAATCAAAATATAGTTATGATGAGGCTATGAATATCATTTTAAAAGCGCTCTCTCCACTGGGCGAAGAATATTTGTCTATTTTAACTCGTGCCAAAAATGAAAGATGGATCGATGTTTATCCAAATGAGGATAAGCGGTCGGGAGCATATCAATCATCTGTATATGGTTATCCTCCATATGTACTAACAAATTTTGAGGGCGATTTAAATAGTGTATTTACTCTTGCTCATGAGCTTGGCCATGCCATGCATTCATATTTTAGCGATAAAACCCAAGTCTATGAGAAAGCAGATTATCCAATTTTCTTAGCCGAGATTGCAAGCACCACAAATGAAATGCTACTATTTAATTATCTATTGAAAAATAGTAAGACAAGGCAGGAGAAGATATATCTTTTTAATAAACTTTTCACAGAGGTCAAGGGAACAATTTATCGTCAGACAATGTTTGCCGAGTTTGAACAACTTGTCCATGCCAAACAAGAGAGTGGCGAGGCTCTTACAAAAGACCTTTTGTGTCGCGAATATTACAACTTAAATAAAAAGTATTTTGGCAAGGTAAAGCTGATCGATGAAATAAAATATGAGTGGGCAAGAATTCCACACTTTTTTACAGCTTTTTATGTATATAAATATGCGACCGGGCTTATCTGTGCCATCGCTTTTACCAACAGGATTCTTTCCGAAGGAGAAAGTGCGGTGGAAGATTATTTTAAATTTTTAACGGCCGGCGGAAGCTTGCCACCTTTAGAAACATTAAAAAATGCCAAAGTCGATCTTGAGGACGAAAAGACATTTGATGCTTGTTTTGAGTATTTAGACAAAATGCTTAAAGAGTGGAATAAATTGATAAAATAAGCCAAAAGCATTATTAAAAGAATTAAGTAAAAAAACCTGACAATCTTCAAAAAATATTTAAAGGATAAAATAAACAGTAATTTAAAAAAGACAACACACAAACAAAATCAAATATTGTGTTAAAAATGTTATCGCTTTTTTAAGCTTATAAAAAATGATTAAATTTAATCAAGCCAATTTTCTGTTATATTACGTCTTTTTAAACCATTTTTCAATTAAAAATTTTAATAAAAAATATTATTTATAAATAAAATATAAAATTGTTTGCACATAGTATTGAAATTTTAAGGGCGATGTGTTAAAATGGTCAGGACAGAGGAGTTGCTTGTGGGAAAAGGCACAATACGAAGAGATATTCATAAAAAGGGAAAAACTATTGGAAAAAATTTTTCAAAGACTGAAAGCGAAATAAACAAACTGGTCGACACTTATCTTTTTTATGGCACACAGGATGCACTTGACAGGCTGTTAGATGATTTATCAAAACTCAAAATACCGCCAAATCAAGTCAAAAATTTAATCAAAACAGCCATTTCAGCAAATGTCAAAGAATACAACAAGGATTTTGACAGACTTTCAGCCGAGTCAAAAGAGGCTCTATCGCCAAATTCCACCCTTTTTGATGGAAAACAGTTTCTTGAAATGAAGTGGCTACATTCTCCTTATTTTTTGAAAAACAGTGAATATTTACGTCTTTTGCGGGGAGAAAATGTACAGGTATTTATAGATCAATATGATTATTCAACACCAATCTTTTATTTTGGAAATAATTTTAAATATACTGCCGCTCGCAAAGCCACCAAAGACTTCAACGATTTAAAGTTTTATCTCAATTGCAATGAAAAATTTATTCTTGCGAAGAAGTTATCGTTAAATTTTGATCGTGTCAGCGAAAGATTGCCAGAAAAAATCGCCTATGAGAATAAAAAAGGATATGCTCTATATAATCAAGCACTTTATGACAACAGTCTCACAGTTGCAATGTATAGCTTACTTGATGGCAAGCCTGACAAAGCTCATTGCTTTATGAGATATGATGGCGGGGGAGTGTTTGTTACACCGCACCATAATCTCTTTTTTCAAAATGATCCACGAAAAGAGGTGTATCCGCTCGTAACAAATGGTCCGCATTTCCACTTTCAAAATGAGGATGATAGTATTTTGTGTTTGAAAAAGTTTCGCAATAGCAGTAAAAGGACAACCTGGCTTACCTCCAGATGTAACGCAATTGATATCGAACATCTCGTAAAATATTTACATACTCTAGATCACGCCTCTTGGCAACAATTGCAAAATTTAATGGACAAAGAAAAACATTATTGCATGCCATTTTTGGTATATAAGTACAACAATAAAGCTTTGAATATCGATGTGGATTTAGGAAAGAGCCCCAATAAATACACCTTAAGTCTTGAACAAGAAATAAAAGATTGTGCAAATCTTGCACTTGCAAACCTAAAATATTCTTCAAAAAATGCATGTTTTAAGAAGCTTATCAAGGCACTCTTGTGTCTTAGTGAGATAAACGAGCGCAAGCAAAAATCAAATGATTGTCGTCAGATAAAAATTTTAACAGACCTAGAAATAGCCTATGCTGATGGCATCGTAGACAGCATATGCAATACTAAGAAAAAACTTATTACTCAAGATTACCAGCTGAAGTACAATATTCTAGGGTCTTATTTAAGACAGTCTAATGTTCATGGATTAAATTTTGAAGATCGTCAAGATGTCAAAGATGAAGATGATTTAGAAGGTGAGGGGTAATGGAAAAAATAAAAGATGCTATAGATAATTTATCAAATCATATCGGAAAGGATAAGATTAAACAGATCTCACTAAACAGATATTTTGTTGACAGCGGACTGATGTCACTTTTTACACTAAATTCACTTCCAATTAATTTGGTTGAATTTGATGGTAAATTGTTTTTTGCTGATTATGGAAAGATGTTTGAGTATGCCGAGATTAATTACCCGCTACTTGATTCAGAGCAGAAAAACGTGTTAGATGATATTTTTCAGGATTATGATATTATTTTTGACGGAAAAACCATAATGTGCGAAACCGATGAGAATGATGTTTATGCTGATTACAATATTTTTGTCAGAACATTAATATTTGTTGAAGATTTATTCCTATCAAAAAATTAATGAATTTTTTTTGTATGATTTGGATTTTTGACTTTTTGTGAAATAGTTTTTTGGTTAAAACATTAAAATCTGTTGTAATAACGGATTTTTTTTGTTTATTCATCTTAATGGGTTATATAAAAAGGTTTACTATAAATTTTTTTACATCTTAAATTTTTTAATATATTTTCTTTTTGCGTTTTTCATATTTAAAAATAAAAAATTTGTTTGCTAAAATGACTAAAAGTTGTTAAAATACATATATAAAAATAGTAACATATGGCGGTTGTTGAAGGATAAGAAATGGAAGGAAACGAGGACAAAGTTATAGAAGTTGAAAACTTGACTCAGGACTATGGTCATGGCCGTGGTGTCTTTGACATTTCTTTCTCAGTGAAAAAAGGGGAAGTCTTCGGTTTTTTAGGACCAAACGGAGCAGGGAAGAGTACCACCATTCGTCATATTATGGGCTACTCTAAGCCTCAGCAAGGACATACGCGTGTTTTTGGTCTGGATTCTTTTAAAGAATATTATAAGATATTAAAAGATGTCGGTTATCTTCCAGGAGAGATTGCTCTTCCAGAGGGCCTCACTGGATGGGAGTTTATCAGAATGATGCAAAGTCTTCGCTCTTCTGAGAATAAAGAGCGAGTTAAATACTTATTGCAACTCTTTAAGCTTGACCCATCTGGCGAGACAAAAAAGATGAGTCTTGGTGATAAGCGAAAACTGGCAATAGTTGCCGCATTTATGGATGATCCAGCTGTGCTTGTGCTTGATGAGCCGACGAGTGGGCTTGATCCAGTCATGCAACAGGTCTTTATTGACCTTGTGAAAGAGGAGAAAAAGCGAGGGAAAACTGTCCTTTTATCATCTCATATATTCAGCGAGGTTGAGGCGACTTGTGATAGAATTTCCATCATAAAAGATGGGAGAATAGTATCCACATTTGAAACAAACGCGATAAAACACAATGAAAACAAAAACTATGAGGTGGTTTTCAAAAACTTAAAGGATTTGGAAGATATGTGCGGAAAATTGCCTAAAATCCGCAAAAATACCATTAAAATCAAACAAAACGCCATTCGCACAGTCGATAAGACGAGTCGAACGGTTATTGTAGCGGTGAACGATAAAGATATAAACTCACTTGTCAGTCTTTTAAGCCAGTATGATATAGCAAAATTTACACAAGTTAAATTTACTTTACAGGACTATTTTATGCGGTTTTACCGCGAGAATAAGAACTTTGGAGGAATTTTATAGTGGAAGAGGTCATTAAAGTTGAAAACTTAACTAAAGACTATGGCGGAAATAGGGGTATTTTTGATATCTCATTTTCTGTAAAAAAAGGAGAAGTTTTTGGCTTTGTTGGAACAAATGGCAGTGGTAAAACCACAACTTTGCGTCATATCATGGGCTTTTTGAAGCCTGTTCAAGGGAAAGTGAGCGTTCTGGGATTAGATTCATGGAAAGATGCTTGTCAGATAAAAAAATATATCGGTTATATTCCTGGAGAAATTGCCTTTCCTGATTTAAAGGACGGTACAACATTCTTAAAAAATCAAGCGCAATTATTGGGTATGAAGGATATGTCTTATGCAAATTACTTAATTGAAAAGCTTCAACTTGATCCTTCTGCCAACAAAAAACGGATGCAAGAAATGGAGCGACT
>CALWTP010000075.1 GCA_944384495.1 uncultured Clostridia bacterium
ATGCAAGTTACTGGAACTATGAGGATAATATCAAGTTTTTCCATGATATGATTATAAAACTTTTAAAATCTTGCCTTGGTAAGACAGAAATAGAATTTCAAGGAAATAAAATTGAATTTGATAGCAATTGGCCACGAATTAATTATGTAGAAAAGATGAGAGAGATTTTAGGGTTCGATTTCTTGGAAGAAGAAGATTTGCAGGAATTTAAAGATAAAGTTATAAAAACGGGACTATATAGTTATGGTGATTTAGAAGAATGTAAATCCATTAGAACGCTTATCGATTATATTTATAAAAGACAGATCAGATCAAAAATCGTAAATCCGACAATTATATACAATTATCCAGCACAACTTATTCCTTTAGCAAGGCGCAATGATAAAAGCGATAAGATAATAGATGTATTCCAAATCGTTGCAGGAGGTGCAGAGTTAGTTAAAGCCTATTCGGAACTTGTAGATCCAATTTTACAAAGAGAACTACTTCAACAACAGCTGCAGGAAAAAGCTATGGGAGATGAAGAGACTATGGATGTTGACGAAGACTTTTTGCTTGCGATGGAACATGGTATGCCACCTATATCTGGGCTCGGCTTTGGAATTGATCGATTTGTACAATTTATTTTTGACTTGCCAAATATTAGGGACACAGTATTATTCCCTTTAATGAGATGAGGATGATGGATACAAAAGCAAAGTTTATTGTGGAGCAACTTGACAACTTATTTCCTGCTCCTCAATGTGAACTAAATTATAAAAATGTTTATCAGCTTTTGGTGGCTGTAATCTTGTCTGCGCAGTGTACAGATAAAAGAGTTAATGTTGTTACCAAAGAATTGTTTAAAGAATTTGATACTCCACAAAAAATGATAACATTGTCACAGTCCCAACTAGAAGAAAAGATACATTCTTGCGGTTTTTACCATAATAAAGCCAAAAATATACTTTCTATGAGCAGGGATTTGATTGAAAAATATAATGGAGAGGTCCCAAATGATTTAGAATTAATGCAAACATTGGCTGGTGTTGGACGCAAAACAGCAAACGTTGTTTATAGTGAAGCTTTTGGAGGAGAGGCAATAGCCGTTGATACGCATGTGCTTAGGGTATCTAACAGGTTAAATTTGGCCACCAGCTCAAATCCCTATCAAGTGGAAAAAGCTCTTATGCAAACTTTTGACAAAAAATTATGGGGCAAATTGCACTTGCAACTGGTCTTATTTGGAAGATATGTTTGCAAGGCAAAAAATCCAAATTGCTCAAACTGTCCGTTTACTAAATATTGTGAGTATTATGCGCAAAATAAACACAATATGTAGACATATAAGAACGAGGTATATATGTTTTTAGATAGAGTCAAGATCACAATAAAATCTGGCAATGGCGGAAATGGTTCGGCCTCCTTTTTGCGTACTGCAATGACTGCCAAAGGCGGACCTGATGGCGGAGAGGGTGGAAATGGTGGAAATGTGATTTTCAAGGTTGATAAAAACTTAAATACTCTTTACAACTTTAAATACCATAAAAAATTTGTCGCTGAGAATGGTGGTGATGGTTCCAAAAGACTTAAAACTGGTGCAAACGGAAAGGATATAATCATCAATGTACCATGTGGTACGGTTATTTATGATAGTGAAACTGGAAAAATCATTGCAGATTTATGTGAGATTGACAGCGAGTTTTTGGCTTTGCGTGGTGGAAAGGGCGGACATGGAAATGCTTATTACAAATCATCAATAAAACAGGCTCCTCATTATTCACAAACAGGGGAAGTCACCAAACAAAGAGAGGTTATTTTAGAATTGAAGACGATCGCTGATGTCGGCTTAGTGGGCTTTCCTAATGCTGGGAAATCTACTTTATTATCGGTTATATCAAACGCGAATCCAAAAATTGCAAATTACCCTTTTACAACCCTTTATCCAAATTTAGGTGTGTGTGAAGTTTATGGACAGACCTTTGTTGTTGCTGATATACCTGGACTGATTGAGGGAGCCAGTGAAGGACAGGGTTTAGGGCATTATTTTTTAAGACATGTGGAGAGGGTTCGTTTGATATTACATCTGGTTGATATTTCTCAGAGCGATGGAAGAGATTTTATTGAGGATTACATCAATATCAATAACGAGCTTTCTAAATATAGCACTGATTTATCCAAAATACCTCAACTGGTTGTATTTACCAAGAGTGATTTGCTTGAGCAAGATGTTTTGGAACAAAGAGAAAAATTGTTTCAAGACAAAATTAATAAAGAATATATAACCATATCTGCAGCTACTCATCACAATGTTGAGCAGTTGAAACAAATTACACTCGAAAAATTATCAAAAATTCCTAAAAAAGCGTCGGTTGAAATTGAAAAATTTGATTTTGATCAAAGAGATATTGATTCGCTTGTTATTTCAAGAGAAGATGATGGTACATTTGTTGTAAGTGGTGGGAAAATAGATAATTTTATCAGAGGAGTGGTACTGTCTGACAATCGATCATTTGCGTATTTTCAAAATCGTCTACAGCAAATGGGTATAATAGATATGCTGAAGCACAGAGGTTTGAAAAATGGCGGAACGGTGAAAATTAAAGATATTGTATTTGAATATACTGAATAGGAGGATTGGATGATTTCTACAAAACAAAGAGCATATTTAAGAGGAATTGGTAATGCTTTAGAGCCAGTTATGCAAATAGGAAAGGAAGGTTTAACCGAAAACTCTTATCAAACCATTGATGCTTTGCTTGAAGCTCGTGAGCTTATTAAAATTAAAGTTTTGAAAAATTGTAATGTGACGGTTAAAGAGATAATGAGCAATATCTGCAACAAAATGCATTGCGAGCCGGTGCAAGTCATTGGAAATGTTTTGATAATTTATCGTAAATCATCCAAAAAAGATTTTAAACATATCGAGTTCATCTAATATTAGATTGGCTTTCGAGGTTTCAACTTAGATCAAATTAGAATGATTTTAGCATTTTATAGAAGTTCATTTTTTAAGCTCGGATTGTATCTTGGATTTATATATGATATTAATGCAAGCACCAAAAGTAGAGAACTAAATATGCAGTAGTAAATATTGATTTGAACAAAAAAGCTTGTCAAAAAGATAAATAATGCTGATAAAAGATATCCTTTTGTCCGTGATCTGTTGAAAGAATATGCAATTAGCTCCTTAAAGGAAAGCTTTTTTTCGTTTGATGCGGTCATGGTAATTTTTGGGAAAAAATCATACTCTTTGTAAAGGAGTAAATATGTTTCATATTTATCTATAATAGTCACCTCCACATGTAAATTTTTTATATATGATAAGATTTTTCTGTCGAAATCATTACAACAGACAACTATTTTATCGGGGCTGTCTTTTGTAGTTGAAAATATTATTGCATTTATGTCGTCAATACTAATTTGTCTAAATTTTAAAAAAGGGAATAAGATAGTTTTTGATTTATCTTCATGTGTTATTAAAATATATTGTTTTTTTGATTTTATATTTTTATGTCTTACTTGTACCAATGCCTCAAAAAAAGATATATATTTGTCATCATGCGAGAGTGAAAGAAACATATCCTCAGCATCTTTCCGCTCTTTTTGCTTTAAATGGTTTTTTTTGTTTTTTCGTCTTAGATATGCTGAGGATAAAAGAAGAATAACACCTGTTATTGCAAAAGATAGAGTTAAGATTAACCAGAGTCTATTAAGAAAATATCTTAGCCATATAAAAGATATTAAAAAGATCAGTGAAGCCTTTAAAAGTAATTGCAAAATAATCAAAATTTTATTCATATAATAATTATTGACTGTGAAATGTTTTTTAATCAATTAATTTAATTGACTTTATTGTGAAGCTTTGCTAAACTAAGAGCAGAAAAGAGAGGATACAGTGAACGAACGTATTAAGAGTTTATATGAATACCTTTTGGATAAAAAATGTAAAGATATTGCAATCTATGATGTCAGTCATGAAAAGCTGGCTTTTAATTTTGTGTTTATTGTCACTTGTGCCGATTGTAATACAAATAAAAGCTTGGCAAATCAGATTATGACCGATTTTAATCTTGAATTTTTGCCAGAGGGTTACAACAAGGGCGAGTGGATTATC
This sequence comes from uncultured Clostridia bacterium, assembly GCA_944384495.1. Lineage (GTDB taxonomy): Bacteria > Bacillota > Clostridia > Christensenellales > UBA1242 > Caccovivens. The sequence goes on from CALWTP010000075.1 coordinate 4,097, forward strand.
TATGATTTTGACGACATCATATTGCATATGTTTGTTCCCGCTTTAAGAGAAAAATATAATCTTGATAAATTATGGCAAACAAAAAAATTAAATCTTGCTAAGATTTAATAACAAAATTGTAAGCTTAAATTTTTTGTATCATCGCCAGCAAATGTACTTTTATTACAATTAAAAACTTGCAAATTCAAAACAAAACATGTTAATTGTTTTGCTTTTTTTTAAGTTTATGTTACAATCACAATGAGGATAAGTAATGATCACGATTTGTTTTGTTTGCACGGGAAATACTTGCAGATCAATTATGGCTGAAAGATTATTTAAACAAATGCTTAAAGAGAGGAAGATATCGTTTATTAAGGTTATCTCTAGAGGATTAAATTCCAATAAAGAAAATATTTCCGATTATGCCAAAGTGGTGCTAAAGGAATATCATGCAAACGACAGGGATAGGAAGGCTATAAAACTTGGGAAAGTAGACAATAATACTTTATATGTCACGATGACGGAATATCAAAAGACAAAAATAAAGGCTGACAGGGTGATTTCTTTTAAAGATATTATTGGAGAAGACATTGCCGATCCTTATGGGATGGGAATTGACCAGTATAGATCTTGTGCAAGACAAATCACGAAAGGTTTGGTGCAATTATTAAATAAAATTTTAATAGGGGTGAATAGATGATTATTTTAGCGAGTGATCATGCCGGATTTCTTTTAAAAGAAGAAATTAAAAAATTTTTTAATAAGGAAAATATTATTGCTATTGATGTGGGTTGTTACTCAAGAGAACAACTGGATGATTATCCTGATTTTGCCAAAGCTGGGAATGTGAAAGTGCTTGAAGATTCACGCAATGTTGGGATTTATATTTGCGGTACAGGAATTGGAATGAGTATAGTTGCAAATCGCAATCCTGGAATAAGGGCAGCACTTTGTTTTAACGAAAATTTTGCTTCGCTTGCACGAATGCATAATGATGCAAACGTATTGTGTTTGCCTGGAAGATTTATGTCGGCAAGAAAAGCGATTAAAATAGTAAAAGTGTTTTTGACAACTGATTTTGAAGGTGGAAGACACGCAAGAAGAATAAAAAAATATTAGAGAGGGAAATATGATTAATGTCATTATACCAATTATACAAAATGCAAAAAGCTACAGAAAAATAATTGCAGAATTATCAGCACATGAAGATATTGATATATTTATAGGAATTGTGTCTGGACAAAAGGGTTATCTTGAGTTTCCTAATACCGAAAATGTTCATGTGATTGAATATAACAATGAAGCAAGACGTGAAGAGATTATCAATTCTATGCAAAAATATATTCAAGGTGGGGATCTTTTCATAATGAGAAAACCAATTGCTTATAATGAGTTCTTAAATTTTGTAAGAAATGGTGCTGATATTGTTGTGTGTAAAAAAGATTATACCCCGCTTAAAAGATTTTTCTTTAATATTTGGCAAAGAATTTTAAAAATTTTTCTTGGCATCAAACTTTATGAGGGTGATACTTCGGCAATCTATTTCGAAGAAAATTTGGTTTCTGTACTATCACAGGGAAACAATTTGAGTTATAGTAGCCGAGTGGATCGTTGGAGAGGAGTGTCGCAAGATTCAGTTGTGGTGCAAGGTGGTCCTGTTAAAACAGAGGTTGATAAAAAAGAAAATATACGATACATCTTATTTGGAATTTTAGCTTTAGTTATAGGTATTGCTGTCACGACTTTAGTTGCGATATTCGCAAGAGTCAGCATTGTAATTGGATTGTTTTTATTCTGCCTTGATGCGATATGTCTGGCCATATTTTTACTTTTACTCTTGGTTGTGGTTTTTAATTCAATAGTTGGGAAGAAAAAATTTTCCTCGGCTACAGAGATTGATTTTGTTGCTGGTTTTGATAATATTGGAAGCGAGCAATTGGAAGATGGTGAAGAAAGAATGATTGAATTAGAGGAGGATGATGATGAAGAAAATTAGAATTGCTATAAATGGATTTGGCCGAATTGGCAGATTGGTTTTAAGAGCATGTACCAATCGGAAAGATGTTGATGTTGTTGCTATCAATGATCCTTTTATAGACTTAAATTATGCTAAATATCTGTTTACTCATGATACTATTCATGGGCATTTCAATGGTCTTTGCGAGGTTAAAGGTGAAAGATTAAGAGTTGAAAATTTTCTTATTGCATTTTATTCTCAAATGGATCCTGCCTTGATTCCATGGCATAAACATAAAGTTGATGTGGTAATTGAAGCAAGTGGGAAGTTTACCAAATATGAAGACGCTGTAAAACATATAGAAGGTGGTGCAAAAAAGGTAATTGTTTCTGCACCAGGGAAAAATATGCCTATGTTTGTTATGGGGGTTAATGAAAAAGATTATAAGGATGATATGCTTGTAATTTCAAATGCGTCTTGCACGACCAATTGCCTTGCCCCTCTTGCAAAGGTGATAGATAAGTATTTCAAAATAGAAGAGGGATTGATGACGACAGTACATTCTGTTACAGCCACACAATTGACGGTTGATGGACCTTCCAAAAAGGATTGGAGAGGTGGGCGTGCTGCCACTTATAATATAATTCCTTCTTCGACAGGGGCGGCTAAAGCAGTGGGCGAGGTTATTCCAAGTCTGAAAGGGAAGCTAACAGGCATGAGTTTTAGAGTTCCAACATTAAATGTTTCAGTGGTTGATTTAACTGTAAAGCTTGGCAAACCAACAACATACGAAGAAATTGTGAAAGTGATAAAGCAAGAGAGTGAAGGTGAAATGAAGGGAATTTTAGGGTTAACCGAGGACGATGTCGTTTCATCTGATTTTATAGGGGATGAGCGGACATCCATCTTTGATGTTAAAGCTGGCATTATGCTCAATCCAACTTTTGTGAAATTGGTGGCCTGGTATGATAATGAGTGGGGTTATTCAAATAAAACTGTGGATTTGGCATGCTATATTGCCAAAAATTAAGGAGTTTTTATGCAAGAAAATGACAACGAAATTCGTGTGTATGTTGAAAAAGAAAAAAAGAAAAACGAAAGGGCAAAGAAAGTTAAATGTGGCTTTAATACTATTTTAGCACTAGTTGCGTACATTGGTATTGGTTGTATTGCTATATCTTTGCTTTTTACTCTAATTTTTAAAGGCGACAGCAAGGTTTCTGATGCTTTTAGTATTGTCGGACAAGTTATAGCTTATATTTTGAGTATGATTCTAGCTTACAATTGGGTGAGATCGCATAGACAAGTTGGCTGGATTGTCTGTTATGTTATATTTGTAGTCACCATAGTTGTGCTCTTTATTTTAACCATTTAAAAATATGAGAAATCTAATAGTTACAATATCATTAATCTTAATATCTGTTCTTACCGCTTCTTTAATTGATTTTTGGGCGGGATTGTTTTATTTTTCACTCTCAGCCCTTGCGATATTGTGCGTGTACTGGGCGGTTATTTTCATTTTGAGATATAGAGAAGATTATTTTGTTGACTTTAAAAATGATTTCAATTTTTATAAAATTAATTTGGTTAATTCTTCAAATCTAACATTGGAAGAGATAAATAATAATGAAGGATTTTACATAAAAAAATTTAAAAAGACCCTTGTAAGGGATAAAATCATTGATATATTTAAAATTTTATTGGCCATTGTCTTTGCTATCACATGTATTAGCAGTATGATTTTTGGCTAACTTACAATTTCGATATTGTTTTTACGTTTTGTGTTCTTTTAGGCAAATATTTAGTTGATTATTTTAATAAAATATGTTATCATTGTTAGCGCAAAAACGGCATTTATAATTAATGCCATAAATTAAATAAAGGAGAAAAGAAATGTATACTTTTGAGAAAAAAGACAAAAAAGGAATTTTAAAAATTAATATTTCTAAAGAGGAGTGGGAAGAGCTGGTCGAAAAAGCTTATGAAGCAAATAAAGCGAAATACAAAGTCCAGGGGTTCAGAAATGGTAAGGCACCAAGAAAGGTTATTGAACAGACTTATGGTGACACGATATTTTTTGATGATGCATTTGAAAGTGGTATATCTAAAGAATATTACAGCTTTTTGGACGCAAATAAAAATATAATACCAGTTGGTCAGCCAGCAGTAGAAATGAACTCGTTTACTGCTGATAAAGGTGTGGAAGCTACAATTACATTCGACCTTGTGCCAGAATTTAAGTTGCCATCTTTCAATGAGATCAAAACAAAGAAAAAAACAGTGGAAGTAAGCGAACAGGAAATAGATAATGAAATTGAAAGAGAGCGTCAAGCTCATGCAAGATATGTTCAACAAGACGGGCCAGTGGAAAATGGCGATTTTGCAACTATAGACTTTGACGGATTTTTAAATGGAGAGAAATTCGAAGGCGGAGATGCCAAGGATTATAGGCTTGAAATCGGATCCCATACTTTTATAGATGGTTTTGAAGATCAGATTATTGGTATGAAAGTAGGCCAGCAGAAGGATATTAATGTAACATTCCCTGAAAATTATCCAGCTGAGAATTTAAAAGGGCAACCAGTAATTTTTAAGATAAAGCTTAATAAAATAGAAAAGAAAGATTTGCCACAGGTTGATGATAAATTTATCTCTGATATTACTGAATTCGACACTCTCGATGAATATAAAAAATCTATAAGGGAAAATTTAAAGAAAATAAACGAAGAAAGAGCTGAAAGAGATTTTGAAGTCGATTTGCTTGATGAAATAGCTGAAAAGTCCAATATTGAAGTTCCAAACTCGATGGTGGATCATGAAATTCATCATATGGTTGAAGATTTTGAGCATAGATTATCTCACCAGGGGATGACTCTTCAAAGCTATCTCGATTATATTGGTAAAACTATAGATGAATTTAAAAAAGAACGCGAGGAAGATGCGGTTAAAAATATTAAAACAAGACTTGTAATCCAAAAAATTATTTCAGAAAATGCTATATCCGCTAGCAATGAGGATATCGATAAATTGGTTGTTGAATACGCGACAAGATACAATATGTCGTTGGATGAATTTAAAAAAGCTATGAGACCTGAGGATTATGCTTACTTTGAAAATAATGCAATTATGACAAAAGTTTTAGATTTTATCAAGTCTAAAATCAAATAAATTTGATAAAAATATATTGGCATAAAACTTGAGATGTATAAATTTTGGTTTTAATGGGAGGATAATTATATGCTTATACCTATGGTTGTAGATCAGACGGGCAACAGTGAAAGATCTTATGATATATATTCCAGACTTTTGGAAGATCGAATTATATTTTTAAATGGAGAAATAGATGATAATGTAGCGAATATCGTTGTTGCTCAACTTATATACTTAGAGGGAAAAAATCCAGATAAAGATATATTTATATATATAAATAGTCCTGGAGGAAGTGTTTCAGCAGGGCTTGCGATTTACGACACCATGAAATATATAAAATGTGATGTTTCAACAATTTGTGTAGGAAGAGCAGCTTCGATGGGGGCCTTTTTGCTTGCGGGAGGCACAAAGGGAAAGAGATTTGCGTTGCCTAATAGTGAAATAATGATCCATCAGCCACTTGGCGGAGCTCAGGGGCAAGTAAGCGACATACAAATTCAAGCAAATCACATCCAATATATAAAGGAACGAATGAACAGTATGTTAAGTGAAAACACTGGAAAACCTATTGAAATTGTGGAAAAAGACACGGATAGAGATAATTATATGACAGCACAGGAGGCAAAAGATTACGGGATAATAGACGAGATATTTGTTTCAAGAAAAAAAACAAAATAAGGAGGCAAGATGGCTGACATAGAATGTAAGTGTAGCTTTTGTGGAAAATCTCAGAGGGATGCGAAAAAACTTATTGCAAGTCCTAATGGAGATTCTTTTATATGCGATGAGTGTGTTGCAATTTGTAAGGAAATTTTAACGGAAATTACACCTAAGAGCAAATTTGAAAAAATTGAGCTGCCGACTCCTAGTGAGATCAAGGCTAAACTCGACGAGTATATTATCGGTCAAGACGAGGCGAAAAGAGTTTTGGCGGTGGCAGTTTATAATCATTATAAAAGATTAAATTATAACCTTATTAAGCATGACAAAGATTCAGAGGAAGTTGAACTTGAAAAAAGCAATATTTTAATGATTGGTCCGACTGGTTCTGGAAAGACTTTGCTGGCCAAAACTTTGGCAAAGGTTTTAAAAGTACCATTTGCCACGGCTGATGCAACCACGTTGACTGAAGCGGGATATGTGGGAGATGATGTTGAAAATATTTTGTTGAAGTTGATTCAAAATGCTGACTATGATATTGAAAAAGCACAAAGGGGCATTATATATATAGACGAGATTGATAAAATCGCACGCAAGACACAAAATGTCTCCATTACAAGGGATGTTGCGGGCGAAGGAGTTCAGCAAGCATTGTTAAAAATTTTGGAAAGCACAGTTGCATCAGTACCTCCTCAGGGAGGCAGAAAGCATCCACACCAAGAGATGTTGCAAATTGACACAACAAATATTTTATTTATCTGTGGTGGAGCTTTTGTTGGCCTTGATAAGATCATTGATTCAAGAGAAAAAGACTCTACACTTGGTTTCAATGCTCAGATAAAGGCAAATAATGAAAGATCTGAAGCAAGCCTGATCAAGGACGTGCAACCAGATGATTTGATTAAGTTTGGTCTAATTCCGGAGTTTATTGGCAGGTTGCCGGTTGTTGTTGGTCTTGACGATTTAGATGAAGAAGCTTTAGTCAAAATATTGACAGAGCCAAAGAATTCCATTGTAAAACAATACAACCTCATGTTCAAAATTGATGGAATTAAAATCGAATTTTCTGAAGATGCAGTTAGGGCAATAGCCAAAAAGGCTATGAAATTAAAAACGGGGGCCAGGGGACTGCGTACAATTATTGAGGCAAAAATGACAAGGCTTATGTACGAAGCTCCAAGTTTAAAAGATGTTGAAAAAATCGTTGTTACAGATAAATTTATCGAGCTTGATAATGCTCAACCACTTATTATAAAAAAAGAACATGACAAAAAAGAGGTTTGCTAAAGTAATGTATATTAATATAGAACCATTGTAACTTTCCTATCCAATTGTGGATAGGTTTTTTATTTTAAATTCTTGGAAGTTGACGGCAAATAGCTATAATGAAATATTTGAGATTAACTGAAATTAATCCAAACAGTGAAGTCATAATTCTTATAGATTTGTTCCATGACACATGATTAGTTGATAAAAATAAAAATCGACGTCGCAATATTTTATTAGAAATTATTTTTTTGATAAGGATATTTTATAACTTTGCTAGCAAAATGTTTGATCCAATCATAAATAAAGAGAGGAGGTTTTAATGAAAGGAATTTTTAATATTTTCTCAAATTCAACACAAGACTCTAATAACTTTTTAACTACTCAAAATGTAAGGGCTGATATCATAGGAGAACTTGAGGCAATCATACAATATGAACTACATCTTGAACAGACCAATGATCAAAGTGCAAAAAATGCTATTCGGGATATTGTCGATGAAGAGAAAGTTCATGTGGGACAGCTGTTTGGTCTACTTTTTAAATTAGATCCCGCCAGCAAAGATTTGTTTTATCAAGGATTAAACGAGTTTAATAAAGAAGACAATGTCAATAATTGATTAAAAAGCATTCTTATTCAACAATTCAAATAGAGTAAGAATGTTTTTTTTATGATTTATGAAAATTTGCTTGACATTTGATTATTTGATAGATATAATAACTAGAGTATTTAACGTGCGGGCGTGGCGGAATGGCAGACGCGCTTGTTTAAGGGGCAAGTCCGAAAGGGTGTGGGTTCGACTCCCGCCGCCCGCACCAAGTTTTAATGGGTTGAATTTTTCTAATAAAAAATCGACCCATTAGTTATTTATAATAAACCTTTTATATCTAATCATGCAGTTATCGATTTGTTCTTCCGGCAAAAGTGGGTTCACACAAAGTTGTCTATCGATAAAGTAATGAGAATTAAATTTATGTGAATATTTATATCCATAAAAAAGTTTTTTTGTTTTTTAAAATTTTAAGCATTTCTAATACTTTATTACCAAGGAGAAAATTAATGAAATCTTTTAAGAGACTTATGGTTTTTGTTATCTTGCCAATAATATTTTCTTGTTTTATATTTGTGGGATGTGCCAATGAAGATCTTCCAGGAGATTCAGATCAAGTTGAGCATGTAGTAGAGGATATTGACGATGACGCAGACTTTCCTTATAACGATGATTTGGCGCCTTCAGAAGATGAGATTTTAGAAGATACAGATGGGGAAATGCCCGGCAATGATCAGGATGAAGAAGGCGATATGGGCAGTCAAAATGATCAAACTGCAGGGGATGACAACAGTGATTCGAGTATCAACGATGAAGACGGTTTTTACCAACCTGCGGAAGGAGATGAAGATGATATAGGTGGGAGTCAGGGTAACGATACAGAAGCAGATCCTGATACAGAGGAAGGCGATGGTGATCTGCCTCCTTCAAATCCTGCCACAATTCAGATCCAAAATTATTCAGATTTAACTAGCCTAACATTAGAAAATTTAAAAAATGTAAAAATTGAACTATTAAATAATATTGATTGTAATTTCGAAGAAATTTTTCCTTTAGGCGATTATACTGCTCCTTTTGAAGGAGAGTTTGATGGAAATGGGTTTACCATTAGTAATTTTGTACTTACTAGTGCAAACTGGGTCAATAACGGAAGTAATAAAGTGCTTGGTGTATTTGGGGTGGTACAAAATGCAAAGATACATGATGTCAATTTCACGCAGATAGTCGTTGATGAATATGATGCCTCAAGTTGTAGTGTGGGATTGATAGGACATAATTTAGGTCATCTTGAATTAGAAAACGTTACAGTTTCAAATTCGTCCTTCAATTTAGTTGGAGGGGATATAAAATTTGGAGGTTTTATCGGCCAAGATACGATGAATACTTTTGATATCAGGCGGAATTTGAGTTTTGTAAATAATATAGTGACTATCGAATGTTACGATGAAGGTTTGTGTTATGGTGGAATTTGTGGGAAGGTGATAAATCAAGGCGGAGATGTAGAAAACTTAACAATTACAGATAACTTTATAAGTGTGTTTGATTTCTCTGCTGTTGCCAATGTTGGATATTTATATGGAAGTTTAGATGCTGATAGGGCAATAGTGATTAGTGATATAAAGATCGAAATGAATATATTTGACTTTTTCATTGAAAGTAGCACATGTTTAAATGGAATGATGGGTTTGATAAGTGGACTTAAAGAAGAAGATATAATTATTAATAACTTGCAAACGGATATATTTTAGTAAGAATTTGTTTACAAGAGATAAAAATAGTGTTATACTAGGAAAGTGGAGAAGATTATGAGGATTGGTGAAATCAAAGAAGGAAAGGTAGAAATACAAGGTTTTATAGAAAATTTGAGAGATAAAAAACATATGCAATTTGTTGTTATTCGTGATATCTCTGGGAAAGTACAGGTTACAGTTGTAAAAGATGAAAAACCGGAAATTGCTGAAGTGTTTTCACATGCCACACTGGAGTCGACAGTTAAAGTCGTAGGTGTTGCTGTGGCAAATGAATATGTCAAACTTGGAGGAATAGAAATTATTCCTGATTATGTGGAGCTTACCAGTAAAGCAGAAGCTTTGCCTATTGGACCTGAAAGTTCTATAGATCAGCGTTTGGATTATAGATGGCTTGACTTAAAAAAAGAAAAAAATATATTAACATTTCAAGTTCAAACTGCCATGACTAAAGCTTTAAGAGAGTTTTTATTAAAAAACCATTTTATAGAAATTCATACTCCAAGATTAATCTCAGCTGCAAGCGAGAGCGGGTCTGAAGTTTTTGAGGTGAAGTATTTTGACCGCAAAGCGTATTTGGCACAAAGTCCTCAGTTTTATAAACAAATGGCCATGGGAAGTGGTTTTGAAAGAGTATTTGATTGTGGTCCAGTCTTTAGAGCGGAAAAGTCAAGGACAAAAAAGCATACTACTGAATTTACTGGTTTTGATCTTGAATTTTCATATATTAATGATTTTGATGACGTTATGAAAATGGAAGAAAATATGCTGACTTATATGCTTAGCGAAGTAAAACAGAGCTATGGAGATAAGATTAAAGAAGTTTTTGGAGTTGACGTTGTTGTACCTAAATTGCCTTTTCCTCGAATGAAGCTAAAAGATGTTTATAAGCAACTAGAAAAAAGGTATGGTTATAAGGTTGATGATAAGGAAAAAGTTGATTTAACAACAGAAGGAGAACAGCTTTGTGCAAGACTTGCAAAAGATATGTTTGATCATGAATTTTTATTTGTTACAGATTTTGGTCCAGAAAAACGTGCCTTTTATCATATGAGAAAGGATGGAATCCCTCAAGGATACGACTTGATTTGGAAAGGTATAGAAATAACGACCGGTGCTCAACGAGAACATAGGTATGAGATTTTAAAGGCCCAGGCCGAAGAAAAAGGGTTAAAGAAGGACGTAGAGTTTTATCTCGAATTCTTTAAATATGGTATGCCTCCACATGGAGGATTTGGTGTAGGAATTGACAGAATGACAATGGTTTTGCTCAATCTTCCATCATTAAAGGAAAGCATGTTTATCTTCAGAGGGCCGGATAGACTGACTCCATAAATTTGCTGAACTATTTTGCTATTATCATCTAAAAAAGGTATAAAAATATTTTCATATCACAAACCGCCATGAGCTTTTGGAATTGAAAATATTTTTTTTATTAAAATAAGTAAAGATATTTCTCGCAATCTTATTTTTTTGTATCACTCTTCTCTCAATTGTGTAAGGTTTTCCTTTATCTGTAATATTTTTTATTATTAAATGGTATATGAGTCTATGAAAATATTCTATTTACAAAAACTGTTGTAATG
>CALWTP010000076.1 GCA_944384495.1 uncultured Clostridia bacterium
CTTATCAATATAATTTTCCCGTTTTGGCTTATATTAGGCATAGCTGATTGAATTGCATAAATGGTTCCAAGCACATTTACCGCATATTCTCTCTCAATATCTTTCTCGTCAATCAGCTCTATTGCACCAGAAAGCCCAAAGCCGGCGCAGGTGATAAGAATATCAATCTTGTCCATCCTTGATGCAATCTCTTTAAAGGCAGCACTAAGCTCTTCTTTATTTGAAACATCGGCAATATAGTCGTCATCACCCAAACTGATCCCAACGACATTGTGACCTTGATTTTTGTAATACTCCTTTAGCGATTTTCCAATACCGCTTGAAGAGCCGGTGATAACAATATTCAATTTTTTGACTTTTTTCATACAATTCTCCAACATAATATATTATAAAGCAGTATATAATAAATTGTCAAGGGTTTGAAATGGTTTGACTATTTTTGGTAACAGTGTTATACTTACCATGTAATTATTTTGTTGCAAAGGACAACTTAAGACAGGAAAATTCTATAAAGAGGGTAAAATATGAATTCAACAAAAAAATATTTGATAATTACAGCCATCATCACTTCCATTCTTGGAATTGCTTATGATATTTATGATATTGTGATGTGGTTTATGGCAGAGCCTGCCTATCGCTCGTCAACCTTTTATGTGGTTTTTGCATTTTTAGAAATTGTGGCAAGTATCGCGATTGTGGTTTTATTGACGCTTGCAATTTGGAAGGGCGGGGTTTTGTTTAGACAGCGATATGGATATTATATGACCGCCCTTGTGCTTTCTATTATTTTTAATCTTTTCTCAGTCACCTCCGTTCTTTTGATCATCACAATGTTTATCTCCGACTGGGTATGGGTTAAGCCAGAGAAGGAAGAGGGTGCCACTCAGAATACATCTGGCAAGTCAAAAGAGGAGAAGATTGCCGAGCTTAGGAAGCTAAAAGATGATGGGAAAATCTCAGAAGAGGAGTTTAGTCAAGAACTTATGAAATTATTATAAAAATCTCCCGCAAGATTTATCTTGTTACCATAAAAATTTTAAGCCCCGCATTGATTTGCAGGGCTTGTTTAATTTCACATCAAATGCCCAATGTGGTTTTTGGCAACTTTTTGTCAAGATAATCGTGGTATATATTAAATATGCTAACAAAATATAAAAATATCATGTTTTTTTGTTTCTTTTACTCTTAAAAAACTCACTCAGCAAGTATGCACACTCTTGTTGATATTTTTCATCGTGAACAAGCAGTGTTTTATGGTTCAGTCTGGTGCTTGATAAAATCATTTCGCATAGTCCATCATGAGATGTTGTCTCGCTTGTGGCATATATCACTTTATCGATCCGAGCATTGCAAATAGCACCGCTACACATCGGACATGGCTCAAGGGTTACATAAAGATCACAACCATCCAGTCGCCAAGATTTAAGTTTTTTGCAAGCCTTATTGATGGCTATTATTTCTGCATGAAACAAAGCATTTTGAGTTTTTTCTCTTTTATTAAAGCCTCTTGCGATAACCCTGCCATTTTTCACGATAACAGCGCCAATTGGCACCTCATTTTTTCTAAATGCCTTTTCAGCCTGTCGAAGCGCTTCCAACATAAAATCTTCCATTTTTTAAGTTTACATAAAATAATCTTGAAAGTAAAGCGGTTTTGTTGTAATTTATAAACTTATGTTGTATAATAGGGCAATGAAACAAGCACAAACATATGAAAAGAGAAATATTTATAATGACCGAGATAGCAGTGTTGTATTTTTAATAGCATTATTTTTACCGATTTTGATTTCACTGGCATTCACATTGATAGCGAACATAATCTCAGCCACGACCGAGATAGAGGGTGATGTGATCAGTTCTAATATTTGGTTTTTGGCTTGCTATAGTGTGGTCATGGGCACTGCTTATGTGGTTTTATACTTGCTATATAACAAAGCCAACAAAATTGACTATAGGGCTATAAATTTAAAGATGAAAATGCCATGGCATACATATTGTGTTGTTATAGTTTTAGGAATTATTGCTCTTTTTGGAATCCAGTATTTTATATCAATGATAGATAACTTGCTTGTTGCACTGGGCTATCCGTTAAACTCTGCCTCAACAATCAATCCGACCGATGCCGGGTCATTTATAATCGCGATTATCACCATGGCAATTGTTCCAAGTATCTGCGAAGAATTGTTGTTTCGAGGGGTAATCTTCCAAGGCCTGCGCGGACGGTTTGGAGATCTAGGCGCTGTTTTTGTAAGTGCACTTCTTTTTGCGCTTATGCATCAAAGCTTTCAACAGCTTATCTATCCGTTTATCTTAGGGTCAATCATGGCTTTTGTTGTGCTTAGGACAGGATCGCTGATAAGTTCAATGATTGTGCACTTTATCAACAACTTTTTGGTGATACTGCTCACATTTTTGCAAAATACAACTTCATTCTCAATGGCACTAGGAGGGTGGAAACTTTATCTTATTGGCACGATTTTGTTGCTTGTCACCTTTTTGATAATTTATTTGGTGGACAAATTCTATTTCAAACACAAAAGCAAGGATGAAAAAAGCGAAAAGATTGTCTACGCACCAAAGCTTTTTTACATCGCAATTGGTGTATCAATTTTGCTTTTCTTAATACTTGAGATCACCAACATCGTTTCAAACACATAGCTTGAATTTAATATTGCCATGACAAAAAACATATCTCAGTCTTAAATTCGACCTTAGCTTAATATATTACATAAAGGCTGTTATGATCTAGCACTAAATAAAAATAAAGGAAATAAATATGAATTATAAGAATAAAACAATTTCAAATTCGCTTATATGCTATTCTTTGATAGTGGTATTTTTTGTAGTTATACGCATCTTATCCTATTTCGGTCTATTGAGCTTTTTAGGCTATACGGGAGAAATTATTGCAAACATCATCATTCAAGTGGGCTTTCTCTTTTCAGTTTCTATATTTATGTTTGCATTACTGCAAAAAAATAAACCAAAGGATGTTTTTGTATTCTATGGTTTCAAAAAAATGTCCTTTAAGGCAATTTTTTATTCAATTTTAATCGGTATTGTGGTCTATATTTTAAACGTTTTTGTGGCATCTTTTTTTAATGCCATTTTGCAAGCACTTGGTTATAGTTTCTCATCCTCTTCGACTGGCAGTGGTTATCCATTTTGGCTATTTATTGTAAACATTGTTATGAGTGCGATCTTGCCAGCAATATGCGAAGAGACAGCACATCGTGGTATGCTTCTAAAAACTATGTCAACAGCGGGTTATAAAAAAGCTATCATAATCTCGGCTCTTTTGTTCGGACTGCTACATTTAAATATTGAGCAATTTTTCTATGCTACGATAATTGGGCTCTATCTTGGTTATATATCCATTCTTTGCGACACCATATATCCAGCAATGATTATCCATTTTATGAATAATGCCATAGGAATTCTTATGTCTTATGCATCAGCACATAGTGTTCCTCTCAATTCACTCTTTGTCTTCATTGACTTTTCACTCGCGAATAACCCAATCACTGGACTCATATTTGTTGTTGCTCTTATAATACTTCTATGCTTTGCTTTAAAAGCCTTGACAAAGCTCTTATTTAAGGAAACCGCCGTCAAAAAGATTAATAGATTGCAAGTCGCACTGATAACACAACTTGAGCGCGAAAGATACTTAAATGAAGTCAAAGATATGCTTGATGGCAGGGAAGAGAGTGAGAAAACCGTCATAGAGTTTGAAGATTTTGATAAGATGTACAAAAAACAAATGATAGAATCTGGCAACAGTGGTGAAATTGATAATGCCATATTAAATGATGAAAAAAATCCTAAATTTGAAAAACTGATAAAAATATTATTAATTTCATGCTTCGTTTTGACAGGAGCACTGACACTTTTCACATTTATTTGGGGTGTTATATGACCATAAGAGTTGTGTGCGTTGGCAAACTTAAGGAAAAATTTTGGGTTGATGCGTGCGCTGAATATAAAAAAAGACTTGGCAGATTTTGCAAGCTTGAAATTATTGAGGTGGCGGAAGAGAACAAATACAATAATATTGAACAGATATTGTCATGTGAAGAAAATCATATCTTAGAAAAGCTGGAAGGCAAATGTTATCTTATGGATCGGTCGGGGATTGAATATACAAGCGAGCAACTTGCAACTCTTTTAAAAAACGATATGCTCAGCCATAGCACATTGACCTTTATAATAGGCGGTTCTTATGGTGTAAGTCAAAAGGTAAAACAGAGTTGCCCAAACAAGCTATCATTTGGAAAGATAACCTATCCCCATAATCTTGCCAGGGTAATTCTGCTTGAACAGATATATCGAGTATTTATGATAAATAGTGGATCAAGTTATCACAAATAAATCAATCCTAAATCTATTCAACTAATTTGAAAGAATCAAACAAGATGAAAAAATAGAACACAAAACAAACATCCACCTATTATCACAGCTAGAGGAATTAAAGAAAATCTAAACATATGCACATTTATCCTTTTTTAAGAATATCTTATTATCTAAAGCGGTTATCATCATCCAGGTATTCATCAAATAGGCTTTGACCGTCATCATAACCATCACTTGGCCTGCGAGCAACATTTGTTCGATTATGATTATAATGTACATCGTTTGGAAAATCTTGTTCTGAATAAATATCATAACCTGCTTCTACATTTTGATAAGAAGGAGTTGTATCTTTTGATTTATCAAGCATTTTGTCCAAATTTTTCTTAAGATCCTTTTTATTATTTCTGCTAAAAACAGAGATAACTCCTTTGCCTTTTATCAACTTATAGATCAAGATTGCACTTGAGATTCCAATAATTATATATATTATTCTTGAAAAGACACTTGCCTGATAGCCAAATATTCCAGCAACAAAATCATATTGCAAAAGTCCTATAAGAAGCCAATTTACACTTCCTATAATTGTTAATAAGAAACAAATGATTGTAAGCATAATAAGTCCTCCAAACTTATTGTTCGCTTAAAGACAAAAAAAATTCCATAACCTATAAAAAAGTTTGACATTTTTGTAAATTTTGGATATAATATATATCGCTGTAATAAAAAAAGGAGCATAATATGACACATATTTTAACACCTGAAGGGAAAAGACAACTTGAAGAAAAACTGGACTTTTATAAAAAAGTTAAAAGAGTTGAAGTAAGCAAAAAAATTGGAGTAGCAAGAGAATTTGGAGATCTTTCTGAGAACTCAGAATATGATGCTGCCAAAGATGAACAGGCACAAATTGAAAGTGAAATCAGAGAAATGGAAGATATTCTTTTAAACTGCCAAATTGTAGATGATAAAAACACATCCAAAGACGTGGTTTCAATTGGTTCGACTGTCAGATTATATGATGAGGAATTTGATGAGGAGCTTGAGTATAGAATTTTGGGTTCAACAGAGAGTAATCCATCTCAGGGAATCATCAGCAATATTTCACCAGTTGGCTCTGCTTTACTTGGTCACAAGAAGGGAGAAGAGATTAAAGTAAAGACTGGCGGAGATATCATTGTATACAAAATTCTTGACATCAAATAAAACTTAAACAGGTCAGGCTTAAATTATCTTTGCAAATTGTCACAATTGCGATTAAAAAATTTGGCAAAAAACAACAGCAAAAATTTTGACAGTTTGGCTAAATTGTAATTTATCATATAAAAGTTGTTTTATTTTTACTTTTGCAATGCGAAAAAATAATCAAAAAAACGATATTAAAAATAGTCGACAAGGCGAGTCTTGAAAGATTATAGTGTATTTAAGATTTGCTTATAAATTTGACTATTTTTTATTTTCAAACAACATTTCAAGAATTTTAAGCTTTTTTCCTATTAAAAGACAAATTTTACTTGCAAAATCAGTTTCTATAATATATAATATTAGAAAGAAATTTGAATAATATATATTGAATTAGGGATTTGAAATAGATTTATGATGTTTAAAAACTCTATAAAACTTTTATGTGCAAATTTTGATAAGGTATGGAAACTGCTTCTTTATCATATTATTTGCATCGGTGTATATGTGGGTTTGCTTGCGGTGTTTTATCGCACTTATTTTGATGTCGCCTCGCTGTCAGCAGAGCAGTCAGGCCTAAGTGAAATTTTTAATAATGGCACCATTTATGGCTCATCAATAGCCGATGGCTTGATGTGTATTGGAGATTTTGCTATAATATTTTTCAAAGAACTGTTTGTTGCAAATGTAGGTATTGGAATTTATTTCTGTTTATTGACATTCTATCTCTTCCCATTATTGCTTAACGTGGGGAAAATGGTGACTTGTGAGATGATTTATGGCTATATGTCATCTTGCTCAAAACAAAGCTTTACTTTTGCACTTTTAAAGACTCTAAAATCATCCTTAGCATATGCCTCTTTGAAGGTTTTGTATGCGTTGCCTTTTAATGCTCTAATTGTTGCAAGCATGATTGCACTGACACGGATTGATAATGCTGTTTTTGATTACATTATGCCATTTGCGTTTGTTATTGTTCCAGCGCTTTTAATGGCATTTAAGGAGACTTTTAATGCTGGGTGGGCTCCTGCAAAAGTTGTGTATAATCAGAATATCTGCAAATCTTATCGCATTGGAATGCGTGCCGTTTTAAGGCGGGGGGCCAGAGTTTTCTCTACGTCATTTATTATCTTTTTACTTGCAATCGTAATCTCTATGGTGCTTGGTTTATATGCAATAATCATAATTTTACCTCTAATAAGTCCACTTATTCACGTGTTTGAGATGGTGATGTTCTTCTCCAGTCAGGGGATGAGATTTTATGTTGACAGTGATACCATTTTGTCACCGAAACGTCTTGAAGAGGTCGATAAAATCGAAGATGCAAAATTTTTGATATAAACATAAAAAAATGGAGTTTTTAATTTGAACTTTATTTTCGTTGTAAGTTTGAAATAAATCATGTCCTAAACGCAGTTTAAACAGTTATCGGTCAAAAGTATTTGACTTTTGATAAATTTTGAACAAAAGATATTATTTGCAAAATTTTTTGTGTTTTTTTGTGGTTTTAAAAGTCAAATTTTTATCGCCACATTTAAAAATATTTATTTTACATACTTAAAAAGGAGAATTATATGAACAACAAACTAAAAATTACTTTCTTGGGTGGAGTAGGAGAAATCGGCAAAAATATGACTGCTCTTGAATATAATGATGAAATTATCATAGTCGATGCAGGGCTCACTTTTCCAGATGATGACTTGCCAGGAGTTGATATTGTCATACCAGACATTTCCTATTTGGTTGAAAACAAAAATAAAATAAAGGCACTTTTGCTCACTCATGGTCATGAGGACCATATAGGGGCTGTTCCTTTTTTATTACAACAAATTCGAGTACCAATTTATGGGACACGCCTCACACTTGCATTAGTTGAAAATAAAATGAAGGAATATGACAATATCAAGTATAAAGCGGTGGCGGTTAAGCCAAGAAATGTGCTAAAGCTTGGATCTTTTGTCATAGAGTTTATCAAGGTGAGCCATTCAATCGCAGGAGCGGTTGCTCTGTCAATCACAACTCCAGCAGGCACTGTTTTGCATACGGGAGACTTTAAAATTGATTATGAGCCAATCGATGGAGAGATGACCGATTTGCCAAGACTTGGAGAAATAGGGCGAAAAGGAGTTGGACTGCTTTTATGCGAGAGCACAAATGTATGTCGCAAGGGCTATTCAATGAGTGAAAAAAGTGTGGGGCGAACTCTTGATGAAATAATAAAAAATCATCCAAACAATCGTATAATAGTCGCCACATTTGCCTCAAATATTCACAGAATGCAACAAATAATGGATATTGCGGAAAAATATAAGAGAAAAATAGCCTTTACTGGTCGAAGTATGATTAATGTAAGTGAAGTGGCAATGAAGATA
Source organism: uncultured Clostridia bacterium (assembly GCA_944384495.1). Lineage (GTDB taxonomy): Bacteria > Bacillota > Clostridia > Christensenellales > UBA1242 > Caccovivens. The sequence continues at coordinate 7,905 of CALWTP010000076.1, forward strand.
GGAGAGTTGTCATTTAACCGCGAAAATATTGTCGATATCGAGAAACTTGAAAAAATGGCAGATGGTGAAGTTCTAATTATGACCACTGGCAGTCAAGGTGAACCTATGAGTGCATTGACAAGAATGGCAGCAGGTGAGTTTAAAAATGTTAAAATACGAGAAAATGATCTCGTGATCTTATCCGCTTCTCCAATTCCGGGGAACGAAAAGAATGTTTATAATGTCATCAATGCTCTCTATAAGCTTGGAGCAGATGTCATCTATGACGAGCTGGCAGAAGTGCATACTTCAGGCCATGCATGTCAAGAAGAATTAAAGCTTATGC
>CALWTP010000077.1 GCA_944384495.1 uncultured Clostridia bacterium
GCAAAGGGATGAAGCAAAAAACTGCCATCGTTGCTGCACTTATGGCGGATAAGGATATTCTTATACTGGATGAGCCTGCCACTGGTCTTGATCCGCTTATGAGGGAGACTTTTTTGGAAATCATTCTGGAGGAAAAGAAAAAAGGAAAAACCATAATTATGAGCAGTCAGATGTTTGACGAGCTTGAGCTGACTTGTGATCGTGTCGCCCTTATATTAAACGGACACATAGTTGATATTGCCGACATAAACGAGCTTAAAAACCTTCCATATAAATTTTATAAGATTGAGTTCAATGAGAAAGAACAATATCAAAAATTCAAAAAACTCAAATTTGATATTGTCAGAGACCAGGAAAAGTATAACCAAGTTACAATCAAAATAGCCGACAACAACATAAACAGGATGTTTAATGTCTTAAAAAATTACAATCTAAAGTTTATAAGTTTGGTAAGGCACGACCTTGAAAAATATTTTAAACAGGTGCTCGCAACCCAGCCGGATACTTATCATTATGAAGAAGAGAAGTCAAGAAAAGAGATAAGAAAAATTAAAAAAGAGACAAAAAAAACGAAAAAAGATATTACACAAACGCAAAAAACAACAAAAAAATCAAAAAAACTAAAAGGAGGAGAAAATGTTTAGTAAAGCACTTTTTAAACAGTCATGCAAGGCAAATTGGATAAAATGGCTTACTGTTACAATTGCAACTTGCGCTATGCTTGCAATCGTGATAATTGTTCTAGGCAACCTTGGCATAAATGATATACGAGATTCTCTTAAAAATATTTTCGTGCAAGCCGACCAAGAATCCTCACTTAAAGAAAACGCGGTTGATAGCTATGATCTATACTTAACTTCTATCGATGCTTTTTCCCTTCTTGACCAGAGCAGTAGTGGATTAGCAAGCCTAAATACCACTTTTGACACTCAAGTAAATTACATGGAGGCACAAAAAGGCAGTGCACTCACAAGAGAGGAGCGAAATGCTGTGATCTCTGCGGTGACTGAGAGTGTGCTTGAAAGCGGAATGTTTGATCAATTTGGTTTTGACGACAACACGGGCAGGCTGTTTATCAGTACATATTTGACTTTATATAGTGACGACCAGCTTGCAGGAGAGCAAATACCACCTGCAACAATTCAGGTTGAAGGAGATTTGGTGATCAATCCAGAATATCTTTCCTATATCAGTTCGCTTTCGCAACAGACATATCTTGAAATCGTATATCAAAATTCCTATAATCAGTATATAAGTGAGGGAAGTTCAGCAGAGCAAGCAACTGCAAGCGCACTTGTAGCAAGACAAATTGCCTCCGATGCTATTGACAAATATAATCAAAACAAGACTTCGACTGATTATTCCTATACAGACGATGCACGAGAGTATGTCAATCTTCTTATGCAAAATCAGGCAATTTTAAGCATGCAGGGCCAGCAGATGACTGATGAGGAAATAGAACAGTATGGTGTATCTGTAAAGGTCATTTCAAATACTGCCATTTCAACCTATCAACTTTGGCTTAGTGAAGGATTGAGCAAAGAAGAAGCCAAAACCCATGCAACAGAGAGTATAGGTGACCAGCTTGATGAAAAGGTTGCACAGGCGCTTAGCGAGCTTGGCAATATGGATATCTATGGTCTTATCATTGGCTCAATATTTTATCGTATAGCAGGACTATTACTGCCAATGGTATTTGTTATCATGGTTGCAAATGGACTTTTGGCAGGACAGGTGGATTCTGGCTCAATGGCATATGTATTATCTACTCCAACCAAAAGACGAACGGTTTCTGTCACTCAAATGGCATACCTTTTGTTCTCGCTCTTTGCCATGTTTGCACTGCTTACTGTGGTGAGCGTGATATCGGTTTGGGTTGTTGGAGGAAACAGCTTTGCCATCAATTATGGTGAGATTTTACTCTTTAATGCAGGAGCATTCATCACTATGTTTGCAATTGCCGGCTTCTGCTTTATGTGCTCTGCAATCTTTAATAGGACAAAATACTCTTTGTCAATAGGCGGAGGGCTTTCAATATTCTTCCTTGTTTGCACCATTTTGGGGCTTTTTGGTTCACAGATAGTGCCATCAGCGATGAGAATATCGGCAATGAATTTCTTTAATTATTTATCCATCATAACATTCTTTGACACCGTATCAATTCTTGGCGGGACACTGAGTTATCTATGGAAGTTTGGCATTCTCGCTGCGATAGGAATCATCACCTTCATAATCGGTGTGTTCAGATTTGATAAAAAGGATTTACCACTATAATTTGAAATAAAAAAAAAGACTTTTGAATAAGGGAATAAACCATAAAAGATGTACATTACCAAAGGTTTACTTCAAAATCAAAAGTCTTTTTTGTTATAATTTTTCATTGATTTGAAGGATTAATGTTTCCAAAACATGTGCTCCATTTTCTGCTTCTTTTTTGTCAATATGCTCGCACATAATTCTAATCTTGTTTTCCGTACCACTTGCTCTTACGAGGACGCGACCGTTGTTTTTAAATTGTTTTTGTATTTTTAAAATTTCACTGCTCAATTTTTCTGAATTTAGTATTCTAAATTTATCAATTACTGAAACATTAACATTGATTTGAGGAAATGGAGAAAAAGCAATTAATTGTGACAGTTTTCGACCAGAGTTTTGACATATTGCGATAAGTTTTAAAGCTACAAGCAAACCATCTCCGGTAGTACTATGGGACTTTAAGATGATATGTCCAGATGGCTCGCCACCTAAAGTGGAACCATTTTTTCTCATCAGCTCTATAACATATTTATCTCCAACATCAGCACGAACAAGATTTATACCATTTTTTTCAAGTGCAAGTTCAAAACCCTTATTCGATAAGGTGGTGCCAACCACACATGAGCAACATTTTTCATATTGTGAAAGAATATATAATATTGCATCGCCGTCAACAAGATTTCCATTCTCGTCACAAGCAATAATTCTATCTCCATCACCGTCAAAAGCAAATCCCATTATGGCATTATGTTTTTTTACCTTTGCAATTAAATTTTGAGGAAATAGTGCTCCACAATGGTCATTAATCTTCAGACCATTCATTCGATCATTTATGATTATTGTATTATAGCCAAGTTTTTTAAAGACTTTCTTGGCAATCTTACCGCATGCACCATTTGCTAGGTCTATGACGATTTTTGACTCCTGTGTCAGACTTAAAGGAGCAGTGTCTTTTAAGATGTCATCAATATAGTGGTTGATAAGTGATGGTTTAAAATAATATCTTCCGACTCCATCATAATTTTGAGAAATAGGGATCATCAATTTTCTCTCAATTTCATTTTCAAGCGTCTCATCAATTTTATAGCCTTCCCGATCAAATATTTTTATACCATTATACTCGGGAGGATTATGGCTGGCACTTATTACAACACCAAAATCGCAATCCAAATATCTTGTCAAAAAAGCAACGGCAGGAGTTGAAGCAATGCCCACGTCGATGACATTTACTCCATTATCAATAAGGCCATTTGCAACTGATAAGGCGAGGATATCTCCGCTTGTTCTAGTATCCCTGCCAATTACAACTTTTTTATTATAACAAAACCGTGAAAGACTATTTCCACATTTAAATGCCAAAGATGGAGTCAGTTCTTCTCTATAAACCCCTCTTACACCATCTGTACCAAAATAAATACCCATTTTTTCTCCTTAAAATTATTTTTACCAATATTTTTTAGCTCCATTTTTCTTGTTCTCTTGCCTTACTCTGCCGATCACGAAATCCGCCTTGTCAACGTGGTCTGTCACAGTCGTTCCAGCGCAGATAAAACTGTCACTTTTGATTTCAACAGGAGCGATAATATTACAATTCGACCCTATAAACACGTGATCACCGACAACTGTTTTAGACTTTGTTTTGCCATTATAATTGACAAAAATGGCGCCACAGCCCACATTGCAATTTTCACCCATTTCACAATCTCCGACATAGGCAAGGTGACTAATTTTACATTTTTTGCCGATAATTGAATTTTTGATTTCAACAAAATTACCAATTTTACAGCCTTGTTTTAATACACAATTAGGTCTGATCCTAGCAAAAGGGCCAATTGACACATCGTCATGGATTTGACTATTCTCAATAACACTTTTATGTATTTTGCAACCATTGCCGATGTTACATTCGACAATATGATTATCTTCCATTAAAATACAATCATCACCTATAAAGGTGTTTCCTTGTATAATATTATTTGGATAGATGATCACTCCTTGACCAAACTTGACATTTGGGCCAATAAGGCAACTTTTTTTATTTAAAAATTTAGGCATATTTTTCCCTCTACCTTATCATTTATGAATGGCAGGAATAATTTGTGACAAAGTTGTCACATAAGCGGTCTAAATCATAAAATGAAAATGGAGGAAATATGTGCGGTATAGTGGGATACATAGGAAATGCGCCAGAGGAGCATCTTTTACATGGGCTTGAAGTACTTGAGTATAGGGGATATGACTCGGCTGGTATAGCGGTAATACATCATGGAAAGATGAGTATTTATAAAGAAATAGGAAGAGTGGCAAATTTGAAGGGCAAAGTTATTGAAACAGAGGAGTTTGGGGCGGGTATCGCACATACCAGATGGGCGACACATGGCAAGGTGAGCTTGCAAAATGCTCATCCTCAGCTGTCTCAGAATAAAGATATAGCTGTAGTTCACAATGGAATAATTGAAAATTATAACCTTTTAAAAGAACAACTGCTAAAAAATGGAGTTAAATTTGATGGCGACACTGATAGCGAGGTAATTGCCAAACTGTTCAAAGATAATCTTTCAATACAAACGCTAAAAGAAGTTATTGATAGACTTGAAGGATCATATGCCACTCTTGTGGTAAGCAAAAATGAAAATCGGATATATTTTGCCAGAAACAAATTGCCTTTATATTTGACTAAAACCAGTCAAAGCATAATACTAGCCAGTGACCCTATGTGCTTTATAAATCAAAGCAAGGATTACTATGATATCGGTGACGGTGAATATGGATATGCTGATTTGAATTCTATCAAAATATATAAAAATGATCAATGTGTCAGGAAAAAGAAAAACAAAATCAGTTTTAATATTAAAACTCTTGCAAACAAAGAGTTTAACCATTATATGCTGAAAGAAATCTATCAAAGCAAAGATGCACTTATCAATATTTTAGAAAACTATAAAAAGAAAAAAATAATAAAAATATTAAACCACATCGCATCTATTGATACGGATAAAATTTATCTGATAGGTTGTGGGACAGCATACCATGCAGGACTAATAGGGAAAACATATTTAAAAAAATATTTAAAGAAAGAGGTTGAGTGTGTTTTGGCAAGTGAATTTATCTATCAGAATAATATCATAACAAATAAAACTCTTTGCATTTTTATTTCTCAGAGTGGAGAAACTGCGGATACCATTTTAGCACTTAAACATTCTCAAAAGTTTGGAGCAAAAACAGTTTGTATTACAAATGTAACATATAGCTCGCTTGCCACTCTTGCAGACTTTACATTACCAATTTACGCAGGAGTTGAACGTGCAGTAGCATCAACAAAAGCCTATTTTGCTCAGTGTATAATACTTTATATTCTTGCAAGAAAAATGGCGGGGCGCAGGTATTTGGCAAATATAAAAAAATTTTTACATGAGATTGATTTTTCTGATGATAGTTTAATACAAAAACTGGCAACGATGATTTATTCAAAGAGAGAAATATTTTTTATAGGCAAATCTGTGGATTTTATAACCTGTGAAGAGGCATCGTTAAAATTAAAAGAAATCAGCTATATAAACAGTCAGGCCTTTGCCTGTGGAGAACTTAAACATGGGACGCTTGCCTTAATTGACAATAAAAAACTTATAATAGTCATTGCGACTCAAAGTCAACTATTAAACAAAGTCCTAAGCAGTGCGAGTGAAATAAAATCAAGAGGAGGGCAGTTGGTACTTTTTACACCTCTTTCACTTACACCACAGATAAAAAAGATTTTCAAAGTCATCATTCCAATTAAACAAGCAGAAGAAGATTTTATGCCACTTCAGACGATTTTACCACTGCAAAAACTCGCATATTTCACCGCAGTAAAAAAAGGAAATGATCCAGATATGCCAAGAAACTTGGCTAAAAGTGTAACTGTTGAGTGAAAATCTTTGTCGCTATATAAATTTTGTGTGCCTTGCATTTTTTGCTTAGCGATATATACAATCATCATTCTTTCGCAACTAAATGCAAGCTCAAATTTTGATAATAAAAAGCAAAATAATTTCAACTATTTAAATCAAACTGACTTCTTTAAACGAATTTATCATAAAAAAAGTCTTTACAAATGATATTTGGTTTTAAAATTGGCAAATATTCATTAAAGACTAATTTTTGTTATTGCGGGAAATTATGGAGCAGGCAACGGGAATCGGACCCGCGAATTATGCTTGGGAAGCACACATTTTACCACTAAATTATGCCTGCGTTTTAATTTTGAAAGCTTTGTTATCGCACGAGTATGTCTCTATTTAATTGATTTATTGCCTTACACAAACATATTATCACCCACAGCTTAAAAAAGCAAGTTTTTTACCAAAATTATTTTCTTTAATTTAAAACACTCTGTTTATATTTTCTTGTTTTATTGTAAAAAAACATTTTTTTATTTTTTTAGCAAATTTTTTTTGATTTTTTATCCCATATATTGTATAATGACAATTGAGGAGGGTATTATGGCAAAGAAATCAGGAAAAGATTATTTTGGACTAGGAAGAGTGATAAGCCTTATCCTTGCAATTATTCCTGTTACTGCGTGGATCTTGGGTGCTATTACAAGATTTTGTGAGGGGAAAATTGTTGCAGGACTTATAAGACTTATTTTTGGTTTTAACATTGTTTGGCTAATCGACTTGATCCTTATGATCGTAAACGGAAGAATAATGAGATTGCTAAATATTTAGTAAGCAACCAAGCTTTAAGTTTAAGCAAATAAATAGGCAAATTTATATGATTTGTCTATTTTTTTGTGTTTGTCTGAAAAAATCATTAAAAACATAATAAATATTTGACTTAATCTGAAAAATGTATATAATTAATTAGGCAAAGTAAAATTTGTGACAAATATAAAGAGAAATCTTGTATTGAAAACATTTGTTTTTTTATAATCTTAATTGTTGACATTTGTGAAATGATGGCTTTAAAGTATTGATATTTTACTTTGATTGTGATATACTTAGGCTAGGAGAAAGTTTATGACAAGTTTACTTTGTAGTTTTTTAACTGATTGGGGAGTATCCATCAAAAATAGTATAGGACAAACTGGAGTAATTATCTGCCTTGTTGTGTTTGTCTGTCTTGCGTTTCTGATATTTTTAAACATGTTGAGAGATTTGATATACAAGGTACACAGAGATAAGAAGGTAAAAATCTACTGGTTTAGAATAATATTTTTGGTCATTGTGATACTATTTGCAGTGTGGTTTGTGACAATTTTATAATGAAATTCAGCTTAATTTAAAGGAGATGTTATGTCTAGTTTTGTATCGATACTTTTAGATGATGTGGTAAATGATTTTTGGTCATCGTTTTTGCCTATTTTCAGATATGTGCTTTTTGGTATAATCGTCGTATGTGCAATAGTAATGATTGTCACAACTTTAATGCAATCAAACGATTCATCACAAAGCCTTGATGCCTTTACCGGTGCAAAACAGGAAAGTTATTATTCGCAAAATAAAGGTGCATCGAGGGATAGCATTTTGAAGAGGATTACCATTGCGATGGCTATAATCATTTTTGTTTGCATAATATTATTCTTCGTAAGCGAACTGATTTACGGGGCATAATATGCGAGCAAAGCAGAAAATTTTAGAGCTTTTACAAAAAGATGGTCTTGCCGTAAAGGGGCTTGACAATCTTTTTTATTTTGTATCAAAAACATATAACATCAATATTGAAGAAGTCAAAAAAGATTTTGATAAACTTCTTAAAGAAGGAAGTATATTTGAAGAGAAAAAGGGGAAATTTGTTTCCGTTCCGTCAAAACAATACGTTAAAGGTCAATTTATAGGCAATGCCAAGGGTTTTGGATTTTGCAGGTTAGACAGTGACAGCGATGATATTTTTATACCTGCAAATATGACTATGGGTGCGATTGATGGCGATAATGTGATTATAAAAATTTTATCAAAAACTCAAGATGGCTCAGATGGACAGGTCGTAAAAATTTATAAACCAATAGAACTGGTGGCTGGGATAGTTGAAAAAAAAGGAAACAATTATTTTTTAGAGCCAGACAATAATCATATTCCTCTGAAAATAAAAATCATAAAAGATAAAACAAAAATTGAGAATTTTGATCGAGTTGTTGTTCGCCTGGTGCGTGGCAAGATTTTAAGTGGCGTGGTTTGTGAGGTCTTGGGGAAAAGCGATGATGTCAAGGCATGCGAGCTTGCAATCATTCGTGATCACCAGCTTTATGAAGTTTTTGGAGATGATGTGATAAGTGAGGTTGAAAAGATTTCACAAACCGTCACACCTAGTCAGAAAAAGGGGAGATTAGATTTAACAGACAAAATAATTTTTACAATAGATGGAGAAGATGCAAAAGACCTTGACGATGCTGTATCGATTGAAAAGAATGAACAAGGAGAATATATTCTCGGTGTTCATATTGCAGATGTCGGCGAATATGTAAAATATGAGACTGCGCTAGGGCAAGAGGCTTACAGGCGAGGCACCAGTGTATATTTTCCAACCTCTGTGCTCCCTATGCTTCCAAAACAGCTTTCAAATGGCATTTGTTCACTCAATGAGAATGTTGAGAGACTCACTTTATCATGCATAATGACCATTGACAAAAATGGTAATGTTTTGTCGCATAAAATTCAAGAAAGTGTAATAAAAAGTAAAGCAAGGCTCAATTATACTAATGTTTACAAAGTTCTCATTGGCGAAAAGGCGGACGAGAAGACGGAAGGTGTCAAAGAAGAGCTCCTGCTGATGAATGAGCTGTCACAAATCATAGAGCAAAAAGAGAAAGAAAGTGGCAGTCTTGATTTTGAAATAGGAGAAGTGCAATTTGTTTTTGACAACAGTGGCATGGCAGTAGGATTTGAGAAAAGAGAGAGAAACGATGCACACAGGCTTATTGAAAACTTTATGATACTTGCAAATAAAACAGTGGCAAAGGAGTTTAGCGATAAAAAAATACCGTTTGTTTATAGAGTTCATGAGGCTCCTAGAAAAGAAAAAGTGCAAAATGTGCTTGAATATTTAAATGGTCTAATGATAAAGACTCCTGCTTTGCCAGAAATTATTACTCCGCAGTATTATCAGGAGCTTATAAAGCTTGTAAGCGACAAGCCAATCACCCAAACTGTCAATAAGATCTTACTTCGATCAATGCAAAAGGCCCGCTATACCAACCAGTGTCTAGGACACTTTGGGTTAGCACTAAAATACTATTGTCATTTTACCTCGCCAATCAGAAGATATCCCGATCTTGTAATTCATAGGATTATAAAGGAAAACTTGCACAGACCAATAAGAGGACAACGGCTGGAGCTATTGCAAAACTTTACATTTGAGGCGGGTGAGCAGTCCAGTTTAACAGAAAAAAATGCTGAAAAATGTGAAAGAGAAGTTGATGATCTATGGAAAGCTTATCTTATGAGAGATAGGCTTGGTGAGGAGTTTGAAGGGGTGATCAGCTCTGTCACAAACTTTGGCATTTTTGTCGAGCTTGACAACACAGTGGAGGGACTTATAAAAATTGAGGACCTGCCTGACACCGGATTTCTTCTATTTGAAAAACAATTAAAATTAAAAGGACAAAGGATGACCTTTGCAGTAGGAGATAAAATTGTTGTCAAATTGCTTTCTGCAAACATATATACAAGAAAGATCGATTTTGCTTTTGTAAATTTTGTCAATTAAAGGCAAGAGAAAAGTTTAAATCAGTGCTTTGTGTATGATAATTTGGCGAAAATTTTAAAATTTATCTATATTTTTCCTAAAAAATTAAAAAAATTACACTATTTATAAAAAAAAATGTAAATAGCTATTGAAATTATTAAAAATCAGTGTTATAATAGGAGGCGAGATGAAGTTACTAACTAATAACAAGAAAGCCTATCATAATTTCTTCGTTTCAGATTTTCTTGAGGCAGGGATTGAGCTTAAAGGTGGCGAAATAAAATCGGTCATTCAAGGCAAGATCAGTTTGAGCGATAGTTATGTTGTGATCAAAGATGGTGAAGCATTTTTAAAGAATTGTTATATTGCTCCATTTGATAGCTCGCAAACCGAAAGCCAAACCAAGCGAACAAGAAAACTCCTTTTGCATAAAGATGAAATCTTAAAGCTGGAGCGCAAGGTCAAAGAGAAGGGATATTCGATTGTTCCGACCAAGGTTTATACTTTAAACGGATTGGTTAAAGTTGAAATCGCACTGGCAAAAGGAAAAAAACTTTATGACAAAAGGCAAGTCCTTAAGGATAAGGCTATCCAACGGGACATCGATCAAGCTTTAAAGAGATGACGCTTTGGGGGCGTTTTGGTCTCGACGGGGAGCATTGGTCAAAATACAAAGCATGTGGCGTCGTTCTCTTGCCTTATAGGGGACAGCGAAAATAAACGCAAACGAAAACAAAACAGTTCGCTTTGGAAATGCAAGCCTTGCAATGGCTGCCTAAAGCGACAAAAAACTGGGCTAACGAGGTTTAGCCAACCCTTACAATCCTCGCTTAGATTGTAATAAGGTTTCAAACAAGCGCTCTTGCACTTAAAAGGTCTCGATTTAAGTTGCAAAGAAAAGAGACTAATTGATAAAAAGATTGTTTATGGTCGTTTTATTAATGAAAAACAAAACATAAACTAAACATGTAGAAAAATTTTGAACAAGTTTTTCGGAAGCGGGTTCAATTCCCGCCGTCTCCACCAAAAAGGCTGGTCGGAAAATAATAGCCTAAATAAATAAAAGGAAGTGAAAAAATATGGGAAGTTCAGTAATCATTACAGTCGTAGTTGTTCTTGCTATCATCGTTGCGGGAGGATTCCTTCTATATTTTATGGGAGATCTTTTTATGAGTCTTGCACACAAAAGTAAAGATGATGCGGCTATTAAGGCAAAACAAGAAAAGAAAACCAAGGAACTTGAAGAACGTGTTAATGCTCTTGAAAACAGCAGTGAGGCCAGACAAGATCCACAAATCGCTACCATTTTATATAATGGAGCTGTTGTAGAAAATTACAATCCTGACGAGGAGGAAGTTTCAGAAGAAGAGCAAACCGCCGAAAGCGAAGAGCAGATAGACGAAGAGCCGACTGAAGAGGAAAAAGCTCAAGAAGAGCTTGAAAGCGAAGAAAATGAAGATGACGAAGACGATGTTTCTGACTATATCAAACAACGCCGTGCTGAGCTTATGGCAAGACTTGCCAGAATGCAACAAGAGGACGAGGAAGAAGAGGAAGAAGAGGAAGAAGAAGTAGATATTGACGAGACATCTGAAGAGACAGAAGAGACAAATGAAACCGAGGAAGAAACTCAAGAAGAGGTTGAAGTTGCTGAGTCTGAAGAAGAGCCGGCAGAAGAGGTTGAAACTGCTGAAGATGCTCAGTCTGAAGAGGAAGAAACCGACACAGACGATATCGATTCTCCTATCACCATTTCTCTTGAAGAGCTTGAAAAACAACTTGCTGAGGCTCAAGAAAAATTGAAAGCAAACGAGAAAGAGCTTCGTAAATGCAAAAAAGAGTTCATTCCACTTAGAAGAGTTAAGAAAACTTTGGAAAGCGATGAGAAAAAACTTCGCAGAAAAGAAGCGCTTGTTGCTAAACAAAAAGTTGTACTCTACGGTGTAAACAACTACTCCGATATTGATGAGGAAAAAGCAAAGAAACTTGCAGAAGACCTTGATCTGCTTGACGGGCTTAAACTTTCAGTTCAACACTGCGAAGAGGTTATGAACAAGAATGCAGAACGTTATCCACTCTTAGAGCAAATCTTCAACCTTCTCTCATCTCAAAATGCAGAGATTAAAGAAAATATTCAAAGCATTCAAAACTCAATTGACCAAATAAAAAACAGCGACACTGATGATAACACAGATGCTGAATAAAACCTTTTAAATATAAAAAGAGGTATATGCTGTAAATATACCTCTTTTTAATTTGCAAAAATAAGAAAATCGTTATAACAAATCAAATGATTTAAAAATGACGGATGGTTTTCTGTATAAAGAAGTCAAAGAAACCATATAACTTTTATTGAATCCTCTTGCTAAAGGCTAAGAGGATTTTTTTATGGGAAATTTTAGGCTTTAGACAGAAATCGTTTTGTTTTTCTCCTCATTTTCCAAAAATCAAGATAAACAGAAGGATTTTGATAAAATCTGTTTTATTTTTATCCTCATTTTCCAAAACCAAGGCAAAAAGTAGGGTTTGGAAAAAGAAAAAATAATAAAGAAGTGCTTTAGAACAAGGCGAGGTGATTCGGACAAGGTTTGAAGTCAGGTCACTACATTTTTATAGCTATTCCCTTGACAATCAGCCATCCGCTTAAAAAAAAAGAATGCAAAATGTCAGAAAATTTTTAAAAGGAGGCGAAAAAAGGTGACATTTTGCGGGGGGGGGGGCTAATAGAGATAGGAATTATGCAAAATAACAAAAAAGGACCCCGCGAAGGGTCCATGAAAGCCCGAACGGGCTTCCATGGACAAGGGAAGGCGAGAGACCTCCCCGCTTTGGGCGAAAAGCCCAAAGCACTTCGCGGGGATCAGACCACAATGAAACTACAGACAAAAAAACTACTACTGCATT
>CALWTP010000078.1 GCA_944384495.1 uncultured Clostridia bacterium
AGGATGGAGAGGATATTCATATAATGAAAATGGGTGAGTATCCATGTACACGAGTCAACGATGAAGAAGCCAAAGTATTAGAAGACCTATTTAATGGTGGACAATTAAAACAAGAAATGACTTGTACCGGCAAACTTTTTACCATCAATGGCAAAGATGACAAGTTTTTAACAAAACAGATTCCAGAATTTATTGTGGATGGACATAAATATGTTCGAATGATAAATGCACGCAAACAATCTGAAGAATATGATTATTTATATAGGTACAGTGATGGTACAATCGTGGCCAATCAAGAAAGCGTGGAGTGGGTAAAAGTAGAGCCAATTTCATTTGAAATAGAAAACTGGACTCAAGTTGAGCAAATGCTTTTACAAAAGGACTTGTCAAAATTGGATGGAGTTATAAAACTTACAAGCCAAAATATCATCCTAGGAGGATTGCCTTATCATTCAAGCAATATGCAAAAGAATAGTAGCTTATGGCAAAATTCCCTTCCACGTTGTTTCTTAAATAGTGCAAACTCTTGGGAGCTTGACGGAAATATGCAGAAAAAATCGGATACCAGATGGGATTTTAGCAAAAGTGGTTTACTTAATCAAGCCTTCAATCTTGAGCATCGACCTATAAAAGAATTTGAGGTACCTCAACAAGAGAATTATATTCCAAAATATGCTTATTGCGGATGCATAGGATTAGAGACATTAAAAATCCATAAATCAGTATATTTTATAGATCCTCATGCGTTTGATAATAGCAATTTAAATGTAGCCTACAAACTGCATGATGGACAAGGTGAACTATTTCTAGCCTCCAAATTTCCTGATGACGAGGAGGACTTTTTAGACAAGATATTTTACAAAGAGATGAAATCCACACTTAAGGGCTTTACAGATCAAATGTTGATAATGTGCGAGGGCGACCTTTCTAAATACTCATCAATTGCCCATATCCTGGCTCAAAACAAAACAGCCTTGCCGATTGATTTTTTGTTTAAGCTTGAGGAGAAAGAAAAATTAGATGATTTTATTAATTCATCTCAATTTAAATTCATCAAAAGCGAGCCTTTGCTTAACATCGCTGTGTCAGATGTATATGATCAGCTTTCTTTAGAAGAAAGTGTTGGATATTTTAAATTTATTAATATGCTTGGTTGCTTTAGCATAAAAAGGATTGCGGACAAAAATGGCAAAGATGGAGATAGTTACTTGGCACAAAAATCAATTTCGCTTATGGCAACGATATTAAAAAATAAAATTATGGATTTTTCAACCATTGAAAAAATTGCCAGAGCTCTTCCTTTCAGTGGCACAGCAAGTCAAAGTTTTATTGATTTTTTAAGCGTGCAAAATACAAAGGAGGAGATATTGCCAAATTTGCAAATGCTCTTAAAACTGGATGAGAAATTGCCAGGATTATTTGCAAAAGCCATGACAGGGTTTGATAGGGTAAAAACTTTTAGATCATCTCTTGATGAAAATGGAAAGCCGATAGCTGTTTCATGGGAAGAATCGTTCAAAAAATTCTATCAGGAAGAAAAATATATTGGTATAAATAATAAAAACGAAGATATTGCAAATGTTTTTTCAGGAGCAGGTTTATCACAAAATATTTTTAACCAGGTTTCAGATTTGCGTGAGAAGGCACAGCTACAAGGGGTAGAGGAGCACATTGCAGGCACAAGTGTTCGGGAAAAAACAATCAAAGAAGAAGTTGAAGACATCAAGCGGGGGTCAGGAGAAATGTTAGCGGAGAGCCAACAACTTCTGGAAAAAGTTTTCCAAAAACAATTCACCTATGAAATGCTTTCCAAATATGATCCCAACAACGCAATTATTGGACTATATTGTTCTTGTTGTGCTAATATAAACAGTGAATTTTATGGAGGCAAAATTGCAAAAGCAACTATTGAGTCGCCAGATATTCAAAATATCGTTGTGCGAAACGCAAATGGTGATATAATTGCAAAAGGTGCTCTTTATATGAACCGTAAGTTTGGATATGGTGTCATAAATGATTTTGAGATCAATTCAAGATATAAAGCGCATGAAGATGTATATGGCGATTATAATGTTGCACCCGGGAGCCGTGATGAGCATGAGCGAGATATGATTTTTCAAGCTTTTATGCGGGGAATAAATGCTTTTATAAAAGAGTATGATAAACAACATCCAGAAATGCCAGTAAACAAAATTCATGTTGGACTTGGAGCGAACAAACTCAGAAAACAGTGCCTAAGATATGCGCATCCTCCAAGAAAACTTGTAGTCCCGGCATATTATGACTTTATCGACGCCATGCAGGAGCAAGTTGTACTGTACGATCGAGAACATGCAAAGGAGGATGAATATGAAGATGACATCGAGTCAGAGTAAATTTATTATTCTAATGCAACAACTCGAGCAGAAAAGCAATCAATACAACAATTTATCTAAAGAGCTCGACAGGCTTCATGCTGAAAAAGTTGACCAAAACAGTCAACAATACATCGATTTATTGCATAAATTTAAACAAAACAACGAGGAGATAAAAAAAATAGTCAAGCAATTAAAATCTCTTGACCAGGAGACTTAAGCCAAACAAAGGGCAAATGCGTGCACGAAACAAAAAAATGTTTTTGCAAATTAAATTTATAAAAGCCGAAAAACATAAAAAAATGCAGAAAAACTA
Organism: uncultured Clostridia bacterium; assembly: GCA_944384495.1. GTDB lineage: Bacteria > Bacillota > Clostridia > Christensenellales > UBA1242 > Caccovivens. The sequence goes on from CALWTP010000078.1 coordinate 2,671, forward strand.
AAAAAAATGCAAAAAAGCAGATAAAAAACATAAAAAACATTAAAAAATATAAAAAAACTCTAGGAAAAATTAAAATCCCAGAGTTTTTTGTTTATTGTTCTTATTTACCGTATTTTTCGACATACTCCTCATAAGTCCCTGTAAAATCAATATAGTGTTCTTCGTCGACTATGTCTATTATTCGGTTGGCAACAGTTTCAATAATCTCTTGGTCATGAGTCGCAAACAAAATATTGCCTCTAAAGTTTTGCATGCCTTTATTTAATGCGGTTATACTCTCAAGGTCGAGATGATTTGTTGGCTCATCCAAAATCAAAAGATTGCCTTGCTCGAGCATCATTTTAGCGAGCATACATCGCACACGCTCTCCACCAGAAAGGACATTTGCAGGTTTTAAATTTTCTTCACCAGTAAAGAGCATTCGTCCAAGCCAGCTTCTGATGTAAGTTTCGTTTTGATCTTTCGAAAATTGACGGAGCCAGTCGACTATCGAGGAGGTATTGCCCTCAAAATATGCGTTGTTGTTTTGAGGGAGATTGGTGATTTTTATGGTCTTTCCTATAAAGACATTTCCGCTATCTTGTTTTTCCTTTCCGAGGATAATATTGAATAAGGTTGTTAAAATTTGGCTATTTTTAGCAAAAAAAGCGACTTTTTGACCTTTTTCGATGTTAAAATTCAATTTTTTAAACATCCCAGCCTTAGACAAGCCCTCAACTTTCAACACCTCTTTTCCAATTTCTTGAGTAAATTCGAAATTGATATAAGGGTATTTTCTCGAAGATGGTTTAATGTCCTCAATCGTAAGTTTTTCAAGCTCTCTTTTTCTGCTTGTTGCCTGTTTTGATTTAGAGGCATTGGCTGAGAACCTTGCAATAAATTCTTTAAGTTCCTTTGCTCGTTGCTCGGCTTTTTTGTTTTGATCTTTCATCTGTTTGAGAATAAGTTGACTGGATTCATACCAGAAATCATAATTTCCCACAAACATATTGATGTGCCCATAATCGACATCGCATATATGTGTGCAGACCTTATTTAAAAAGTGCCTATTGTGAGAGACAATAATGACAATATTTTCAAAGTCCAGCAAGAAGTTTTCAAGCCATCTTACAGTTTTGAAATCGAGGTTGTTTGTTGGCTCGTCCAATATCAAAATATCAGGATTACCGAATAATGCTTGCGCTAAAAGCACTTTAACCTTGATCTTTGGATCAACCTGTGCCATTAAAGAATAAAATAATTCTTCGCCAATACCCAAATTTTGCAAAAGGGTCTTTGCCTCACTCTCAGCTTCCCAACCGCCAAGTTCTGCAAATTCAGTTTCCAGCTCTCCAGCTCTCAGTCCATCTTCCTCAGTGAAATCAGTTTTGGCATAAAGCATATTCTTTTCTTTTTGGACTTCCATAAGTCTTTTATGTCCCAAAAGCACGGTGTCCAACACCGTTTCGCTATCAAAAGCATTTTGATTTTGGTTTAAAACACTCATTCTTTCGCCCGGGGAGATAAAAATCTCGCCACTATTAGGCTCAATTTCGCCAGTCAATATTTTGAGAAAGGTGGACTTGCCAGCACCATTAGCTCCAATAATGCCATAACAATTTCCTTTAGTAAACTTTAAATTAACTTCCTTATAAAGCACTCGACCACCAAAAGCGAGTGAAATGTTTATTGCTTGAATCATAAGTACTCCTTCCGCTTAATTATATATTATAATTTTGCTTTTGTCTAGTATTTTGTTTGGCAAAAAGGTTAAAAAAAACGCAAGATTGTGATTTAAGCACATGCAAAGATATTTTTATCTTCAATATTCATTTGACAGTGGCAAAAGATATTAACAGCAAATTGACAGCGATTGATTTTTTTATTTCATTTTTATTTCTTTGCTTTTGATAAAATCTTTATCATTATTTGAAATTTTATTATTTTTTTTATTTTTTTCTGTTTTTTTTT
>CALWTP010000079.1 GCA_944384495.1 uncultured Clostridia bacterium
TATATGAGTTTTGAAAATTTTTGATTTGATCAGCTCTTTCACATGACAATAAATCACAAATAAAAAATAAGCTCACAGATTTCAGCCTTTAAAAAGGTATAGACAAAATAAAAAAATCTCTTTACAACAAGAGATCAAAACATGGTTAGTTAAATTTTTTTGTTATGAAATTTTAAAAAAATATAAATTTTTACACTTTGCCCGTTATCACAATTTGAATAAACATCAGTCTCGCCCGAATAACTTACCTAGTTCGACTTCCGTGTATAAAGATGAATATTTTCAGTTTCTTATGCCAAGAAATTTATTTCTCAGCTGTCCGCAAGCTCCCTCAATATCCTCGCCCATCGTTCTTCTCACTGTAGCGCTGACACCCTCTTTTTTCACAAGCTCAACAAACTGATATGCCTCAAGCCTTGTTGTCTTTTGCAAAGAGCGCTCACTGACAGGGTTGAGCACGATGACATTGACATGGCACAAAAACCCGCTTGTCAATGCTTTCAATCGTTTGGCATCATCTTTTGAGTCGTTGACACCTTTTATTAAAGTATATTCAAAATAGATTTTGCGTTTTGTCTTTGCATAATAATATTTGCAAGCTTGAACAATGTCCTGCAAGTTATACCTGTTTGCAATAGGCATGATCGCCTGGCGATCTGTGTCTCGGGTTGCGTGCAACGATATGGTGAGAGTGATATCAAGATTTTCCTCTGCCAGGCTGTAAATTTTGTCCACAAGCCCGCAAGTTGACAGTGAGATATTCCGCTCACTGATATTTAAACCTTTGGAAGATGATGCCAATTTGATAAACTTCAACACATTGTCATAGTTGTCAAGCGGTTCACCACTTCCCATTAAGACAATATTGGTAATCTTGCGCTCCTTTCTTGATCCTCCAAGATGTCTGTTTACCAAAAGCATTTGTCCAAGAATTTCGCCACTGGAAAGATTTCGTGCAAGCCCACCAAGAGTGGAGGCGCAAAACTTGCAACCCATTCGGCATCCCACTTGAGTTGACAGGCATATGCTGTAGCCATATTTATATTTCATAAGCACACACTCGACAACTGCACCATCGTCAAATCTTATCAAAAATTTCTCAGTACCGTCTTTGCTTTTCAATGCTTGTAAAATGGAATATTTGGGATAGCTTGGCTCAATTATCGCTTTGAGTCCTTTTGGAAGATTGGATATTTCATCTAAAGTTTTCCCGCTGTAAATTGCATCAAAGAGCTGGTCTGCCCTAAATGATGGCAGTCCCAAGTTTTTGATATAAATTTGAAGTTCATCAAAACTTAAATCGGTCAACATAACACATCTTTCCCCAAAATCTTCATCTGACCATTAAGAAAATCACGTCCGCTCATCGTTTTGCCAGAAGGTGCCACACAGGTTTTGATCTCCACCGCTCCGTCCTGACATCCTATCAAAAACTGTTTGCGCCTATCTGCAATTTGGCAAGGTTTGATATTATCCAAACTCACAGTCTCCGCTTTCAAAACTTTTATTTTCATGTTTTCAACTTCAATAAAGCAACCCACATTTTCTGACAGTGCCCGTATTCTGCTGACCACCTCTTTCGCACTTGCGTTGAAATTTAATTTGCCATCTTCTGAAGTAAACTTACGCGTGTATGTCGCCTCTTCATCATTTTGCTTAACGAATTTTATTTGATTCTTTTCAAGGTCGTCTATAGCCTCTAAAAGAAGCTCTCCGCCAAGAGTGGCAAGCCCCTCTTCTGCATCGAGATAATATAGCTCGGCAATATCATATGTCTGTTGTTTGACAATATCTCCGCTGTCAAGTGCTTTGACAACCTTCATAATCGTCACACCGCTTGTCTTGTCTCCATTAAGAATGGCACTTTGAATAGGCGATGGACCTCGATATTTTGGTAGCAATGATGGGTGCACATTGAGGGCAAGTTTGATATCCAAAAATTCTTGTGGCAAAATTTGGCTAAAGGAAGCGACAACTGCCAAATCATAGTCAATATTTTTTATTTCCTCTATATGATTTTTGACTCTATCATAGCACTCAACACGAATTCCTTTTTCCAGTGCAAACTCCTTTACGATTGTCGGTGTCATTTTATATCCTCGACCCTTTGGGCTGTCAGGCTGAGTGATCACAAAAACAATATTTTGATTATGGTCGATCAGTTTTTGCAACACTATTTGTGAAAATCGAGAGCTCCCCAAAAATAAAATTTTCATCTATCCTCCATCACCAAACTAATGATATTAGTAAATTAATAGTTATAAATATTTTTGTTAAAATTTTGTTGTTGATAAATTTATGAAAAATTACCTTTTTTTAATCAAATCTTTTAAAAAAAGCAATTTAATTTATTTGACTTTTTGTTTTATTTTTAAATTGTTTTTTACTTAAAATAATTTTTATTTTTCCATAAATTTAATAATATTTTTATTTTACATAAATTTAATAATATTTTTATTTTTTTATAATTTGTTTTTATAATATTTTTTAATAGCCTTTACCGGGGTTTTTAACAAATATTTTATATTATTTAAAATTTTAAATTGCCTTTTATTTATACAAATATTTTTATTTTTTTATAATTTGTTTTTATAATATTTTTTAATAGCCTTTACCAAGGTTTTTAAAAATATTTTATATTATTTAAAATTTTAAATTGTCTTTTATTTATACAAATATTTTTATTTTTTTAAATTTAGAGATTATAAATATCGTTAAAATTTTCCACCCTGTTTATTATATTGTTCTCTGTCAAGACAATGATCTATAAAAAGCACTCCGTTTAAATGGTCCACCTCATGACAAATACATCTTGCAAGCCATTTCTCACACGTCAATGTGAAGGCATATCCAAATCTATCATAAGCCTTAACAGTGATTTGATATGGTCTTTTTACCCGTCCACGAAAATTTCCCACCGAAAGACAACCCTCTTTCTCAATATCCTCGCCTTTTTGTGCTATAATTTCAGGATTGATAAGCTCAATAAAAGCATTATTGACCTCGACAATAATTATCCGTCTTAAAATCCCAACCTGTACTGCTGCAAGTCCCATACCATCGCTGGCGTGCATGGTTTGCTTCATATCATCCAAAAGTTGCCTCAGCTCCTCATCGAAGTCTCTGACCGGTTTGGATTTCTTTCTTAAAACACTTTCTCCTACGCTTATAACCTTTCTAGTTGCCATATTTTCCTCCTTTATGATAAGTTTTGTGGATTGACTTCAAAAAAGACAGTGTCTTTTGAATGATTATTGACAATATCAAAAGCCTCCTGTTCTATCTGGTCGGCTCGGTCTGCTTTCAGTCGCATCAATATCTGATACCTGTACTTATCTGCAATTCTTTTAACTGGTGACTTCATTGCATCAAGATAGACAAAATCTTGTGGATACTTTTCTTTTAATTGCCTTATTTCATTATAACATATTTTCAGTAAATCTCGAACATAATTTTCGTCATGAGAGGCAAACAAAATTCGAATTATTTTGGTAAAAGGCGGAAAAAGAGTTGTCTGTCTGATATTTTCTTCCTTTCTAAAAAATCCCTTATAATCATAATTTGCTGCGAATTTATAAACATAATGCCTTGGTGCATAGGTTTGCAGAATCACCTTTCCCTCGCTTTCGCTTCGCCCCGCTCGTCCTGCCACTTGAGTGATAAGTTGAAATGTTCGTTCAGTGCTTCTATAGTCACTATGATACAAACTCTGATCGGCATCAACTATACCAACGAGCACCACATTTTCAAAATCATGGCCTTTTGCTATCATTTGCGTCCCCACCAAAATAGATGGCAGTGTATTTTTAAATTCACTTAATATTTTTTGGTACGCATTCTTGGTGGCCGTTGTATCGTTGTCCATCCTTAAAATCTTGACATCGGGGAAAAGTTCTCTAAGTTTTTCAACCACCTGTTGTGTTCCCACAGCTCCCTGTTTTATGCTCTCACTTCCACACTTTGGACATCTTGTCAACACTTTAAATTGCTTACCGCAAAAGTGACATTTCAATCTCTGATCTTCCTTATGATATACCAGTGAAACATCACAGTCCTCGCACTTTGCAACATATCCACAATCTCGGCACCGCATAAAAGAAGAGTATCCTCGCCTATTTAAAAATATCATAGCCTGTTTCTTGTTTTTTATAACATTTGCAAGCTCAAAAAGTAGTTGTGTTGAAAATATGCCACTATTGCCATTTCTGATCTCATTCATCATATCAACAATTTGAAGAGGTGGCATTTCTTTGCCGTTTGCCCGAGTTGGAAGCTCAATAAGTCTATACTGCCCATTTTTGGCTTTTTCATAGCTCTCAATAGATGGGGTTGCACTGCCAAGCACAAGCGGACACTTATTGTAACTTGCCCTAAAAGAGGCGACATCGTGGGTAAAGTAACGCGGATTGCTCTCTGAAATATAGCTTGCCTCATGCTCTTCATCAATAATGATAATACCCAGGTTTTCAAGCGGAGCAAATATTGCACTTCTCGCTCCTATCGCGATCTGAGCTTCTCCTTCAAACAGCCTGTTCCACTCGTCGAATCGTTCTCCTGATGATAGTCCGCTGTGCAAAAGTGCCACCCGTTCGCCAAACCTTGCTTTGAAATTTGCCATAATTTGTGGAGTGAGAGAAATCTCAGGAACAAGCATTATTGCATTTTTCCCCTCTGCTAATGTACGCTCAATCAGATGCATATACACTTCCGTTTTGCCACTTCCAGTGACACCATGTAGTAGAAAAGTTTGGGTCCCGTTTATCAGCTGACATGCCCGTGCTTGGTCAGAATTTAGTGTCACCCTATGTTCATCTTGTCTGATTGTGAAAGGTTTACGTTGAACATGAATACTCTCTCTTAGAATTATCTGTTTATCAATAAGAGAGTGCAAGGAGCTGGCGCTGAAGCCGGCGAGTTCGCCTGCCGAGAGCGGTCTATTTTGAGCCTTTAAATAGTCAACGATTTGCTGTTGTTTTTTTGCAGTCTTGGGTAATTGTATATCCACTGCTGAGTTAAGTTTATAAAAGTTTTTAAAAAGCTTCTTGACTTTCCCCTCTCTCATTTGGCTGGTGATAAAAAGTCGTAGTGTGCTGGCAAGAGTCAAATGATTTTTTCTTGCCATAAACTTCATAAGTTGCAACATCTCTGGTTTTATGCAAGCAAAATCATCTACTAGTGAATGAACAGACTTGAGTTTTGCCTTATCAAAATTACACTCTTGCTTGATTTTGATAATAAAACCCTGTATAATTCGCGAGCCAAACGGAACAAGCACACGCATACCTTCACGCGCATCCATCCCGTCTGGAATAATGTATTCAAACACCTTGTCAAGCACCTTTGCGTCTTGATCAATGATAACCTCACAGTACATAGCCTAAATTATAGCAAAATTTTGTTTATATATCAATCAAAAATTCAAAACAAGCAAAAAAGAGGCATTTTTAGCCTCTTAGCTTGCTCAAAATTAATAATTTTTTTACTGCTATAGTTTTCAAAACCATTTTTTTATGGTCAAAAAAGTTTACCAAAATCTTGCCAGAAACTTTTCTTGGCCAAAATTTATTAATACTTGCTTGCCTTCACCTTGCCAGCAACAATTTCTTCACACGCAAGCGTAATTGATTTCTTGTCTTGATCGGCAAGCTCGAGTCTGCGAATGCTTTCAATTTCTTTTGCTCTTTTAGCAATAAGTGTGCAAAGCACATATCTGTTGTTGCCAACCTTGTCAAGAAGCTTATCAATGGACGGTTCAATCATCATAATACTCACCTCGAAATAATTTGTTAAAAGAGTATAGCACAAACCATCCTTTTTGTAAAGCATTTTTATTTCAAGAATAAAGTTCTTTTCTAAATCTTTTTGTCTATCATCTTTTACATAAGCAAATTGCCATCATCCGTTTGAATAATTTTTAAAACATTTTCAAGTGTCCCGTCACTGGCGTTGTAGTAAAAGTAGTAAGTACTACCTTCTCCCTGCGCTTCCACCTCGACACAAACGACTTCGCGATTGTAGTCAAGTGGCGACAAGACAAGCCTTGATTGCAATATGGCAAATCTTGAAGGGACCTTGGCCTCTGCCTCATTTAATGATATCGATCCTTTTGACAGCGATCTGTCTGTATGATTTGTAAAATATGATGTGGCATCATAGCCAACAACACTGCCACTGACAAGATTGACTTTTACTTTCACAAGATCTGGATAGAGAATAATTCCATTCTCTTTAGGTGCAATATTAAAGTATACATCTTCTTTGATCGTGTCGCTCCAGACAACCTCTCCATTTTCAACACCGTTATCTTTGGCAAATTCCAATGCAATATTCTTTGCGCTGTCAAAATCGATTGTGCTTTGGCCATCCTCGCCTGCCCCCGAAATTGTCAGCACATGCCCCTCAATCATCGACATCTGAACATAAAGCTCTTCTTCGCTTGAATTTGTTACGCGATAATTAAAAGTTGAAAATTTTCCATTGGTCTCACCCTGATATTCAATTTTAACAGCATCTTTATAGATCGCATCAAGTTTTTCTCTTGCCTGTTGCTCGCTGATTTTCTCGCCATTTAATCCTTTTACTTTGCTGTTGACCACAGAATCTGAGAACGGCCCGTCATAGATCATTGTCGGATATTCTATATCATTGTTCTTTAAAGATGCCAAAGACAAAGAGAATTCATTGGAGTCAGCATTTATATCAAGTGAGGCGTCCAAGATTGAATAGCCATTATTCATTTTCCTTGCAAACTCATTGAGCTGGTTTTGAAGATCAACGACACTTTCGTGGACAGTGGTAAGGGTGGAAATTTCATCCTCGCTTAGACTCCCTCCATTTGCAAGATTGTCAGCTAGTATCGTGGTATATCCACTGATTTGGTTGACCATTTTCACTGTATCTTGAATATCATTTTGACTCATTGGCAAAGAAGCTATTGAAATCTCGGCCTCGCTGGCATTTTGGGAGGCCTCTAAAAGCATTTTTCGCTGATAACTGCTTCCACTGCTGGCAGAAATAGTTTTGGATAGTTTGTTTTCAAGATTGTTTACACTGTCGATTAAACTGTAAAAATTGCTTTGATAGACATTTTCAAGACTATCGTGATACTGCATCGCCTTGTCATCTGCAATTGCAAAACCAATGGCAAGACCAGTTGTCGATAGAGCTAAAATTCCAGTCGTAATTGACAGAGCGGTGATTGCCCTATTCTTTTTCTTTACTATCTTTGTATTATTCTCTTCCCGATGTGAGGCAAGAGATGAAGATCTTGTATCTAAAATATCATTTTTCACGTATTCCCTCCTTTAAACCGCAAACACATGGTTGCCAATGGTAACTGTTGTCTGTCTTGACCAAATCCAAGAACTTGTTGCAGTTGCTGGATTATAGTAGTAAATGGCACCATATGTAGGATCCCAGCCATTGAGCGCGTCCTGCGCAGCTTTATATGCTGTGGAGTTTGGTGTCAAGTTGATCTGCCCATCATTGACCGCAGTGAAGGCATACGGCTGATAGATAACCCCTGCTATTGTGTTTGGAAAAGAAGGACTTTCAACTCTGTTTAGCACCACTGCAGCAATTGCCACTTGTCCCACATAGGATTCCCCTCTTGCCTCTGCGTAGACGCATCTTGCAAGCAAGTTTAAGTCGCTCGACGAGATGGAACTTGAAGATGAAGATGAGCCTGAGGAGAGTGTCATCCCAAGTGCCGCTGCTGTTTGAGGGCCAACTATGCCATCAACAGAAAGTCCATTTTTTCTTTGAAAATATCGTACCGCTTCTCGTGTGAGTGGTCCATAGATACCGTCAACATTTCCTGTATAGTATCCCCACCTTTTCAACTTTGTCTGTATTGTGCGATTTTCAGCAGTCGTTGTTGCCGCATCTGCCGAAAGGTCGACTTGTCTATCTAGTGTTCTGTCATTTAGATTTACCAGAGATGTCACTCCCACAAACATAAATGCAAAGACAAAAATAAAAGAGACAATACTTAAAAGTGTTTTTTTCATTTTACCTCCTATATTACACTTTTAATTATGTCCCAAATGCGAGAAATATATACAATGTTGTCACTTTTTTGCGATTTTGTGAAGCAAAAGGCAGGAAAAACAATACACCACCAATTGTCACCTTCCCCACTTCCAAGCTCCAGTATCAACGCATCATAATATCCCTCCTTCAACGTAATATTTTCATAACTCCTGGTAGGAAAGTATTCATTTTCGATTTTTGCATTGCTTTTATATGTAAACCCCTCTTGTTTTAGCACGTTATTGGCAACATTTTCAATTAAGGAATAATTTTGTTCTATTGTTGTTTTTGCCTGTTTAAAACTGTCAATCTCGCTTAAAAGCGGAATCAAAGCATCTACAACCTCTTCTTTTACTCTATATTTTACAGTCTGATCCTCGACAGAATTAGAGTTTGCCCTTATGTGAATTCTTAAATATTCGATTTCACTGCTCGAACCTGTTAAAGGAGTAAAGACAAATATCAAAACTATGGCAATTATTGAAATAGCGATAATAAAGTACCTCATACAACCCTCGATATAACAATAATTGCCTCAAAAGTTGATGATATACATAAAAAAATAGGCAATTTTTGCCTATTTTGTCTAACTCATTTTTTGGTAAAATAAAATCAGTGTTGTATCTTCTGTCAAAGGGAATGAGGCATCAGGATTTTGGTCGGTAATCTGACTTTCCTTAATCTTTGCCTTTTTGGCAATATCCCATAGCTCCTCTCCTGCCTTTGCAAACAGGACTTCCATAGCATAATCTTTATCAGGATATTCATCGAGCACAGTGGCCTCACTTATTATTCCGCAAATGCTATCACTGCAATAATTTATACAAATTTTGATCTTTGCATCATAGAATAGCTCTCGTCCTTTTTTGACAGCCACATCGCTGTCTTGAATTATGGCAGTCGCAAAAATTTCGCCATCATCACCGCCGTCAAACTTATCACTCAAGCTGAAAGGCACTTCCAAAGCGACACTGTTGATTGTGCTTGTGTCGTCATTTAGATAGACAATATATGTCTTAGCAATACCCTCAATAAATATCTCTCCATCCTGAATAAATTTATTGGTTATAAGAACGTTGTCAGCGGAGCTAAAGAGAATTTTGTCAACTCGAGGCTTATCGTCATCAAGAACCATATTGCCTTCAATCTTGCCTTCCAATATTTCCATTTTGCAATTATTGGTCATTCCAAAAGATTCCGTTGTGACATTGAGCTCGTTTCTCGTGCTATATAAATCTTCCACTATTTGGACATTCTCTTCGCTATATGCCATTGCCATAAGATCTATTGGCGAGCTGACCACGATTTGACAGCCCTTTTCATCTTCTATAAGCTCTGCACTAACCTGACAATTTCGAACCCGCGCATATCCTTCCACAATACTATCTCTTTGCACCTGGTCAAGCTCTATTTCTTCTTTGAACGATTCATAGATATATCCACTTTCAAACTTTTCATCTTCATTTATATACAAAACCTTGCTGACAACTTCGCCATTTATTGTCACAAAGTTGACTCCGGCTTCAACAGATTTGACATATGCGCGACTTTCAGTTAAGAGCAATTTGCTGACTTTATCCCGACAATTAAGTTGACTTTTTACCTCAATTCTGTTCTTTGCACAGCCCAAAAACTTGACAACCTTGATCTCATCGTTTTTACAGCATATCTCATCGTCATTGCTTGAAATGCTTTTGGTCTCTTTGCTTTCAATAACAAAACCCGTCTGCTCGACTAAGACAATAAGCTTTATCAGATCTCCACTTATACTCTCAATATTATAATCTATAACATTTAAATTAATTTGCGCCGTTTGACCATTCGACAAGTTTTCGCCTTCAAATTTTGATGATAATGGGCAACTAGAACAAACCGAATTTATTTGGCCTTCCTCACTTAAAAATACAAGCTTGCTATCAATAGATCCCGCGTAGTTGATTACACCATTTAATGATTCATAATTGTCCACTTCGCCGGTAAGGCTTACAGACAAAATTTTAGCCACACTTGAGCCAGCCGAAATATTGCACTCTACATTAAACTCTCCTTTTGGTAGAGCACTTTTCTTTGCCACATAAAAATTATTTGTTTCAAATGCCATTATAACCTCCACATTTACGAGATATACATACGCATGCATTACAAAAATTATGACAAAACAGTTTATTTTTAAGAGTTTTTGGCAATAAAACTAAAAGATGTAATTATATGGCTATAACAAAAGGATCGGATCATTATTGGTCCAAGATATTTTATTTATAAAAGGAGATCATTATGAGAAAAATTATCAATAATATAGATGATGTCAAGACAAAGATTTTGGCACTCAGAGGAAGAGAGGTTGAGATGAATATCAATAGAGGGCGAAAGAAAATAGACACAATAAATGGGACCATCAAAGATGTATACCCAAGCGTGTTTACCGTCTTGGTTAAAGACAATAACTCGCCCTTGCAAACCTTTTCCTATTATGATGTCTTGTGTGGAAAGGTGACTTTTTTGTGAAAAAAATATTATTTTGAAATAAAGTGTTTTTAAATAAAATATTTTTTTGCCACTTTAATTCTTGCCTAAAAAAATCCGAGTCGGACAATTTTTTATTTTGAAAAGCTCTCATGCGCTTTCTGTTTTAGCTTCATTTTGTCATGACTTGAATTTTTTTATTTAAATAAAATTTATTTTCCCTAAAGATCTTGCTTACAATTTTTCTATAGCTAACTTTTAAGTTTTTATAAACAAATCAATTATTATCCAAAGACTTATCAATTGCCTTAAGGCGCAACTTTTTGTACTCCTCTTCATCAATCAGCCCATCTTCATACATTTTTTTGAGCTTGTTGAGCTGATCATTGAGCATTTCAACCGATTTATTTTGATTTTGTGATACTTTGAGCTCATCCTCTTGCTGTGGTTTAACACAAAGTCCAATCACTGCAAAGATGACCGAGAGCAAGCTCACACTTAGAAAGGCAAATACCGTGGCTGTAATGATTAATCCTTTTTTAGGAATGCCTTCTTTATTTATTACCGAATAACTTTTCATAAAAATTATCGATGAAAAAATGGAAAGCCCAAGCCAAATGATTGCTAAGATAAGAAGAGTAATAAAGGTTGTTTTTATGGCTTGAAGTTCGATATCGGAATAAATCTCACCTGTCAAACTTCCATAATCAATACTTAGACCATTTATGGCAACAATTGCCACTATAAAATATCCCGCACATGCAAAGATTGATAGAATCCCGCTCACCAAATACCAAACATTTTTTCTCTCTTCCATACCACTACCCCCTTAATTCATTTATCGCCTTAAGTTTGTCTGTCGCCTTATAAATGAAGTTTCCGCTCACCAACATATCGGCACCATTTTCGACAAGTTCTTTTGCAATTGATGGATTGATTCCTCCATCCACTTCAATTTTATAGTGATAATTATTTTCTCTTCTCAATTGATCCAATTTTTTTACCTTTTCAAGTGCAATCGGCATAAATTTTTGTCCACTTTGACCAGGTTCAACACTCATCACTAGAAACACATCCACATCATGAGCAAAAATTTTTACATCTTTTACTAAGGTTGAAGGATTTAAAGCAAGGCCGACAAGCAACTTTTCTTTTTTAATTTTATTTATACACTCGACCAAGTCCTCTTTATTTTTAAATGCTTCATAGTGCACTGTAATAATATT
>CALWTP010000080.1 GCA_944384495.1 uncultured Clostridia bacterium
GGATTTGCTGCGGTCCAGCTTGAGGATAAAAAATGGGCATTTGTTGACAAAGAGGGAAAGCTTCAAGAAGGAAGATATGTGCACTTAAATTTTAAATTGCTATAACTATATCACCTTGATTGGAATAAAAAACCTTCTGTGATTTCACATTATCACAGAAGGTTTTTAATATGTCCTTTTGGAAGTATTTGTAGGAACGGGCTTCAGAAAATTTTAAAATTTTGCAGATATATTTTTCATAAATATTTCCGATAAAACCTGCACTTGATGTTCGCAGAAGTTTTTGGCTTATTTGTTTTTATATTTTTTCTTTAGTTTCTGCTGGCTTATCCAAGTATTCATCACAATCTTTTTTGGTATAATATTTACAAGACGCACCTGACTTCTTGCAATAAAGCCACAAATTGAAAGCTCTTTTCTCTTATTTGCATCTTTGATGGCTTTTTTGACAACATCCTTTGCCTCATACATGGCAACATATTTTGTCACAACTGCCTCTTTTGCTTCTGTTTTGGTCGCTCTATCAAAGAAAGCTGTCTTTGTCCAGAAAGGACATACTGTCGTCACAGAGATTTTCCTTCTTTTTAGCTCTTGATTTAATGCCCTGCTATAGCTTATCACGAATGCCTTGCTCGCAGCATAAACCGCCATGTATGGCACTGGTTGGAACCCTGCCACTGATGCTATCTGAACAATTCTTCCGCCCCTCTCCATAAATGGCAAAACATACTCAGTCATCTGCACAAGTGCACGGCAATTTAGATCAATCATGTTTGCACTTTGTTTTATATCAATTTCATCATATCGTCCAAACTTTCCAAAGCCAGAACAGTTGGCAAGATATTTTACATTTGGCTTCTCCTTATTGAGAAGATCTGTTATGTTATCAAAGCTTTCCTGTTTGGTAAGATCCAGCTCAAAGCCTCTAAATTTGCCCTTTAATGTCCTTTCAAGTTCGTCCAGACTTTCCTTTCCAAGCCCAATTCCCCAGATTTCATCAAAAGTTCCGTCAAGCTGTAAGACAAATTCTTTTCCCATACCTGAAGAAGCACCGGTAATAATTGCTATATTTTTCATTTCTTCCCTCCATTATCATTATTGTTTCCAGTTTTTGCCTTTAATTTTGCGATTTTTTTATTTAAATGATTGACCTTTTTGATTCTCTTTGCCTCCTCAATCACCTCTTTTTTTAACATCGCCTTATGATAACAAATCTCCCCCTTTTGCGTAAGAAGCATATCTCCAATTCTGGTAATAACCGATCCAGCAACAATAAGAATTATAAAAGGTATGGCAATGAACCAAGAAATTAGTGCCCGGTCTGTTTCAAATTGAAAAAAAAGCACCATAAACGCAATAAAACATCCTAAGAAGCCTGCAATCCCAACTCCTAAAAATGTCCCTCCAACGGCAAGATAGATTTTTTTGACCCTCTTTGCTTGTTCCGGCTTGCACTTTTTTAGAATTTTATTGTTGATTTTTTCAATATAACTTTCCATAATAATCGCATCACCTGTTTAGTTTTTTTTCAGTAATTAATATAACATACAATTTGGGTTTTGCAAAATAAAACTTAAAATAAATAAGATCAAAATCGTCATTATAACAAAATACAAAAGAATTTTATCTGGCAGATTTTTTAATCTTAGTGAATATGGCAGAAAATATTACAACAAATTTACTTGACAAAAAGGGATATCAATTGTATAATTTTTAGCGATCCTCATAAATATCAATATAAATAAATGTGCGGATATGGCGGTCCGGGTTCCCCTGAAAATCTCTGATTTTTAGGGTGGTCCGGGTTCCCCTGAAAATCTTTGATTTTTAGGGTGGTAAGTGGCAGGCGGGGTTCCCCAAAAATGCAAGTTTTTGGGGTGCAAGACGCGCGGATTAAATCCAGCGAAAATAAATTGATAATTTATTTGTCGTCTGACATTCCGCCATAAAATAAAATTAAAAATTTAAGAACGTGCGGATATGGCGGAATGGCAGACGCGCTGGATTTAGGTTCCAGTCCGAAAGGGTGCAGGTTCAACTCCTGTTATCCGCACCATAAGAGAAAAAACTGCGCTTCTGCCTAATCTCACATTCTGTGAGATGTACCGGCGGGGGCGCTTGTTTTTTCTCCTCTCGCGGCCAAACGAAAAGCGTAAAGCTTTTGCCGCGACTTATGTTTTCTTTTCCTAGTCTTCGCTCCGCCATGCGGTTTAGGTAAAGAATATTTTTAGCTTTTTTATTTTAATTCAAACTGCACTGTCCCTCTGACAATCACATTTGGTGACGCCACCCGACGGATATCAGTGAGTATACATCATACACTCCCACTCACATATTTTTTCTTCTACAAAAAAAATTATCCGAACCGTCCGGTTCGGATTTTTATTTATGTCTTTCAAATTCTTTTTTGAAAAATCATTTTTTTATGTTTTGTTGCTTTCATTTTTATTGTTTTTATTCGATAATTTTTGTTAAATTTTTTATTGGTTTTCATTGTCTTCATCTAGCTCAATATTTTGATTTGATTTGCTTTGTGTAATTTTCTCTTTGCCTTTATTTTTGTATTTGTATATGGTCTCTTCAACACTTTGAATATATGGCCTATAATATTTTGGACTATTTCCGCTTCCCCTTGCCTTAATTTTCCGTAGTTTTTCTTTTTCACATCGAATTACAAAATCTACCAGTTTTTCATCATAAGGAAGTTTTTCGTCTTCAAGAAACTCTTTTAGGGATATCTTCTTTTTAAAATACTTATAGGTTTGATTTCCCAGATAAGTCGGATACTCAGTTAAATTCCCTAGCAAGTCTCTATAATGATGTTTCCCTTGTTTTATTTTTCTCTCATCCAAATACACTCTTGCATATCCAAAATTATATGTCTCTGCACGCGGATAACAATCTTTGGAAATTTTTCCGTTATAGTCTAAAAAACGATATTTATCATTGTGTATTTTGATCAGATTTTGTCCTTCTTGAGTTAAAATTATTAAATCAAATTCCAATTTACTCAAATTACCTTTTCTGTCACGTAATCTCCAAGTCCCAAAAGGTTTTTCTTGTACAAAAGCATAACCTCCGCTGTAATAGGTAACATCATAGTAATTGTCCTCCGAGATATTATTGTTTTCATCTATAAAGTGAATTCTGTTTTTTAACTTAATTTCTTTCAGATCTTCTTTCATATTTTGCCCTCATTTTTACATTTCAAAATCGTATTCTTCTATTTGCTCAAATTGTTTTTTATCTTTTTTTGATAACTTCCTTTTTTTATTTGGTTCAACTGCTTTTTTGTTTTCTTCTCGAGCTGTAACAGCCTCGATTATCTGCTCATCATCTTTTAACTCTGGGTCGCTTAATATTTCTTCTTTTGTTATATCCCCATCCAGATATTTTTTATATTGTACCCCTTTATATGTCCTTTCTGTTGAAACATTTCCAAGTAAATCCAAAAAGCTTAATTTGCCAGGAATTTCTTCTCTCTCTGGAATATCTTGAATAACCGCAAATCCGTCCTCGCAAAAAGGTGTGCCATAAAAATTTCCGTCGAAAAAAACACTCCCATCTTCATTTAAAAATGTATATTTTCCATCATTGTATATAAGTTGTTTGCCTTGCGTTGGTTTCCATTCTATTTGATTTTTTTTGACATTCTTATTCTTCCTCATATTCCCCTTCCTTATTCTTATTTACTATTTCAAAAAATTATACACCTTATAATGGTTTTTGTCAATATCAGTGACAATTAAATAAGAATAATATTAAAAATAAAGTGAACCTTTTTTAAGCCATTTGACCTTTTGGGTTCACTTTAAAATAAATTAAAACTTCTTTATTTGCCGTTTTTATTCTTTGTCTTTCTTTTCTTTGTCTTTTTCGCAACTATTTTGCTTTAAAACATATGAAATGCCACACCCTGCAAGCACTACTCCACTAAGTGTTGCAATTATATAGCCAACACTACTTAGCGCTCCAGCAAAACTTGTTCCATCAAAGTCTGTAGTTTGCCAATTAATTCCGTTGAGAATGGAACCAATGATAATCATGGCAATACCAACTGAAACAATGATAATCGAACTATACAACAATTTTTTCATATTTACCTCCCTCTCTCTCCTCCACCCCACCTATATGCTAATTGTCAAGTAATTTTATTGTTTTACCTTTAAATTTACTTTGTTTTATGTTTATTTTATGATAAAATACTCTTGAAATAGGCTTACATCTCGTGATAATTCCTGATAAATTTTCAATAAAACGGTTATAAATTTTAATCTATTCTATATAAAACATCAAAAATGAGCAAAATTTTAATTAAGAGGTGCTTATGAAAAAAAAGTTTTTTATCTTAACAGCTATGATAACTTTTTGCTTTTTATGTTCAATATGTTTTTTTGCTTGCGGAAATACAATAGCTGCAGAAAGTATTTCTTTTATATATAATGATGGTTCACCTTTAACAGAAATCACAATATTTAGAGGAAACTATTCATATGTACATCAATATCTTTCTATCACTCCTGAAAATGCAACTGGCTATACTCTGCAGTGGAGTTCATCTAGTTATGACAAAGTTTCAATTTCTTTTACAAAACTCTATGAGGTAAGAATTGATGCTCTTGAATATACAGAAGAACCGGTGACAATCACCTGTCAAATAAAAGATACAGATATTAGAGCTTCTTTTCTTGTAAACGTTACCGATGGAGAACTTCAAAATATTATTGTTGACTCGTCTATAGCAAACACGACCTTTTATGAAGGTCAAACTTTTGACAAAAATTCCTTGATCGTATGGGGATATTTTCAAAATGGTCAACAACATCTACTGAATAACGATGAACTTGATGTGGAAGTTGATAATCCTTTAAAAATAGGAAGTGTTCTTAAGATAAAATATGAAAATTTTGAAATAACACAACAACTCAATGTTGTTGAGGACAGTGTTGTTTCATTAAATATAGAAAATTATCCAAATAGATTAAACTATACCATTGGGGAGCATTTTGATCCTGAGGGTTTGGTTGTTAGGGGAACATTTGCGAGCGGAAAAACCGAAATAATAAATGATTATACCTTTGAAAACAAACCTTTTGCATACGATGATAACTCGATTGTAATTTCATATAACGACTATAATATTTCCATTCCTTTAAATATTTCTGCTACAACAACTGTTTCGTCTTTTAATCAATTGCAAGAGGCTGTAAATAATGCAAATGTCGGAGACAGTATCTGTATTTCAGGAAAAGAGTATTCAAATGTTTCAACACTTTTTATTCCTATCTCAAAAAACTTAACAATATTTGGATCTAATGAAAATGGACAACACACCAAAATAAAATCTTCTTCATCGTCTGCAATCAAACTGATAAATGATTCGCTGGATTCTTTAAATAAGGGTCTTACAATTGCAAATTTAGATTTATATTCAAGCGGAGATGTCATCTCATTTGATGATGAAAACTCTTTATCAAACATAAATGGATTGAATTTAGTTATAGAAAATATTATTTTTAATGTTTATGAAGGTTTTAGCGCAATAAATTTTTCTACTAGTGACAAATTTAGTTCATCACAAATTTCTTCTCTTTCAATCACAATAGAAAACTGTGAGTTTGCAATGGAAAATAATGCACTGGCTATCACATTCTCTAATGTTTTAAATTCAAAAATATATATCACAAACTCTTCTTCCGTAAACCGGGAAAATATTTCTATTATAGATTGTCAAGGAGTTGTTATTGAAATTGATGGAAATCTGAGTGCTTAGATAATCCTGACTTTAATTTATAGTCTTCACAACATGGCAGTGGTGACAATTATTACATCTAATCAAGTCTGAAATAAGTTTGATTTAAACTTCAAACTTATTTTTTTATGAATAATTTCACAAATTTTTGCCAAAATAAAAACAAGGAGGTTATATGAATAAATTTTTAACAGCTTGCACTCTATCTCTTTCTCTGGCTTTATGCGCAACTAGCCTTGTTGCCTGTGGAGAAAAAGATCCTCACTCAAAATATACGATAGAGGTCGGGGATTTTGGCGGAGAATTGGTCGTTGGACAACAAAAAGATATAGATGTAACCCTTAAAGCTAGTGATATCCGTGATGAAGGATATGATAAAGTTCTGGTAATGGTTGATGTTTCTGATAAAGATAATATTCAACTAAAAGCAACAGATACTCAAAATCTAGAATGGGATGTATCTCAAGTTGGTTATTGGGGACCTACAGAAGGCTTTGCTATATCTGCAGACTATGATGTGACAACAACATTTAAAGCCACTGCTCTGAAGTCAGGAGAATATTCGGTTATTCTCAGACTTGTCAACTTAGAAGACGATCAAGCTTTGGCAACAAAAACGATTTCATTTGAAGCCGTTGATGCATAAATAGGATTTTTATCCATTCAACAAAATTAAAAAATGCTCAATTTAAAGTTTAGTATACTGAAAAACTGATTTTGAGCATTTTTTATTGTTTATTTAAAAGATTTCATCTTTAAGTGTGTAATGCAAGAAAAATTTGTTAAAATTTTTCGGTCGCGTCTAAAGTCTGAAAAATTTAATCTTTTTTATAAATTAATTGTTGTCCTTAACAATTTTAAAAACCTTTCCGTCAACTTTTTCTTTAAAATCGGTACAAGTTATTATTGTCTGAGTTTTTTTTGTAAATTTTAAAAGTTTTTTTCTTCTCTCTTCATCCAATTCACTTAATACATCATCAAGCAAAAGTATTGGGTATTCTCCCGTCCTTAACTTTATTATTTCAAGCTCTGCAAGTTTCAATGACAATGCAGCCGTTCTTTGTTGCCCTTGACTTCCATAATTTTTGACCTCTATGTCATTTAAAAAAATATCTAAATCATCTCTATGAATTCCTATACCAGTAAAACCGTTTTTGTAATCCTTTTCTAAATTTTTTTGAAGAGCCAAAATCATATTATCTTTATAATTGTCTTGAAAAGAACTATTGTAACTTATTTTTAAAATTTCCCTTCCGCTCGTTAAAAAACTGTGAGCAAGCTGTGCAAAAGGGGAGAGTTTTTCTATAAAATTTTTTCGCTCAATAAAAATTTTTTCGCCAATCTCTGCAAGTGCGCGATCCCAAATATCAATTGTATTTTTCAACTCTTCTATACTTTTACTATTTTTTAACAATTTATTCCTATTTGCAAGCACTTTTTCATATCGACCGATCAAATAAAAATATCTTTTATTTGTCTGAGAAATATCTATATCCATAAACTTTCTCCTCTCTTGAGGAGATTCTTTTATGAGTTTAAGCTCATCTGGAGAAAAAAATATTGCATTTGCTCTCTCCATAAGCTCCCCTATTCGCCGAATGGTAATATTGTCAATTTTTACTGTTTTTTTGCTTGTCTTACTAAAAAACATCTCAATGTCAAAATCTCTAAATCTGTTTTCAAATTCACCTTTAATATATCCGTTTTCGCTATCAAAATTTATTACTTCTTTTTCTTTGTTTGTTCTAAAACTCTTTCCAATAACAAGATAAAAAATCGCTTCAATTATATTTGTTTTTCCTTGAGCGTTGTTTCCAACAAGAATATTAAGTTTATCATCAAAATCAAATATGGTGTTTTTATAACTTCTATAATTTTTCAATACCAGTCTTTTAATAATCATAACTACAATTTTACCATACTTTAAACAAAAATCAAATATTTTTCAAAGTTTAACGATGTAAGATTCTAAATTTTGGCAGTTTTGTTTTCAATTACAGACAAAATTTGTTATAATTGGGAATGTACGAAACTATTTTAAAAATTATTTTAAATTTTATTACCATTGACTTTTTTTTCTTTTGAAGATATAATACATAAAGACTATTCTATCATTTTATGAAGGTGAAAATATGCACGATTTAAATACTTTATGGAAAGCTGTTTTGGATAAACTTGAACTTACCGTTTCAAACGTTTCTTTTGTCATGTGGTTTAAACCTTTAAAGGTTGTTGATTTTGTTGATAATAAAAAATTAATAATAGCAACCAATTCTACATCAGCAAAAAACCAAATATTGAGAAATTATTTTGATAAACTTTCCTCTGCAGTCTGGGATATTTTTGGTCAAAATATAGAAATTGAGGTACTTGATCAAAATGAGGAAATTGAATATATAAAACTCAATGGTGATAAAACTAAAGAAAAAGAAGTTGATATTGCAAAAAATCCTTTCAACAGCAAATATACATTTGAAAACTTTGTTGTTGGAAAAAGCAATCAATTCGTCTATGCTGCTGCTCGTACTGTGGCTGAACATCCGGGAGAAAAGTTTAATCCCCTTTTTATCTATGGAGGAGTTGGACTTGGAAAAACTCATATTCTTCATGCCATTGGCAATTATATCAAACAATATAATCCAAACCTCAATGTAATGTATGTCACTTGTGAACAGTTTGCAAATGATTATATTGAAAGCCTAGGTTCTCCTTCCAAAAACAAAGCCGTTCTCGAGTTTAGAACAAAGTATAGAAATCTCGATGTGTTAATGGTTGATGATATTCAGTTTATTTCGAAAAAGATATCTACTCAAGAAGAGTTTTTTCATACATTTAATGAATTATACCAAAACAATAAACAGATAATCATCACATCTGATCGTCCTCCAAAAGATATTGAAACCCTTGCTGATAGACTTCGCTCTCGTTTTACAAGTGGTCTTATACAAGATATACAACAGCCAGATCTTGAAACAAGAATTGCAATACTGCGAAAAAAGTGTCAGATAGAAAAATATGCCATTGACGACGATGTCATTGATTTTATCGCTGAAAAAATAAATACCAATATCAGGGAACTTGAAGGAATGCTTTCAAAGGTATATTTCCTTGCAAACCTATCAAATAAACATTCGGCAAGCATGGAAGAAGCACTTGAAGCATTTAATGGTCAGCTTGAAGAGGATAAAAATGAAGGACTTTCTCCTGACGATATAATAAATACTGTTTGCAAGTATTTTGACATAACAAGGCAGGATATTGTCGGTAAGAAAAAATCCAAAGATGTTGTTGAACCTCGAATGATTGCCATATATCTTATAAGTGAAATTCTTGAAATTCCACTTGTTTCAATTGGTAAAATCTTTGGCGGACGAGATCACACCACCATTATGCACTCACGTGACAAGATAAACGATGAGCTTAAAACATCTCATAAAATAAAATCATTTGTAAGCGAGATCAAAAAAATGTTGAAAGGTGGATAAATAAAAACACTTTTCCACAACTTGTCCACATTTTAAAAATCAATATTTAGGTGTTTATGACATCTAAATTTTTATTTTATTCAATATATAGTATCACTAAAAAGTTTTACACATTTATACAATGACTATTATTAATACTATTATTAATCATTAACAATCTATATATCCTTATCATCGTTTTGATAAAAAATTGAATGCAAAAAATTTGAAAAGAGATAATAAAAATTTGCTAAAAATAAAAAATAATGATATAATCTAATATAAGATTATAAAGGAGAAGATAATATGTTAGTAGTATGTCAAGGATTAGAACTTTCCGAAGGATTTTTAAAGGTAAGTAAAGCAATTTCAAATAAAATTACAAATCCTATTTTAGAGGGAATTAAGATAACAGCCGAAGATGATACACTTATTATGAGTGCAACTGATCTTGAACTTTCTATTGAAAAAAAGATTAAGGCGGATGTTAAAGTTGAAGGCGAGACGGTCGTACCAGGAAGGTTTATTACTGAGTTTGTAAAGAAACTCACAAATTCACAGATAGAGCTTGAAGTAAATGACAAAAATCAGTTGTTTATAAGATATGAGGATAGTGAGAGTATCATCCAGTGTTATAATCCAGTTGAGTATCCAGGATTTAAAAAGATAGAGACAAAAAAATATTTTGGTATAAGTAAAAAAGATTTTAAAACAGCCATCAATAAGACAATTTTTTCTGTTGCTCTTGATGATTCAAGACCAATACTGAAAGGAGTGCTTTTCGATATAAACAACAATGAATTGAATGTTGTTGCACTTGATGGTTATAGACTTGCTAAAGTAAAAAAGAATATAAATTCAGATATACAAAAATCAATTGTTATACCATCCAGAAGCTTAAGTGAACTTGGAAAACTCATAGATGATAGTGATGATATCATCAATATCTATATTGATGATTATACCATTATGGTGGATCTTGGAGATACAAAGGTCAATTCAAGGCTTTTAGAGGGAGATTATATAAATTATAAACAAATTATACCTGCAAACTATGAGACTTTTGTAATTATCAATAAAGAGCAATTTGAACAAGCACTGGAAAGAGCAACTTTACTTACAAGAACAAGCACAAACAATTTTGTTAAATTTGATATAAAAGAAAACAATATTTGTATAACCACAAGATCTGAACTCGGAAATGTCAAAGAAAACATTCCAGTCAATGTTTCGGGAAAAGATATTGTAATATCATTTAATCCAAGATATTTTCTTGAAAGTTTAAGAGTTAATATAAATGAATTTGTAAAAGTTTGTTTTAATCGTCCATCCTCACCTTGTGTTATAGTTCCAACAGAAGAAGATGAGTTTTTGTATTTAATATTACCAGTAAGAGTTATGGGATAAAGCTTAGCTGTACCCGTACGATGATATTACGAGAGATTAAAAAAAAATAAATTTAAATATCGTTAAAATTATATGTGATTGTTATGTAAATGATAATTATAATTTAATTAATGTTTCATAGGTTCTCAATAAATTTATAAAAATGAGTAATAATAATTTTAAGTCAAAAAAGTTTAAAAGGAATAAATATGAATTTTTTTGAAAACGAAAGACAGATATATTTTGCCAAGTTAAATGATAAAGCAATCATTCCTTCAAAAGAAGATGAAAATGCAGGATATGATCTTTATGCATGTTTTGATGAGGATTATATAAAAGTGCCTCCATTGTCAACAAAACTCATTCCTACTGGTATTGCGTGGGCAAGTAGCGAAGATTTTTATCTTCAGATTGAAGAGCGCTCATCGACAGGTACCAAAGGAATAAAAAAGAGTGCTGGAGTTATCGATAGTGGTTATCGAGGAGAGATAAAGATTGCAATCACAAATGTAAACAATTTTCCACTGATATTTTCTAATATTGAAGAGGATAAATTAAGAGCAAAATATGTTATTGATCCAAATTCTCTAATCTATTCTTGTAAAAAGGCAATTGCGCAAGGTATTGTTCATAGAGTGGAAAGAATGGATATAAAAGAAATCTCAAAAGAGGAAATTTTAAAAATTCCATCAAAGAGAATGGATAAGGGCTGGGGAAGTACAAACAAATAGTAAAATTTTTAAATATGTGTGATTTTAAGATTTTATGATATAAAATTTTAAAAATTTTGATAAATTTTAATATTTCACATTTCATCACACAGTTTGAATAAAGTCAGCATTACTTTTGAAAAAAAACTTTGGATATCGGTAAAATGAAACAGTATGTTGATGAATTAAGATAAGTTGAATTTTACTATCTCAAATAAGATGGATTTAATGTTGTTGCATTTTTCAGTAAACGATGCAAGAAAAATTACAATTAATTTTTGGTAGTGTTCGTTTTTATATAGTCTGAAATTTAATAAATTAAATTTTAAAATTCTCTTTAGATAAAAAAATCCAAGACTTTTGATGTTTTGGATATTTTTTATGTATAAAGTTTAAATATTTATTTTAGTTAAAAAGACAATAAAAATTTATTGCAAAGACATTAAAAATATTCATTTTTTATGATTTTAGGAATGTAAACAAAGTTATATAAAAAACATTTATTTGTTAAAATGTAAAAAAATTATATAACAAATGCTTCAAAATTTATAAAATCTTGAGAAAAATTTAATATAATTTTAAATATGTAAGCTTTAAAATTTACATATTTCAATCATTCATTAAAATTTTCTTTAAACAAATTTTCATATTCCAAAAAGAGGTCAACTTTTTCTTTATTTGTTTTTGCTATTTCATAAAGTTTATCTATTTCCATATGAAGTTCCAAATTCCCCACACAATCCTTTTTCTTTAAATATTTGATTACAATCTCATTTGGAATTGATTTACATTTTTCATAGTCATTATAGAGATAACTATAGAGTTTTGTATAATCTTCTTTTGAAAGAAGATATTTTACCATTTTATCTTCACCATAAAGTTTTTCAATTTTTTGAATAATTTCATCCATAATAATTTCTCCTTATAAGAGTATTTATGCGCTTGTGTGTAAAAAATTTAAACTTTTTTTGAAATTATAGAAAGAAAATAAATTAAGCTATAAAAGATTTAACTTTCAAGATAATGTCTCTCTATTTGATTGTTTAAAAAATGAAATTTATTCCCCTACATTACATTATCAAACAAACGAATAATTTTTTTGTAGATTGTGACTTAAAATTTTTAGTAAATTTTCTTGTCTTTTAAAAAAAATATGCTTTTGTCTAAGTTGTTAAGAGCCTAAATCTAAATGCTTGCCTTGTTTTCTGTCTGTGAATTTGTGGGCATACTGAAAAGATAATCTTTGTTTTTTATTTTTTTTAAAAAAGCTCACTTTCATAGAAATTGTTTTCACCCTTTGTAATTTTTTGTTAAATAAACTAGTTTTTAGTCTAATAAACTATATATTCATAAAAAATATTTTTTTATTCTTAATTGTTTTTTCTATAACGATTGACAAATCTATTTTTATTCTTTATAATAAATTAGTTACTTTAAAAAAAGGAGGCAAACATGAAAAGGACTTATCAACCTAAAAA
Source organism: uncultured Clostridia bacterium (assembly GCA_944384495.1). Lineage (GTDB taxonomy): Bacteria > Bacillota > Clostridia > Christensenellales > UBA1242 > Caccovivens. The sequence continues at coordinate 12,791 of CALWTP010000080.1, forward strand.
AAGACAAAGAAATAAAGTCCATGGTTTTCGTGAAAGAATGAGAACTAATGGTGGAAGAAATGTTTTAAAGAGAAGAAGAAACCGTGGAAGAAAAAAATTATCTGCATAAAGAAAAATGTGACCATAGACTAAAAAAAAACAGGCAGTTTAACTATATTTTCCGCAAGGGCGAAAGATTAAGCAGTAAAAATTTCAATCTCTTTTATGTTAAGAGTAAGTTTAAAAATTATAAAATAGGATATTCCATTTCAAAGAAAGAAGGTAAGGCAAATAAAAGAAATAGGTTAAGACGACGGATCAAAGAAATTATTAGAATAAACAGTCTACCAAAAAATTATTTTAACTATGTATTGCAAGCTAAAAATAATTCAACACTGCTAGATTATAAAGAGATAGAATTACAGCTTAAAAAATTGTTTTCGAAGTTTAATGATCAATGAAGTTGTTTAAAAAGATAATAAACTTTATAGTTAAAATCCCTGTTTATTTTTATAAAGGTGTTTTGTCACCTATTCTTCCTCATAGTTGCAGATTTTATCCAACTTGTTCTTCATATTTTTTAGAAGCGGTGGATAAATTTGGTCCATTTAAGGGATTCTGTTTAGGAATAAAAAGAATTTCAAGGTGTAATCCTATCACAAAAGTGTCGGGTTATGATCCTGTTCCAAACAATATTAAAGGAGATTTCAAATGGCTATTATAAGTAATTTACTTTCAATAGCACAGCCAAGTGGCGCATGGATTTCTATTATAAGAGCTTTCGAAGCGGTTACAAACAACTATGTACTTGCAATAATATTTTTAACGGTGGTTATACGACTTATTTGGGCAATTGTGGATACTTTCAGTAAATATTCACAGCAGAAAATGAACGCTGTCCAGGCCAGTATCCAGCCAGAAATTGAAAAAGTAAAAGCAAAGTATGCAAATCAACCTCAAATATTAAGCCAAAAACAAAACGAAATTTATAGAAAACACATGGGCAAATCCTATTATGGAGGCTGTCTTATAATGCTTATAGTAATGGTGCTGAACCTTGTAATATTTTTTACATTATTTTCAGGGTTAAACACAATGGCATCATTTAAAATAAGCGAAAACTATGATAATTTAAAATACACTTATGCCAACTGTCTAAATGTCGTTGATAATTATTTTGGTGGAAACTATCAGGACACGGCTAAACAAGAGATTTTCAAGGATTATCAAAATTTAGAGTTTGAAATTAATGTAGATGAAAATGGTTATAAAACAATAGCACTGGTGCACTATGCAAATGAGGAAAAACAGTATATTGCAGGGCCAATTGAGTATAAAGAATCTTTTGAGATGGACAATCCAAATTATATTCCTCCAGCTGAAGGAGAAACAAGTGATCAAAATCCAACAATAACAAGCAATGAGTATATTGTAACACTTATAAACAAAATCTTCCCAGTGGAGACTGAAGGAGAGGCATCACAGGAAATTATTTTAATTGAAAACAACCCAGTTCTAGATGAAAATGGACAGCAAGTTTTTGATGAGAATGGAAATCCTGTAACTGAAAACATTTATCTTTCAGGGGCTGTTCAAAATGTTGCGATGAGAACAATTGTAAAAGTTTATGATCAAAATAAAGAAAGCTTTTTATGGATAGATAACATTTGGATCGCCGACTCCCCAACCACACAGTCAATTATGAGTTATTCTTCAATCGAATCCTCTTTAGGAAGAGATTATGTGCAAGAAGGAGAAGAAGAAATATATAATGCTTTTATGGAAGATTTAAAAGCTGAAAGAAGCAGAGTAAATGGATATTATATTTTGCCAGTGATTATCATTTTAACTTCATTCTTAAGCATGTATCTTATCAACCTTCACCAGAAAAGACGAAATAGAAAGGCCGGGAAAGAAATTAAAACAGCTGGTGCCGCCAAATGGATGCAGATTATAATGCCAATTATTTTGGGAATATTTGCACTATTTTATAATAGTGTCTTTGCCATATATATGCTTACAGGACAAGTCGTATCGGCAATTTTAACATCATTGCAATACTTAATTATTGATAAAATTATTGAAATTAAAAATAAAAAGAAAGAAGAAAAAGTGGTAG